>DUSK01000009.1 GCA_012842275.1 Syntrophaceticus sp. | reverse complement strand
TTATTCTCAACAACGATCATTCTATCACCTTCCCCGGATTTGATCCTAACTGATTAATTCGAGCAGCCATCGATTGTACAGATGCGATAAACTGATTGCCCTGGTTTGCAGCAAGATATACTATCTCCACACGATCCTCTTCCAGGCCGGCCTCTCTAAGCCGTCTCCGCACCTGCTCCTTACGCTGATCTGCTCTTTCATTTCCCCAAACGAATTTGCAGTTCTCCTTGTGACAGACAAGCAGCAATACACCATCAGCCCCCTGTTCCAGTGCTTTAAGCAGGTACAGGGCATCGATCTTGCCTGAACAAGGAACCGGTACTATTTTCAGGTCTACCTGCAAATTGGGATCTAAGCTCTTGGCCATTTCTGCAGCCAGTGCACCTGAATTCTCACAGGCATAGGCTACTAATTTTGGAGGACGGGAAATCTGCTGCAATATCTCCTGGTCAGTGTATAATGGCAATTGAATGGCTTTACCAGGGCATTCTGCCGCACAAATCCCACAGCGTCGGCATGCCAATGGATGCATTCGGGCTGCAGAATGATACATATTGTTTAAGGATTCATCATGTACAATTTCGATGGCGTGATGAGGACAGGTACGATAGCAGGTCAAGCAAACAGCACATTTTTCAGCAGTAACCTGTGGTTGCAAGGCCAGCACACGCACTTTTCCACCAGCAAAACGGCCAACCTCTGCTTTTGCTGTTTCAATTTCTTTGTGGAGTTCGATACCGTGAATGGGTCCATGACAGCTTCCCACAAAATAAATCCCTTCACGGTTCGACATTATAGGTAAGAAATGAACATTGTCTTTCTGGAAGAACCCGTCTGGTCCTGTCCTCACATCAAGAGCTGCTGCCAAATCAGCAGTACCGGAATCGGGTAAATAATCCTCTGCAAGCACAAGATAGTCAGAAACCAGTCGAATCTGTTCAATCTGCGGTAAGAAAGGCTCCCAGTAGCGTACTGTTACAGCTACAGCAGTGGTGATTATCTGTAAATCACCGTTATACTTTAAGAAACTTACCCCTCGGGCCCTTGCTTCTTCATAGTCTTGCTCCAACTGGTCAGCAGATACCTTCATATCCTCATAGAGAATATTCACATCTGCCCCTTTATCTTTGAGCAAAAGGGCATTTTTTAATACAGCTGCATAAGAGAGAAGCGAATCTTCATCAGCTTTACCTAAAAGGAAGGTAACTTTCTGACCTGAGTAATCCTTATCACTGTTTATAAACTGCGATAAACTTAAAATGCGCTCACCGAGCCTCACCTGATATTTATCCTCGTTGAGACAAGGTTGAGCATCGAGTGCAACAATAATGGCCCCGAAACTTTGCTTTACATGCTTACCATTATCAAGAAAACGAACTAAAAACTGACCCGGAAATCCCTCAACCCCAACAACTTTTACCCCTGTTTTCACTGTTATATTCTTCTTGCCTTCGAGAAGCTGCTTTC
The DNA here is from genome assembly GCA_012842275.1 of Syntrophaceticus sp. Classification (GTDB taxonomy): domain Bacteria; phylum Bacillota; class DSM-12270; order Thermacetogeniales; family Thermacetogeniaceae; genus DTU068. Next base: position 4,520 of record DUSK01000009.1, on the reverse strand, counting down.
CTTCTTGACTAGATTCGTTATCAACAACTGTAACAGGTTGATTCTCACTGATAGCAAGAGCAGTAGCAGCTCCTTCTTTTCCACAACCAATGACCAGGACCTCCGGGAGCACATTAAGTTCTTCATAAACGATAGTGCTGCGATCCTGCATCTTTAACAACCCCTCATTGATAAGGGAAACTGTTCCCTCTACATTTTCTTTGCCTTGTTTGCAGATATCCACAAACTCAATATGGTAGCGGCAGATCCCTTTTTCCTCACCGAACTCAATAAGTTGACGTTGAATCTTTGGGTCAACACAGCCAACAATCAAAAGCCTATTCAGTGAATACCTGTCAATTTCCTGTGCCAATCTTTCCTGCTCTGATTTGCCGCAGAGAAAATTGGCTATCCGAATATACTCAAAATTCGCTGTTTTTTGAATATTAGTCTTAACCTTGTTAAAGTCAACTGCTGGAGCCAACTTACCTTCACAATCACAGAGGTAAATACCTACTCTAACATTGTCTTTACAGCTCATCTAGTTTCCCCCTATTTTTCTTTCATCCACATCCCACCATTTAAAAAAATAATATATTTTTAGTAAGGTCCCGCCTTAATAGACGGGACCTTACTAATAGTAACACTACTATCTGTTTCTGAACACCTTTGCATATGAATCGCAGTATATTGCATTGTTGAGCAACATATCTGCTGTTGCAATAGCATCTACCAGTTCATCATCAGTAACATCCATGATGGCAGAGTCCAGCCCGCAGGTCATTGCCATAACACAATAGATGCGGTTAATCAGCGGACGGAACGGAGTACCCTGGGAAACGTTACTGAGCCCTAATGTCGTGTGTGGTGGAGGATCGGAAAGCATCTTGATTTGCCGCAAGGCTTCCAGTACCTCTGGAGCGTGATCCTGTGCCACGTTACAGGGCAGGATGAGCGGGTCAATAAACAGGTCATCAGGTGAAAGCCCAAACTCATCAGCCGCTGCAACCAGTTCCATGGCAAAGCCTACACGCATATCTGCACTCTTGGGAATACCTGACTTGTCCATGGTCAGACCAATAATCTTAGCTCCGTATTTCTTAGCCATGGGGAAAACACGCTCGATTTTCGGTCTTTCCGCAGGGCAGGAGTTAATTAATGCACCAGGTTTACAGACCTCCAAACCGGCTTCAATAGCATCATAGTTTGTAGAGTCAAGAGCGATCGGTACATCGGTGACCTCTGTTACGACTTCACACATCCAGCGCATCGACTTAACCCGATCCGCTGCGGTAGGGCCAACATTGATATCAATGTAAGCTGCGCCAGCTTCTGCCTGCTTTATTGCCCACTCCTGAATAGGTTTGGGATCAAATTTGGCAACAGCTTCACCGATATCTTTAAACATACCGTTGATTCTCTCACCAATCATATAAAAGGCCATGGGCTTACCTCCTCCTTATTGTTAATTAACTCACCCACATTGACCTATGGTCTAGTAGGTATTCGGTTTCATTAAATCTTCAATGTGCTTTTTGATCAGTTTGGCCGCTTCTGGATGCCTCATTAAAACGAGGTCACCACCAGCCTGCAGGAGAGCTGCAGCGGTCATTGCCTCCCACATAATTCCTCTCGGCTTCTGCTCACCCCAACCTGGACCGGCATCTTCCAGAGGAGCATATGATTCTTTCGCACGCCATGCCTCAGGACCAGCAAGGCAGATGATTGGGAAGGCCATCATCTTATCGCCGATCAGGGCTCCCCAACGCGCACGCTCCATAATGGAGTAGGAGTATTCAATACCATATCCGAGACCACTGGACATAGGGTCATTGATGATCTTTTCAGGAGCTACACCCATTTCAGTGATCATAATGTTCAGCTGTTTCAAAATGTTGATATCCACAGGTGAACGCCCTATGATGCAGTGTTTGCCCATCATGGCAGCTGCAGCTATGGAGCGGTAGTTATCCTTCTCCGCTACTCCAATAGCGATATTCTCACCTGCAGCAGCTTCTGCCACTGCCTGAAGCACTTCATTGTCTTTGTCCGGGTGTCCTGGCCCTTCTACGATCAGGGGCGCACCGGTGTTTTCCAAAATAGCTTTGACTGTTTTCGCACAATCATCAGCTTTTTTGGAATTCTCCAATTCCGGATCTGCACCTTTCAGATGCAGGTAAATAACATCTGCTCCTAATTCCTCAGCCTTTTTAGCCCAGGCTACGGGGTCATGCCAAACATCACCATAATACTCTTCGAAAGATTCGTGCCATTCTGGCTTAATATCCCAGATCTCATAAGCGATAACCGGACGGTTCGGAATTGCGCCTTCAAACTGGAGAAAAGGAAGTGTGGAGCTTCCGCCTAGTTTAACTGTATAGGCTCTTGTCCCGCCTTCTTCCTTGGTTGCGCCGAGCACTACTTCCTGGACTGCGCCTGTAAATTTTTCTTTCAGAATATCTACCGGCATAGTTTACTCTCCTTTCTTAACTAAAGTTTTAGTTTGTCGAACATATCCCGTGTCGCTAGCACAGCCGCGCTGTCATCCGGGAGATCCAGCATCGATATCCCCTTCAAATCATGTTCAACAACTTTCGGATCATAAGGCACTACACCCAGTAATTTTAGTCCTGTAGCATCGATCTCCTTTTGTAGGGGCGCTGGATCAGCTATTTTCGTTACGATCAGATACGCATCAGCGATATTAATGTTTAAAGACTTAGCAAGCTGATAGATCCTACCTGCTGTGCGTATGCCTTTTGCTGTTGGATCGGAAATAACAAGCATCACATCAACATCTTCGATGGTCTTACGGCTGATATGTTCAAGACCTGCTTCATTATCTACCACAAGATAATCGTAACTCCGATCCATGTTCGCTAAATGACGCTTTAAAATGTCAGTCGGAAAACAGTAACATCCTGGCCCTTGTGGCCCTCCCATTACCAACAAATCAACATAATCAGTTTCAACAAGTGCACGGTGTAGTTCGAATTGTAAGTACGTTTCCTTGGTCATCGAGGTAGGAACATTGCCTTTTTTAATATCAACGAGGATTTGTGAAATGGTGTTTTCAAATTCATACCCTAAAGCCTCGTTGAGATTGGCATTGGGATCAGCATCAACTGCGAGAATTGAACCCTTCTTTTTCTCTATTAAATATTTGATCAACAGTGCAGCGATGGTTGTCTTCCCAGTTCCTCCTTTTCCAGCCATTGCTATGTGTTTTGCCATATCTAGACACCCTCTCTGTATTTAAAGTGTCACCGAGCCACTTGTCGTTTTTTTTAAGCACCTAATTTTAACTTGGCAAAGGACCCGATTCCATTTGCCTCACGCGGTCCAACGATAACTTCCCAACCGGAAAGCTCTTCGATCTTACCCTTGATAGCTGCTACACCACCAGGGATGATAAGTTTCTTATGGCTGACCTTCTCGTTGATCTCAGAATCCTTGAGCCATGGCCCGATTTCCTCACCGATAAACTTGCCGCCTGCCCAAGCTGTCAATACTGATAATCCCTCTGTTTCAAAAGCGATCAAGTAGCTTGGCAGCCTTGTTGCTTCAATTTCGGTCTGGACAGTGTAGAAGGTCAGTGAGAAGTTAGTGGTGATATAAACCGGTGAATCTGGTGTAACATCACCAATGGCGTAAATACCAGGCTGAACCGCAATCGGTTTCTGCGGGTCTGTATAGATGTTGCTTCTCCAGCTGAACAGGGTAAGCAAACTAGCCAAGTTTGTATTCTTCATTACTACAACACTTGCATATTTGGAAACATATACTTGTGCCTGCAGAGCTTCCATAAATGGATCCTCTTCAGTTGTAAATGCAATTGTCGGATAACCGAAGGGGCGGAAACGCTTCTTGATGGCCTGACGCCGAATCTGTGTCAAATCAGCAAGAACTTTGGATGTTTCCCGCTGACCGGAATCCAGAATCAGCTCTTTATAGCCAACCTTTTCTACAAGATCTGCCAGCTCATCAAGGCCATTGCCTTTTACTACCAGAGGAGCAGCGATCTTCTTAGCTATTTCCACCATCTTCTCGTAGTTATCAGCATTTGCTGCGTAAAGTATAGGCTTACGGTCTGCCAAATCAGCTGCAGCAGCCTCCATTGCCGCGGCATCTTCACTAACCAGCATTAAGACCTTATTGGTCTTCCCTGCTGCTGTAGCCACTGCTTGTTTAAAGGTGTCAGCATTTCCAGATGCGTTGACAATAGCAATACCGTCAACCTCATACCTCTGGCCTACACGCTCAAAAACCAGACCATTAATCTCGTCAACCTTAGCGGCTACATCGGCATTATCTGCCACTTCAATGAAAATGCCTGTCGGGTGATAGAAGGTCTTGTCATGACGGAACATGACCTGCTCATCACCCATTTCGAGAACATTGTCCCCTGCCCCCGCTTTGACAAGCTTAATCGGAGGAGCAGTTGCTGATTCCAGGGCTTCCTTGGCTTCATCAGAAACATGGGGACACTGATCCAGTGTCGTTTTTCCTGATGCCAAAGCCATTGCGAAAGCCATGCATGT
>DUSK01000086.1 GCA_012842275.1 Syntrophaceticus sp. | reverse complement strand
TTGTGCGTTCCGGATTGGTGATCGCCTGTCTTTTGGCCAACTCTCCCACCAAACGCTCCCCATCCTTGGTAAAAGCAACGATCGATGGGGTAATGCGGGCACCTTCTGGTGTAGGAATAACCGTAGGTTGCCCACCCTCCATAATAGCAACACAAGAGTTGGTTGTTCCCAGGTCTATTCCAATAATTTTACTCATCCTCATTTGCCCCCTTACAGCAAGAATTTTTGTTTTCAGTTTCTCTACTTTTTGCTACTATAACCAGAGCAGGTCGGAGTACTTTTCCCTGCAATAAATACCCTTTTTGTACCTCCGCGGTAACAGTGCCCTCCGGGAATTCTGATGTTTCCACCCTTTGAAAGGCCTCCTGATACTGCGGGTCAAAGGGTTTACCCACTGACTCTATAGCTTCTACCCCTTCCTGAGCCAGCAGGTTGCACAACTGTCTGTAAATCATCTCAATACCTGTATACATGTTTTCCGGTAAATCTTTTTTCGCTGCTTCCAAAGCCCGTTCGTAATTATCGATAATCGGGAGAAGTTCCCGCAATAAACGCTCATTGGCTGTACGACGGATCTCAGCGGTTTCCTGCCTTGTACGCCGGCGAAAATTCTCAAAATCCGCCGCTAAACGCAAAAAACGCTGGTTTAAATCATTTAACTCCTTATCTTTGGCAGCAAGTTTCTCTTCAAGGCTTTCTTGAACATCATCCTGATTTTCGGGTGAGCCCTCTGTCTCACCTGTTACTTTGGCTTCTTCACCTGTCACTTTAGTTTCTTCTTCATTTTGCAAACTGTTCTGTTCACAATTCAAATATTTTCCCTCCTTGAAAAATGTCCGCAATACCTTTCACCAAGCAATTACAAAGGCTTAATACAGCTTCTGACATCTGCTGTAAAAATATTTCACCGAGAGTTCATTTAAATATAATTTTTAATATACTTTCTCCCCTGATAGGGCTTCGGAGAGAACACGGGTAATATGCTCTACCACTGTCATGGCACGAGCATAATCCATCCGCATCGGGCCCAGCAACCCCAGCGTTCCCACAATATTTCCCCCCGCGTTATAAACAGCAGTCACTGCACTATATTTTGTGGCCTGTTCGCTCTTAATCTCCTCTCCGATCTTCACGGTCACCCGGTAGGGATCCGCATCCTGCAGGATCATCCGCAGGTTTTCTTCTCTTTCAATAAAGTTCATCAGATTGCGGACCTCTTCAACATCACTGTATTCCGGCTGTTTTAAGATCTTATTGGTGCCCCCGAGGTATAGATTTTCTTTCACTTCCTCCTGTAGCACCACTTCCAAGATTTCCAGAATATGATTAATGGTCTTCCGGTACTTGATCAATTCATTATATACATCTTTTAACACTGTACGAGTTATCTGTTTGAAGGTCAGTCCCTGGAAATAGTGGTTGAGCACCAACTCTATATATGCCAGGTCATCTACTGTTATATCTGAAGATAGATCAATTGCTTTACTATGAACCCATCCCGTTTCAGCCATGACTACCAAAAGAGCCTTTCCCGGCATAAGCTGAATAATTTTGATCTTTTTGAGCACATCATTCTCAAAATAGGGCCCGGAAAGAAAAACCAGGTAGTCAGTCAGCTCAGTCACTGCTTTTAGTGTGCACTGGATAATATCAGCCAATACCTTTACTTTCTTCGCAAATATTGCCCTGATCAGCTTTTCCTCCCGCGGGGTCAACTCGGTTTTCTTCATCAATTTATCTACATAATAACGGTATCCCCTCTGGGAAGGCACCCGCCCTGCAGATGTGTGAGGCTGTCTGATCAGCCCTATCTCCTCCAGATCCGCCATTTCATTGCGTATGGTTGCCGGGCTGACGCCTAAATTGTATTTACGGGCAATACTGCGGGAGCTCACCGGTTCCGCTGTTTCAATATGACATTCTACAATAGCCTCTAATACCTGTTGTTTCCGTAAATCCAAAGCCATCGGCGTCACCACCTTTGATAATTAGCACTCCTATCAAATGAGTGCTAAAGCTCTAGAAATAACATACCACCACGCCTTTTGGATGTCAATAGCAATGAAAATGCAGCTGATGGGATGTTCATTAAACAAAGTGGGATAAAACATAATTGGAAAGGATCTGTCCTCTTTCTGTAAGGAAGATAGCCTCATCGCTGATAGCCATTAAACCATCCTCTACCATTTTTTTTAATTCCTTCTCATATAATGATTCAAAGGAACAGCCGAACCGCCTGGCGAATTTTTGGCGGGAAAGCCCTTTAGTCAGGCGCAGTCCCATGATTATGGTATCTACCATCTCTTCTTTTTGACTTTGATGCTCCTCAAAAGCCCGGGGGAACTCTCCTTTCTCCACCCTTTCAATGTATTTTTGAATATTATTTTCATTACCATAACGCACATGGTCATAATAACCGTGTGCCCCGGCACCCACCCCCAGGTAGGTCTTGTTTTCCCAGTAGGTAATATTGTGCCTGCATACTTTGCCTGGCTTAGCATAGTTGGAGATCTCATAGCGGATAAAGCCCGCCTTTGCCACCATAGACGCGGTTTCCTCCCACATAGATATGTGCATCTCTTCACTGCAGGCTTCCAGTTTACCCTTTTTCAGATCATCTGCCAGAGGGGTGTCCTCCTCCAGAGACAATCCGTAGATAGAAAGGTGCTCAGGGCCTAACTGGATAGCTGAACACAGGTTTTCCCTCCAGGACTGCAGACTCTGTCCCGGCAGGGCATAGATCAGGTCCAGGTTGATATTATCAAATCCTGCCTTTCTTGCTGCATCATAAGCAGCATAGACATCTGATACAGAATGGGACCTCCCTAACATTTGCAGTTCTGCTGATTTGAAGGATTGAACACCCAGGGAAAGGCGGTTTACGCCCGCATCTCTCAATAATTGAAGCATCCCCTGAGTTACTGTTCCCGGGTTGGCCTCTATTGTAATTTCAATCTCCGGGGAGAAGGCAAAGTTTTCCCTGCAGTAGAAGAGTATCCGGCAGAGGGTCTCCGCCGGGAGAACTGTAGGTGTCCCCCCACCCAAGTAAATGGAAGATAATGATTCATTTGGGTAATGGGATGCATAAAGGGCAATTTCCCTTTCCAGTGCCTGCAGGTATCCCGTCACCAGCATAACATTTCTTGGAATCGGTATAGAATTGAAGGAACAGTAGCGGCATTTCTGCAGGCAGAAGGGAAAATGGATATATAAAGCTGTCATTCCTTATCAACCTGGAGAACTGCCAGGAATGCCTCCTGGGGAATTTCCACCCTACCCACCTGTTTCATGCGCCGTTTCCCTTCCTTTTGCTTTTCCAGCAGCTTGCGTTTTCTTGTCACATCACCGCCATAGCACTTCTCCAAAACATTTTTACGCAGTGCTTTGACTGTTTCCCTGGCGATCACCCTGTTTCCGATAGCTGCCTGGATGGGGACATCGAAAAGCTGCCTGGGTATCAGCCTTCTGAGTTTTTCCACAAGGGCACGACCTTTTTGCTGAGCTTGGTCCCTATGCACAATCATAGAGAGGGCATCTACCTTCTCTCCGTGCACCAGGCAGTCCAGTTTGACAAGATCTGCTGCTCTGTAACCTGATATATCGTAATCAAAAGAGGCATAACCTCTGGTACAGGATTTGAGCCGGTCAAAAAAATCAAAGATAATCTCTGCCAGAGGAAGCCGGTAAGTTATTTGCACCCTCTGCGGGGATAGATAGTTCATTTCCATGAACTCACCCCTGCGTTCATGGAAGAGATCCATTACCGCTCCCACATAATCAGAAGGGGTTATTACATTGGCCTCCACATAAGGTTCCTCTACCAGATCGATCTCCCCTAAATCCGGCCAGAGAGCAGGGTTGTCAACTGTGACCACCTCTCCATTTCTCTTGGTCACACGGTAAACCACATTAGGGGCGGTAGTGATCAGTTCTAAGCCGTACTCCCTCTCCAGCCTTTCCTGTATGATTTCCATATGCAAAAGTCCCAGAAAACCGCAGCGAAAACCGAAGCCCAAAGCCACAGATGTTTCAGGCTCATACTGGAAGGATGCGTCATTGAGTTTAAGCTTAGCCAGTGCATCTCTCAAATTATCATATTCATTGGCTTCCACAGGGTAAAAACCGCAGAAGACAACTGGCAGCACCCTCCTGTAGCCCGGAAGGGGTTCTGCTGCAGGTTTAACCGCATCGGTGATGGTATCACCCACACGGGTGTCAGCAACCTCCTTTATTCCAGCAGCAAGGTAGCCCACTTCCCCGGGCCCCAGTTCGTCCACCTGGCTCATCTCCGGGGAAAATACCCCTACTTCGCTGACCTCATATACCTTGCCGGTTGACATCATCATGATCTTCATCCCACTCCGCACTCTGCCGTGGAAAACCCTGATATAGGAGATGGCGCCTTTGTAGGGATCGAAATGGGAGTCAAAAATCAAGGCCTGTAGGGGCTTATACTCATCCCCCCGGGGAGGTGGTACCTGATGAATAAGGGTTTCCAGCAGTTCAGGGACACCGGTCCCATCCTTTGCTGAAACATGTAAAATACTTTTTGAATCCAGTCCGATCACTTCCTCGATCTCCCGGGCCACCCGCACCGGATCAGCTACAGGCAGATCGATCTTATTGATCACCGGAATGATCTCCAAATTGGCATCCAAAGCCAAATAGGTGTTGGCAATGGTCTGGGCTTCAACGCCCTGGGTGGCATCCACAACAAGGATAGCGCCTTCACAGGCAGCAAGGCTCCGGGAGACCTCATAACTGAAATCCACATGCCCCGGGGTATCGATCAGATTCAGCAGATACTCCTGGCCATCTTTTGACCGGTAACGCATGGTTACCGGTGTCAGTTTGATGGTGATCCCCCGTTCCCGTTCCAGGTCCATCTGATCAAGCACCTGTGCTTTCATCTGTCTTGACTGCAGTGTACCGGTTATCTCTAAAAAACGGTCAGCCAGTGTGGATTTACCGTGATCAATATGAGCAATTATACAAAAATTTCTGATCTGTTGCTGCTTCATTTATATCACCTTTCTTAGCTGATGGTGCTGGCTTTTCTTCTCATACCGAGCCGCCTTTTAATTAAATCCAGCACCAGTTGAAACTCCTCTAGACGCAGGAGATAAGCCAACAGGAAATACACTGAAACACCGGCAGCTAATCCCCCGCTGACAGATATCAGTTGGGCGGTTTTTGAAGCAGTACCCAATATGCTTTCCAACAGTGCCACAACAGTATAAGCCGCAACACCTGTTACCAGTGCAGCTAAACTGGAACCCAGTGCAGAGAGTGTAATCCTTTTCCCGTCAACACTGCCGACCTTCATCTTGAGGAGAAGGATCAGCAGCAGCATATTGACTATCCCCACCAGAGAATAAGCCAGAGCCAAGCCACTGTGTCCCATCGGTTTGACCAACCAGATATTCAAAATTATGTTCAATATAACTGTGCCAATACCCACAGCAACAGGTGTCCTGGTATCCTTCAAGGCATAGTAAACCCTGTTTAAAACTGTGGCCCCTGAATAGCCGATAATACCAAAAGAATAATAAAATAAAGCAATTGATGTAGCAGCTGTACTCTCAGGGGTAAACTTTCCCATCTCGAAGAACAGCCGCACAATCGGGAGGCCGATTGCGATCAAGCCTGCCACACAGGGAATTGCCAGAAAATTGGCGGTGCGCACACCCAGAGAAAAGGTGCGGCGAAACTGTCCCCATTCCATGCGGGCGGCATGCTCTGTTAGGGTAGGGAACACCGCAGTGCTGATCGCAGCAGCGAAGATCCCGATAGGTAACTGCATAAAACGCTGTGCAGTGCGCAGAGCAGCCAGCTGTCCGCTGGGAAGGTTAGATGCCAAGTTCTGGCTGACAAACAGGTTAAACTGTGAAACCGAAAGCCCAATCAGCACCGGAAATACCAGAATCCCAATCTGTCTGATCCCCGGATGCTTTAGATTAAGCAGCGGTTTATACCTCATCCCTAATTTCAATAATGCAGGCAGCTGCACAGCAAAGTTGAGAACAGCCCCCACAACAACCCCAATCGCAAAGGCCACAATCCCGATACGGGGCCCCAGCACCCCTCCTACTACCACAATAGACAAACTGTAGAGCACAGATCCCACTGCAGGGGTGACAAAGTGCTTATAGGAGTTCAGGATCCCCATGGTTACCCCACTCAGACCCATAAAAAAGGTTTGGAAAAACATGATCCGGGTGAGGTAAACGGTCATATCGACCTCAGAGGAGTTAAAACCAGGAACCAGCAGCCGGATCAGATTCGGGGTAAAGAGCATGCCAAGTGCGATGGCGGTGATCATTAAAAGGACCAGCAGGTTGAGCATAGTGTTGGCCACCTGCCAGCCTTCTTCATCTTCACCTCTGGCAAGGTATCCCCCAAAAACAGGGATAAAAGCAGAGCTCAAAGCACCCCCGATCAAAATCATATAGATAAAATCGGGTATAGAAAAAGCAGCATTATAAATATCTGTGATTCGGTTTTGGCCAAAAATAGCATAGAGCAGAGCATCCCGCACATAGCCCAGTACACGGGCAACCACCATACAGATAGTTATGATCCCTGCTGCTTTCGCAATCTTTGCACCTTCAGACATTTCCCCATTCCTTATCAAAAAATGAACATCCAAAAAGATATTATCACTTTGTGCCCCATAACAAAAGTATTTGTTTTATTTTTATTAACCTTTTTGGACACATTATTTTGCTTTGTGCTTGTAAGGACCAGTATAAATATTTTACACCAAATCCATCCGAAAATAACAACAGGAGCCTCTTGTAGAGACTCCCATGAAGCTACCTAACTATTCTAAGTTATGAAAACGGCAAACTTTCAGATAGGATTTTTCTCAATATTGAAATGACAGCTATTCTTGAATTATTTCTGCCAGAACCTCTCCCAGACAGCGTCCTGCCAGCAGGGCTTCTTCAAGAGTGTTTTTATCACTCCCGATCTCCACCAGAATCGCCTTCGGGGATAGGTTCTGGTTATAGCAGCCATTTTTTATGCGCACAGCTTTAACTATACCCGGATACTTCTCTTCGAGCCGGTTGGCCACCTTACGGGCAAAGGCAAGATTTTCTCTCCAATGGGGATTGGGAATTCCCTGCCCATTTCCGATAACAAACATGATCAGTGCTGATTCTTGTCCATTAACAGTGGTTGTCTGCTTTTTAGGTATTCCCGCATCTCTATGCAGGTCAATCAATACCTTTAATTCAGGATGTTCATTGAGGAGACGGCTGGCTGTTTTTTTTGACTCGATATAAGATCTGGGAAAATTCGGGTGGTCATGGATGGTCAGATCTTGCACCCCCCGCACCCCGTTTTCTGCCAGAGTTTTTATGATCTCTTCCCCAACTAGGGTAATGCCTCCGTTTTTCCCCTGTACCTTGCTTTTTTTATCCAATGGAATATAGGTCTCTGCATTATGGGTGTGATAGATGGCCACTTCAACAGGCTTTTTAGCCAGTTCTTCTTCTAAAGCAGGCTTTTCTAAATGCAGAGGGCTTTCTGCAGGCAGTTCTTCAATAGGATAACTGCTGCTGGTCGCAGCATTCCTGCCAGCGGTAATACTGTAAGGCAGCCCCTTTTGCAAAACCCCGGCAGGATCAAATGGGTCAATACCGCACAAAAAACTGCATAACTCCCTTGACAGAGATATTTCCTCACTCTGCCTGCCGCCCAACTCAGACTGCAGAAGCATTGTATATGAAATGTCGCCGATTCCAAATCCCATCAGGCAAAAAAATGATAAAAGCAAAACTGTGAAGCCCTGGCCCAGCCTAGGTTTTTCATTAAAACGGTTACGCAAATTCAGTTCCCCCCTGACAAAGCCGTCTGTCAAATAATATTCCAGCAAGTGGTAAAATATCACTGAATAACCAATTCCAGCAGGAATATCTTCAGGGGGACCTGGCAGGATTTCATTAAAATCGATGCTTGCAAATCTCCTTTAATCGTGATACCATCATATTTGGTCCAGTTGTCAGTTGCTGGACTTGCAAAAGACTGAGATTTTACGGAATTATTATTTGGCATCAGTCGGTTAAACCCCAGATGATGCAGGTTTCATTTTAGGTACAAGGGGGTGAAGAGAAATGGCAAATATCCGGTCCGCGGAAAAAAGGGCAAGGATCGCCAAGGTTCGTGCCCTGCGCAACGCTTCTCGAAAGTCTGCCATGAAGACTGCCATCAAAAGATTTGAGGCAGCACTGGCAGAAGGAAATAAAGAAGATATTGAGGCCACCTTCAAAAAGGCGGTTCGTCTTATTGACAAGATTGCCGCTAAAGGAATCATTCACCCCAACGCCCGGGATCGCAAAAAATCCCAGTTGGCAAGAAAGCTCAATCAGGCTCAGCTGTAAACAGAAAAAGTTAAGAACCCCTTCCAGAGAGGGGTTTTTATATTCTTAACAGACCTCCCCTAAAAAGGCCGCCAGCAACAACTCCGGAGAACCCTTTCCCTGTTTGATGGATAGATCAAGTTCCAATAAAGAAAAAAGAACCTTTTCTATCTCCTTAATGCTGGAACTGCGCAGCTGTTTTATCAGTTTTTTACCAACATATGGATGAACATCCATTTGAGAGGGAAGATCCTGGGCAGCAACCCCTTCTTGCAAGAGGTAAGCTGCCTCCAGCATTTGCAGATAATGACGGGAAAGCATAGAAACCAGCAGGACAGGGTGATTACCTTGTGCCAAGAGTTCACCGGCAATCTCTAAGGCAGCTCTGCCTTTGTGTTCAGCTACAGCATCCACAAATTCAAAAAGGGTGCGTCCTGCAGTTCTGCTGCCGACCTTTTTAAGTATATCTACAGTTATTTTCTTTTCGCTGCCCAGATAAACAGCAGCCTTTTCAATCTCAGCTGCAAGAACTGCTGGGTCATCCCCGCAGGAAAAACGCAGATACTCAACACTGGAAGCAGGAAGCTCTTTACCCTTGGCTGCTGCCTCTTCAGACAGCCATTTAATCAGGTCCCTGCCTTTAGGAGGTGAACACTCAACCACCCAACAATTTTGAGCATCAGGGATATCCCCTTTTTTCAGTTTATTATCAAAAAGCAGCACACATACAAGGCGCGGATTACTGACTTTAAGATATTTTTTCAGTTCGGCAGTTTGAGTATTATTGATCACCACCAAACGCCTGGATAGCCAGAGGGGTATAGTAGTCAATGAGGTGAAAATGTCAGCATCAACGGCTTCTTCATCCCATTCAAGGTACTCTATCTCATCACTTTTTTCCAGAAGACTTCTCAATTCTCTGATCAGCTTCCTGGACAGGTAGTGGGCTTCACCATGCAAAATCAAAAAAAGAGGATATTTCCCTTTGGCTAAGGCTTGTTTAGCCTGGGTATAAGTTAGGACAGGCATGTTCTCCACCTCCTTTAACACACAGATTACCACAAATCATTTGGCGACAGTAGGTTTTGAGATCTTTTGCATCCATAGTTAAATTATACATGAACTTAAAAAACCTCTCATCCTTCTTACTTTTAATCCTGCTTGAGAAAAAGCTCCATCACCTTCAACAGGTCAAGAGAAAGCTCTTCATCTCCCAACTGCTGGGCTGCCTGTGATATATACTCTCTAAGCTCCTGGCGCTTTTCTCCGCTGATGCTCGATGTCAACTCCCAAAGAAACCCGGCCATTTCATCCTGTTTTATGCTGCCAGAACCGATGCTGTCCAAGACCTCTCCCGCATGCCAGCTATTACCGCCGGCCGCACCCCCACCCTCTAATTTTTTTTCTATTTCTGCTGGGATATCCCCGCTGACTCCCAACTGCTTCAGTAATTCAATAATATCTTGATTATGCACTGTTTTCCCCTCCCATGCAATAAAGATAAATAAAAGATAAAAATTAATCTCCCCATCAAAGGGCGAATCAGCTGAGCAAAGCTCTTGTATACAATATGTTAATATCTTGTATTATTTGCAGCACCGGGAAGGGAATCATGCTTGACCGGTAAAATATTAATACAGGGCAATAATCAGCTGTATTCTGCAAAAGGGGGAAAAACCATGCGTGTCGGAATACTAACCGGAGGAGGCGACTGCCCTGGATTAAATGCTGTAATCAGGGCGGCTGCCAAAACTCTGTTTGCCAATGGTGTTGATGTGCTTGGATTTCGGGATGGATACAGGGGAATTATCTATAAAGACTTTATTCCCATTGATAAAAGGGCAATTTCCGGACTGCTGCACAGGGGAGGCACGATTCTGGGTACAAACAACCGGGATAACCCTTTTAATTTTCCTGTAAAAACAAAGAGCGGGGAAACCCAATATCGTGATGTATCAGATCAACTGTTGGAAAATTTCCATAAACTAAAACTTGATACCCTGATCTCCATCGGAGGGGATGGCACCCTTTCTATTGCCAGGGAATTGGTGGATAAAGGTGCGAAAATTATCGGTGTTCCCAAAACCATTGATAACGACCTGGCCGCCACAGATCAAACCTTCGGTTTTGATACAGCAGTGGCCACAGCAACCAGTGCACTGGACAAGCTCCATACAACCGCAGAATCACACCATAGGGTGATGGTTTTAGAAGTCATGGGGCGCTATGCCGGTTGGATCGCCCTTTGGTCTGGAATTGCCGGTGGTGCTGATGTTATTCTGATACCGGAAATACCCTGGTCCCTGGACAGCATCATCAAAAAGATTCAGCAGAGGAGACAGGAGGGAAAGATGTTCAGTGTCGTTGTTGTGGCTGAAGGCACCCCTGGCCCCGATGGGGAAAGGGTGGTCAGGGAAAGGATTAAAGGAAGCGGTGACCCGCTGCGCCTGGGGGGTATAGGACAGGTGGTGGGTGACCTTGTAGAACAGGCTACAGGGATTGAAACCCGTGTGACCGTATTGGGCCACATTCAGCGGGGTGGTTCCCCTTCTCCCTTAGACCGGATTCTTGCCACCCGCTTCGGTGTGGCTGCCGCAGAGTTGGCTATCTCCGGTCAGAGCGGTCTGATGGTGGCCTTAAAAGGAAATAAAATCACCGCAGTCCCCCTCCATGAAGCAACGAAAAAGATATCCCTTGTGCCCCAAGATCACCAGTTGGTTCACGCCGCCAGGTCCATCGGTATCAGTTTCGGAGACTGAGTGTTTCACCATCAGTAGTAAAGGTGATATCTCCTGCTTTATCTGTGCGCAAGACCCGGGCGCCCTGTTCCTCCCAGAAGAGGATTGTCCTTTTGTCCGGGTGGCCGAAGGCGTTTTTCCCGGTGCTGATCACAGCAAATTGGGGCCTGACAGCTTCAGCAAATTCCTGGCAGATGCCATTAGCGCTGCCGTGATGGGGCACTTTGAGGACAGCGGCCCGGATCCCTCCGGGATATTTACCATCCTGGTTTAATGAAGCCAGGAGGGATAAAGCCTCTTGCTCCAAGTCACCGGTCAGCAGAAATGCTATTTTCCCATAGCGCAAATAAAGCACCAGGGAATTGTTGTTAGTATCACTGGAGGTTCCGGATAGTAAAGGGCGAACCGGCCATAAAACGGAGATTTCAACAGAAGGATCAAGTTTGATGGCACCTGCAGTTAGGGTAGACGCCCTGATTTTCTTATCCTTGAGCTGCTGCTGTACCTTTAAAACCAGTGGTGTTGGGTGAGCCACTGGTGGAGCGGCAAAGCTCTCCACCTTTACGCTATCGAGTACAGCAGGAATACCTCCCAGGTGATCCTCATGAGGGTGTGAGTTGACCAGCAGATCCAATTTCCTGATACCTCTTTTGGCCAAGGCTGGAACCACAAGCTGGCTCCCGGGATCAAAAGCAGAACTGCTGTATGACGGGCTGCCTCCGGCATCGATGAGCATTGTCCGCCCTTTTGGGGTTTGAACCAAAATGGCATCCCCCTGCCCCACATTGATAAAGGTTACCTCCAGTTCTCCCGGACCCTTTTTCACTGTGCCTGTAAAGACCATAGCAGTACAGCTGACAACCAACAGCAGAGCAGGGAACAGTCTGCGGGCAGCAGCCGACTGATAGCGAAAATGGGGGAAATTTATCGTAAAGCCCTCTTGCAGTACCCAACCCAGCACAAGCAGTGAAATATAGTACAAAATAGATAACCATAAAGGAGGCGGCGGCACCAGAAAAGCTGCTCCCGGAAAATCTGACATCTGCTCAAGAAGCCATCTGAGGGGATAATAGCAGACCCCTGCTGTAAGAAAAAAGGGGTTTAAGATGCCGGGTGCAGCCAGTGCCAAGAACATCCCCGCCAAACCCAGGTAAACCACCATTCCTGCCAAAGGCACTACCAAAATATTGGCTATCATTCCCATTGCTGCAACCTGCCGAAAATAGAAAGCAGCCAGTGGCAAAATGGCCAGTTGTGCAGCAACAGGTACTGTTACCGCCTCTCGTAATCCAACAGGGAGAGGGATATGTCTTCCCAAAGGAACAGCTAGATAAATAATTCCCCAGGTAGCCGCAAAGGAAAGCTGAAAACCGGGCTCAAAAAGAACAGACGGGTCGAGCAGCAGGAGGACAAAAGCCGCCAGAGCAAGGGAATTGAGAGCATTGGGCCTTTGCTGCCACAGGTAGGCAGCCAACCCCACAGTGGCCATCACCGCAGACCTGGTCACCGGGGGATTAAAATCGATCAAGCCAGCATATCCCCATAATCCTGCAGTTACCAGGATGAAGGTGGGAAAGCGTTTTAGTTTAAGCAAATTGGCTGCCGCCAAAAGTGCAATAAATACAAATCCCAGGTGCAGACCGGATACAGAAAAGAGATGCATCAGCCCTGTCCTCTGGTATATTGAGCGGTCCTCAGCTGTCATTCCCCCTTTAGAGCCCAGCAAAATGCCTTCCAGAAAGAGGGCTCCCTCAGCAGGAAGGCTCTGATGAATAGCATTCTCGATCCGCAGGCGCAGTTTTGCAAAGATGGTGGACATGCCCTTCTCCCCTGCTCCCATTGGGGTTATTTTTTTAGCGGTCACCTGAGCAAAAATATTATGCCGCTCCAGATAGGCACGGTAATCGAACTCTCCTGGGGAAAAAGCTTTTGGGGGGAGGTCAATTAATCCATCCACACTGACCCGGGTTCCGGGAAGCAGAGAAGCACGGAGTTGTGCGTCAGCTTCATTGATTTTTCCAGCAGTCTCCTCTTTTTGCAGATAATAAACAACTTGCAGCTTCCCTTTCCCCTGCCATCTATCCTCTTCAAGTGCAACTACAGGGCTGTCCAGCACCATCACCATACGGTTTGAGTAAAGAGTTGGGAGGTCTTCAACAACTCCCTCTACTTGCACATAGTGGCCGAGAAAAGGCTCCAGGGAAGGGGGAAAAGGTACTTTATCTATACCCATCCAACTAAAGCCGAGAAATAAAAAAGATGACAATAACCAGATAAAGGAGCCCCTTTTCCCTTGAAAAAAGAAAAGGGCAGCTGTGGCCAACAATATGATGGCTGTGATAAATGCTGCCAGCACCCAACCGCTTCCTGCCTGACTGATATATGCCGCAAGAATTCCTAATACAAAAAAACCGGTAAGTAAAACAAGAGGGGGCATCTTACAGCCCTCCTACCATAATTTACATATATATTCTCCTATTTCCTGTTATTTCCTTCATAAAAAACGGGATAAAATATCCCGCTATTATTCATCTTCCCATCAGTTTTATGTAAACCTGTCATGCCAAGACCAGCTTATTGACGTTCTCCGAGAGCAACTGTTACTTTAGTTGATTTCCTATCACGCCATACAGTTACCTCTACCCTCTTGTCTGGTCCTATCAGCCTCAATTGTTCAAGCAGTTCATCGCTATCTTTAACCTTTTTACCATCAATGGACAATATTACATCACCCTGTTGCAGCCCGGCTCGTTCTGCTGGCCCTCCTGATAAAACATTGCGGATCAATACACCCTCGAGGTTCGGCAAACCAAGATGTTCAGCTACGGTTGGTGTAACATCCTGTATTTCCACACCAAGCCAGCCCCTTCTTACTTTCCCCTCCTTGATCAGATCATTTAAAACACTGCGTACAGTATCACTGGGAATTGCAAATCCGATGCCCTGGGCCTGTGCCACAGCTGTATTGATTCCGATCACATCACCCCGTAAATTGAGCAGCGGCCCCCCACTGTTACCAGGGTTGATGGAGGCATCGGTCTGCAGCAGGTTCCGGTAATTCCTGTTTTGTACAGATACCGGTCGTCCCTTTGCACTGATCACCCCAACGGTTACTGTATGGTCTAGTCCATAAGGGTTGCCAATGGCAATAACCCAACTCCCTACTGCAATATCATTGGAGTTCCCCAATTTTAGTACAGGGAGATCCTCCCCTGCATCGATCTTTAAAACAGCCAGGTCAAGGTCGTAATCATATCCTATCACCCGAGCTGGCAGCGGTTTTTCTCTGCCAACAAGATTAACCTGGATTTCCTCCGCGCCCTCCACTACATGCTCATTGGTAAGGATATAGCCATCCTTGGAAATGATAAAACCAGAACCAATACCCTGTTGTACTTTTTGTTGGGGCGTGGTGAACTGTCCAAAAAAATCTCGGAAAAATGGATCATTGAAGAAAGGATTAGACCGCTGGTTCGTTGATACAAACGTTTCTATCTTAACCACTGCAGGTCCGGCTTGTTCAACAATGCTGGCAATAGTGCCTGGTTCTACACCAGGAGGGATGCTGGTATCAATCTCAGGGGTAGTTTTATCAGCACCCAGTATCTGATCAAGCCAATAATTGCTAGATGCAAAAATTGCGCCCCCTACAAAAGCTATTCCCATCAGAAAAGCAAACAATGCCACAACAACCAGAGTCTTTTTTGGCTTTATGACTGCCCCCTCCTTTCTGTTTTATTTTATGTTTTTTTATCATCAGCCTTTACTGATTATGTCCACAAAAAAATTTATTTCCTCTAAAATCTATTCAGTTCTCAGCTACACAGGCTGATCCTGTGTTTCTTCACCTTTCTTTTCTGCTTGTTCAGTCTGTTTTGGTTCTACTTGTTCCGCCTCTTCCGCTTCCGTTTGTTCAGTGTGTTTTTCAGTCGAATCCTCTGACCCACTGTCATCTCCGCTGTTTTTTTCTTCTGAACCACTAGCAGAGGTTTCTTTTCTGCTGGATTTAGCGGTTTTATTGGCAACAGGGGTATCCTCCCTGGTGACCTCATCCCAGACACGCTGTAGATTGGATGATGCTTTGCGAAACTCTCTCATCGCTTTGCCCATTGATTTAGCTACTTCAGGAAGTTTGCCAGGGCCGAAAACTATAAGCACAACAACTAGTATCAATATTAGTTCTCCAGCACCTATATTTAACATCATGCTCACCTCAGATTAATTATAACTTCTCAGATAAACCCGAACAAGAGCAATAGTTTTTGCGTCAAAGAACAAAAAGGTCCCAACCTTACGGCAGGGACCTGTTGTTCAGAATGATGATTTATATTGTTTTATTCTTCTTTCTTTGCCTTTTCTTTCTTACCCTTGGCAACATGCACCTCTACTGGTTTTGTATAATAAGGCGTCCGCCACTTGTTTGCTGCAATTACGGCATCTTTCTTACAGGCTTCAGCACAAACAAAGCAGATTATGCAGCGGGCTGGATAAAATACCAACTCGTTTTTCTCTTTATTGATCTCTATCGCAGCAGCCGGGCATTGCCGGGCGCAGTTGCCGCAGAGGATACACTTATCATCATCAAACTCAATATGCCCACGCGCCCCTTCAAAGGGTTCTCGCACCTGGACTGGATACATCCTGGTGGCAGGCCCCCCGAACAGGTTGCGTATAACAGTAGGCAGCATTACTGGCACAGTGCTCCACCTCCTTTAAATTTCCGGGCTACCTTTCAGTACAACTGATGCAGGGGTCTATTGACAGAACTATAACTGGCACATCAGCTAGTTCACTCCCTGGCAGCATCACAAGTAGAGACGGAAT
>DUSK01000085.1 GCA_012842275.1 Syntrophaceticus sp. | reverse complement strand
CCTGGTGGCCCTCCACAATGGCGGTGGTGTCGGTATCGGCAAATCCATCAACGGCGGTTTCGGCCTGGTGCTCGATGGCAGTGAAAGGGTTGATAATATTATCAAATCCGCTCTCCTCTGGGATGTGATGTGTGGTGTAGCCAGGCGCGCCTGGGCAAGAAATGAGAACTCAATAACTACAAGTATAGAGTTTAACAATAATTACCAGGGCAAGGGGCATATCACACTGCCATACCTGGTGGATGATCAACTGATTGAGGAGACGGTAAGCAGAGCCCTTGCTGAAAGATAAATGAGGTCATTATCTGCCCGGGATATACAGCTGGGGCATCCCGGGCAGATAAATATCTATAAGCCTACGAAAAACTATTATTCTAATTTTGTAATAAATGTTTAGAGGAGTTCTGTCGAACCAAGTCGAATAACTAAAAGCTGTATGAGAAGATAATAAACGAACCACCTACCTTATTTTATACCTGCTAGACAGTCGCAGCCTTATGTCTTAGCCATAAACAAAACAGCAATCCGCACAATTTATTAATAACGATCTGTTTCAGATATCAATCCGTAACTAGTTTCAATAATAAAACTCATACTACCGGTTGGGTTTTTAAGGCAGTGTAAAGTTTGATATACATCAAAATCTATCGCATACAGGGAGATGATGGGAGGTGTAGCCTGGCTGAACCTATGCTGGTTATCAAATATCTCCACAATGGAGTTGATCAAGATAAAAGGCATTTTGATCCTGTGGAGGAGATTCTGCGAATAACCTGAGGTGGTGAAATTTTGAGCAATTTACTGAAATATATGATAGAAAACGCTTCTATGATTCTGAATTATGCCAACACCCATTTTTCTTTGATTTTCAGCGCGGTGGTTATTTCATTGTTGGTATGGGTTCCTCTAGGCATCCTGATTTCCCGGAATGAGAGACTGGCGAGTATTGTCATAGGGATCGCCAACACCATCTTCTGCATACCAAGCCTTGCTTTGTTCTCGGTTTTTGTTACAATTCCTTTTTTAGGCCTGGGGAGGTCCTCATCCTTACTGGCTTTGGTGCTTTATGCGATGATGCCTATGGTGATCAATGTTTATCAGGGCATTAAGGTTGTAGATAAAAGCGTTATCGAAGCGGCCAAAGGCATGGGGATGAGTTCTAGGCGAATCTTAAGGGAAATCCAGATTCCCCTGGCTGCTCCTGTGATGTTTGCCGGTATCAGGATTACTGTGGTTATGGCCACAGGTATCGCTGCTATCGCTGCCTATATTGGGGAAAGAAATTTAGGCCGGCTGATCACAGAAGGTATAACCAGAAACCATGTGGAGATGATTCTCTCAGGTGCTATACTGATCGCTCTTATTGCAATTTTATTTGATACAGTGTTGGGTGCTGTAGAGAGAATGTTGGTGCCCAAAGGTTTAAAAGTGCGCCGCAGTAATTAACCGATGTATGGGATGAGGGGGATATAAAATTGATCGAATTGCATAATGTTACGAAAATATATGCTGGTCAGACTGTACCGGCTGTTAATAATTTGACCTTAAAGATTGAAGAGGGAGAAACCTGTGTTTTCGTCGGTCCCTCAGGCTGTGGTAAGAGTACTATTCTGCGCATGATCAACCGGATGATCGAACAGACCTCCGGTACAATACTGATCAACAACAAAGATATCAGAGAAACAGATCCTGACCGCCTAAGAATGGGGATCGGCTATGTTATCCAGCAGATCGGGCTGTTGCCTCACAGAACCATTGCCGAAAACATCAGTATAGTTCCCCGGCTCTATGGGTGGGACAAGGAAAGGATCCGCAAAAGGGTTGATGAACTGCTGGAGCTGGTGGGATTGGATCCCGATGAAACAAGATCAAAGTTTCCGGCACAGCTCAGCGGTGGGCAGATGCAGAGGGTCGGTGTGGCCCGGGCTATGGCTGCAGACCCCCCGATCATGCTGATGGATGAACCCTTTGGTGCTGTGGACCCCATAGTCAGGGGGCACCTGCAGGATGAATTCCTTAAACTGCAGCGGGAGATGAAAAAAACCATCTGTTTTGTTACTCATGATATCAATGAGGCCATCAAAATGGGTGATAAAATAGCCATTTTTGAGAAAGGGCAGCTGGTGCAGCATGGAACCCCGCAGGAGATTCTGGCCAATCCGAAAAATGAGTTTGTCAGAACCTTTATCGGCTATGACCGGGTTGTGAAGATGCTGACCCTGTTCCAGGTGCGCAGCATTACCAAAGGTAACTACTCGATTATCAGGGAAAATGAATTGGCCAATATCCGTCAGAAAATGGATGATGAAGGGGCAGCGGTCGGTATTTTGATGAATGAGTCCACAAGACCCTGCGGTTTGATTACCCGTGATGATCTGGAAAAAGCAGGAGATGTGAGTCCGGAGAAGATCAAAGAAATAGCATGCAGCAAAAAGGATGCATTTATTGACGGTGACCTGCTTTTGAATGACGCCCTTTCTTTGATGCTGGAGTGGGATTCTGATTACCTCGGGGTAGTGGACGGTACTCAGCTGATCGGAGTGGTATCGCTTGGTGACATCAGGGAATGTGTCCGCAGGAAAGAAGGTGAATGATCCATGAATTGGGAGCGATACTTAGATGCCTTGTCACGGGTTCCCCATGAGTTGGCCATTCATATCATCATGGTGCTTATCTCTCTGGCTGTTGCTATCGCTGTTTCTCTGCCAATAGGTGTTATTTTGACCAGGCCCCGCTTCAGGAAGTTGGGAGCTTTGGTGATGAATATACTCAATATCTTTCAGGCCTTTCCCGGTATGGCAATTATCGCTTTGACCATGCCTGTGCTGGGGTTGGGGCTGAAACCTGCCATCGGAGCTCTGGTTGTACAGGCACTATTGCCTATTGCCAGAAATACTATAGCTGGCCTGTATGGGGTTGATCCCAATATAAAGGAAGCTGCTCAAGGTATGGGAATGTCAGAGAAGAAGGTTTTATTTGAAGTAGAGCTTCCCCTTGCCATGCCTGTTATTTTGGCGGGTATCAGGACATCAGCTGTTTATGTGGTTAGTGTGGGTACCCTTGCTGCTTATATAGATGGCGGAGGGTTAGGAAATTTGATTATTACCGGACTGAATATGTTATGGGCCGAGTTCATCATTGTGGGTGCCGGTTTTGGAGCACTGTTGGCTATCTTTTTTGACCGGGGGTTGAGCTATGTGGAGTATAAGCTCACACCACCGGGTTTTTCAATAATAAAATAATTTTCTATTATCAGAACAAGGGGGTGGAGATCCAGTTTAGTTTGTGTAAATAACTGGGGGAAGTCCTGAGATTCAAACAAAGGAGGGTATTTATGAAAAGGAAATTAACACTTAGCCTTGCACTTCTGCTGATACTGGCACTGGCAGTTGTTGGTGTTGCCGGCTGCTCCGGTGGTTCAGAAACCGGCGGAGAACAAAAAGATGGCCCTAAGATCAAAGTAGGTTCCAAGACCTTTACAGAGGCCTTGCTGCTTGGGGAATTGACCTACCAGTACCTGGAGGCGCAGGGTTATCCAGTAGAGAATAAGGTCGGTTTGGGTGAGCTGGCAGTAATTAGGCCTGCTCTGGAATCAGGGGAGATCAACCTGTATTGGGAGTACACTGGTACAGTTTTGATTGCTGTAATGGAACAAGAGCCCAGCTATAATGAGGAAGAGTGCTACAATACTGTAAAAGAATGGGATGCAAAGAACGGGATCGTTTGGCTGCCCTATGCTAAATACCAGAGCACATATTGTATCCCTGCCAGGAGAGAAATAGCAGAAAAATATAATTTGAAGACTATTTCCGATTTGGTTGAGCAGATCAAAAAAGGTGAGAAGATCCGCCTGGCAGGTTTCCAGGAATGGGTTGAGCGCTCAGATGGGCTGCCGCATGTGGAAAAGGTTTATGATTTCAAATACCCCAGGGATCAGGTAAGGATGCTTGCTATGTTTATGGGTCTGGAAGCCATGAAAGAGGGCGAGGTTGATGTTTGCATCTCCAACACAATCGAGCCCAGAATCAAGGCTTATGACCTGGTTGTACTGGAAGATGATAAAAACTGCTTCCCGGTTTACAACCCGGCGCCACTGGTAAGAGAAGAGATCCTTGAGGCTTATCCTGAACTGCCGGATGTTATTCAGAAGCTGACCGATGAGCTGACCGAAGATGCAATCAACGATATGTGCGCAGCAGTGGACGTTGACAAGAAGAGCGTTGAACAGGTTGCCAAAGATTTCTTAACAGAAAAAGGGCTGATTTAATTAAGCAGCAGTTAACTGAGCAGCAGCTATTAGACCCTGGTGTTTTAAGAAATCACCAGGGTCTCATCTTGCTTAGACCGAATCAGGACCGATCAGTGGGACAGGTTGACTGATCGGACCGATCAGTGGGACTGTCCCGGTGATCGCGCGCTTATCGGGCATCTTTGGAGAGAGGGAGAAAGGTATGTATTTAACAGATTATGAACAGGAAATGCTTGACGGAAAATATGGCGCTGCCTGCGCTATGGCTTTAAAAGTGTTGGTGGCTGTTGGGGAATGTTTCGGAGCAAAGAGGCTGCTAGAGGTGAGCCGTGTGCATGTGGCCTCCAGCAATCAGGAGGCTGATGTGTGGTTTGCAGAAAAACTGCTCAAACTGGGGGGGCGCTGTCTGGTAGCTCCTACAGTAAATCCCGGTTTTAATCTTTCCTATTTGAGCCAGCATCTGTCCATATCTAAAGAAGATGCAGAACTGATGAAAAGAGCCCGCCGGGCTTACAGGGAATTAGGGGCGATTTTGACCTTAAGCTGCACCCCATACCTGGAGGCCAATGTACCCCGTTTTGGCGAAATTTTATCCTATTCGGAAACCAGTGTCACAGTCTATGTCAATTCTGTGATCGGCGCCAGGACTAATCGGGAATCTGTCCAGAGTTCCCTTTGTGCAGCCATCACCGGTAGAGTGCCGGAGTACGGTTTTTTGTTGGATGAAAACAGGAAAGGTACTGTGCTGGTAGAGGTTGAGGCTGATCTGAAATCAGATTTCGATTATCAGTTGCTGGGAAGCTGTACACAAAAGATCGGGCCTGGGGTTCCTGTTTTTGTAGGACTGCCGCAGAATCCGTCACAGGAAGCTCTTATCAATCTGGGCACCCAGTTAAACACCACAGGTTCTTATGCCATGTTCCATATCCCGGGGGTAACCCCTGAAGCACCCACCCTTAAGGAAGCCTTCGGAGGAAGGGAACCTGAACGGGTGGTTACCATTACAGATGAAGATCTGCAGGAGATACACCGCAAAATATCCCAGCCGCCTGGCAAAATTGATTTTGCGATGTTTGGCTGCCCTCATCTTACTTTCAGACAGCTGCAGGAGGTGGCACAGCTTGTTAAAGGAAAGAAGCTGGCTGTTGAGATGTGGTTGCTGACCTCCAGTTTGAACAAAGAACTGGCACGCCGCACAGGCATCTTGGAGGTTATTGAAGAAGCAGGGGGGCACATTGTGGAGGATACCTGTATTGACCAGCCCTGCTGGTCCCACTTGAAGGGAAAAGTCGGGGTTACCGACTCACCGAAATGTGCCTATTATGCCAGTATGAGGGGTATGAATTTTGTCATCAGGGATCTGGCTACCTGTGTCGAAGCAGCGCTGAAGGGGGAAGTGTCTTGAAAGGGGAAACCATTGTTAAATGCCATAGGATTTCGGAAGGGAAGGCTGCAGGGGAAGTTCTTATTTCTCAGGATGATATACTGTTCTATTTAACGGACCCGGAGAGTGGTAGGGTCTTAGAAAAGGGGCATTCCCTGGAGGGTAAAAGTGTGGCAGGGAAGGTTCTTGTTTTTCCTGCGGGAAAGGGGAGTTCATCTGTTCAGGTGGATGGCCTTTACCAGCTAATGATCAGGGGTAATGCTCCCAAAGCCATGATCATTGAAAGGCCGGATACCATCCTTGTAACCAGTGCTATCATTATGGAAATACCTCTGGTTGATCAGGTGGATCCTCTTTTCTATGAGCTGATCAAGGATGGGGACTGTGTTGTGGTTGATGCGGATCAGGAGCAGATTACAATCATCCCAAAAGACCGATCACCGGGACAGGTTGACTGATCGGGACCGATCACCCAACCTGTCCCGCCGCGCGCGATCAGCGGGACTGTCCCCCCGCGCGAAAGGACTGCTCAGTAGAACTGTCCCAGCGGGCGGTAGTGTTGTATTTGAAAGGAGATGGAGTAATGAAAGAAGCATTTTCTTCACCTGATGCACCGGCCCCTTTAGGTGCTTATTCATCTGTTATTAAGTCAGGGAACTGGGTTTTTCTCTCCGGTGTGGGGCCTGAGGATCCAGTTACTCATGCTGTGAAGGGGAACACCATTGAGGAACAGACCCGTTATACATTGGAAAACCTGCTGGCTCAACTGAAGGTTGTCGGAGCCAGTACAGACCATGTGGTAAAGGTAAATGTCTACTTGAAGGATCTGAGCGATTTTAAGAGGTTTAATGAAGTGTATGCCTCCTATTTCTCAGATCCGAAGCCGGCCCGGACAACTGTTGGCTGTGATTTGATCAATGGGATTATGATTGAGATAGATGCCATCGCTCTGTTGGAATAATCCGAGCACCGGGGTGGTTCAATCGAGCGAAGGTTTTATCTCACCCTCGTTCAAAGCCTCAGGGAATGCAGCAAGGAGAAGGAGGTAGGTTATGCTGATTTCTGAAAAGTTTATGGAACTGTTTCAAGTACCTGATTTTGTCAAACCCTATCTCCATCATTTTGTGACTGAACAGGAGATGGAGTTGATCGTCAAGTTAAAGGGGAGGAGCCTTACTGCAGATGATATTGCCGGTTTAATGAATGCCTCTGTTTATAAGGTGCGTGATTTATTGGAAAAGGCCTATCAGCGGGAGGTTTTGAACCGGGAAATAAAAGATGGGTTGGTCTATTACAAAGCTGCTGATTTTTACGCCAGGCTGGATAACTACTGTAAATGGGGGAATTACTATGTGCTTCCCAAAAGTGTGCGCAAGAAATTGGATCAGTGGTGCTATGATGAATTTCTCAAGAGGAACAACAATTTTCAAAAGGTCATAGAAAATGATCCCGAGTATGATAACTGCTTCAATGAATGGGTCCTTCTCTTGTCAGAGGTTGAAGAAATGATCGATGTTGCCAGAGAGATACGGGTGGTGCCCTGTGACTGCAAGATGCTGGCTGATAACTGCGACCGGCCGAGAGAGGTATGCCTTTTCTTTGATAACAAGATCACGGACCGCACCGGTGGGAGAACCCTCACCAAAGATGAGGCCAAGCAACTGGTTCGCTACACTGATCAGAAGGGTTTAATGCATACAGGTGGCCCCTACAACTGGAGAGAGGTGGGGCCAAATGTGGTTTGCAACTGCTGTGCTGACTGCTGTTATCCATTCCGGGCGGCTCTCCATCTGGGCACTAAGGGGAAGTGGCCTAAATCCCGTTATATAGCCAACTATAACCCCGATAACTGCCGGCTGTGCGGGCGGTGCGTTCAGCGCTGTCATTTTGGGGCCTTCTATTATGATGGCACAGTTGTGGACCAGAAAGGCAGGAGCAGGAGAAGAGTGGCTTTTAATCCCGATCTCTGCTGGGGGTGCGGGCTCTGCGCCAACAGCTGTCCTGCTGGTGCGATTGTTATGGAGAAACTGTAAGCCGGGTGCTTTGTCCTGGTACGGTTTTTGCAATTAATAATTTTTGCAACCGGTAATTGTTGATATCGAGGAATAAGTGCTTGTTATCTGATGCCAATATGAATGCGGTAATAAATCACATTATTATTTAAATTATAAGAGGTGGTAATGATGTATCTAGGTAAACTGTACAATGAGCCGGAAATTATGTTCAGCACACTGAACCAGGACCAAGTGAGGGAAATCCATTCAAAAAGCATCCAGATCCTAGAAGAGATCGGAATGGTTGTGCACCATAAAGAGGCGCTACAGTTGTTAAAGGATGCAGGCGCATTTGTAGATGGGAACAAGGTATTTGTGCCGGCTTTTTTGGTAGAGAAGGCGATCAGAAGCGCGCCCTCAAGGTTCACTTTATATGACCGGGATGGGAATGCAGCAATGCATGTAGAACACCGTAATGTTTACTTTGGAACAGGGTCAGATACTCTCTACCGCATCGATTTTGAAGGAGAACGGCGCCAGTGGACAAAAAAGGATGTGGAAGATGGGATCACTCTCTGCGACTACCTGGAAAACATCGATTTTGTGATGTCCATGGGTTTGATCTCCGATGTGGAAACAAAGATGAACACCAGAGAGCAGTACGCGGTGATGATCAGAAAATCAAAGAAACCGCAGGTCGTTGTTTGTGATGATGTTAATGACCTCAAGGATGTTATCGCCATGGCTGCAGCAGTGAGGGGCAGTCTCGAAGAACTGCAGCGCAAGCCCTTGTTTGCTGTTTACTGTGAGCCCAGTTCCCCATTGGTCAACACCTACACAGCTATTGATAAGCTGCTGCTCTGCGCTGAGCTGAGAATACCGGTTAATTATGCAGGTGGCGGT
Organism: Syntrophaceticus sp.; assembly: GCA_012842275.1. GTDB lineage: Bacteria > Bacillota > DSM-12270 > Thermacetogeniales > Thermacetogeniaceae > DTU068. The sequence goes on along the minus strand of DUSK01000085.1, from coordinate 2,552 downwards.
TTGGCAGGAGGAACAACACCGGTCACTGCTGCAGGAACAATACTTTTGAACAATGCCGAGTGCTTGCTCGGTTTGGTGATACACCAGCTGAAAAACCCAGGCGCTCCATTTCTTTATGGATTTGGCAATGGGCCCCTGGATATGAAAACAATGCAGTCCATTTATGCTTCACCAACAGCGATCCAGATTCAAGGCGGAATGTGTGAACTGGCCCGGTATTATCAGCTGCCATCCTGGGGAGAAGCCGGAGATGGCGCATCTAAGCTTTGTGACGAACAGAGCACTATGGAAGCAGCTCACTTTATCCTGATGGCTGCTCTGCAGGGCTGCAACATTACCCATGATGTGGGATACCTTGACTGCGGTTTGAGTATATCATTTGAGCATTTGGTGATCTGTGATGAGATTATCAGCAGAACAAAAGCAACAGTGAAAGAACTGAAAACTGATGAAGAATATTTAGGTTATGATGCTATCGCCAGAGTTGGCCACGGTGGCAACTATATCTGCGATAAGCACACCCTTGATCATATGAGAGAAGAGTGGAAAGGGGATCTGTCTGATTATAATTCTTATGAAACATGGCACAGCAAAGGGAAGCTCAGCATGAGAGAACGGGCGCATCAAAAGGTGCAGCATATTCTGTCCACTTATCAACCGGAAGCCTTGCCAGCAGAGCTTGATGCCGAGATCGAAGAGATTTTGGAACGGGCAAGAAAAGCCTTATCATAGTTGCCACAAAGGTACTGTCCCCATTTTTATGGGGACGGTGCCATTTTATTATACTACAGCCAATTTGGCCAACATCCAGATTTGATTGTCAGGCAGTGCACGCCACCGCAAAAATATTATGCGCGCACAAAATATTTGCGCGGTTCTCCCAGCAACTATATCCCAGCTGCTCAGTGGAGTAACCGGTTTTGTGTGGCGGGCAATCAAAGCAGGCAGAGTTATTGGACTTCTGTAAGAGATCTCATAGCATCAATGTAAAGGCGGCGAAAAGCTTGTCCGTGATTGGCACCGGACTTGTGAGAGATCTGGCAGTTGCAGACCTTTTTGCGGTATAGGTGGGAATATTTGAATTATGTTCCCCAAATACTAATCAAAATGCAGTATGAGAAAGGGGAACAGGAAAATGATCAGTACCACAATTTTCCCGGGACGCTATGTCCAGGGTTATGACACCATGAGGCGCTTGGGGGAGGAGATGGCCCGCTTTGGCAAGAAAGGGCTGTTGATCTGTGACCCTTATGTTCTGGAGAAGATTATGCCTTCCTATTTGCCTGATATCCAGCAAGGGGTGCAGGTGGAAACAGCCAGGTTTGGGGGAGAGTGCTCTGAAGAGGAAATTAATCGACTGGTACAGCTGATGAGGGATACGGGATGTGACCTGGTAACCGGTGTTGGTGGGGGTAAAACACTGGATACAGCCAAGGCAGTGGCTTACCACATGAAGGCTCCTGTTGTGGTGGTGCCTACTATCGCCTCCACTGACGCTCCCTGCAGTGCTCTGTCTGTGATCTATAAACCTGATGGCACTTTTGACCACTATTTGATTTTACCTCAAAACCCCAATGTGGTGCTGGTGGATACTCATGTTGTGGTACAGGCTCCTGCCAGATTGTTGGTGGCAGGTATGGGTGATGCCCTGGCTACCTGGTTTGAAGCTGAATCTGCCAGAGCTAAATACGCACAGAATATGACCGGGGACCACGGATCCATGGCCGCCTTTTCCCTTGCAGAGCTGTGTTATGAAACTTTACTGGAATATGGGGTGGCAGCAAAAGAAGCGTGTGCAGTTCATGCGGTTACCCCTGCAGTGGAACATATTATTGAAGCCAATACCCTATTGAGCGGTATCGGTTTTGAAAGTGGTGGGTTGGCGGCGGCTCATGCAATTCATAATGGTTTAACTGTGTTGGAGCAGACTCACAGCTATTATCATGGTGAAAAGGTGGCATTTGGCACACTGACCTCTCTATTCTTGACCGACAAGCCGATCTCTTTGGTTGATGAGGTATTCCTGTTCTGTGAGGCTGTAGGCCTTCCCACAACCTTCGCAGACCTGGGGATGGATGGTGTGTCAGATGAAGACCTGATGAAAGTTGCTGAAACCGCGTGTGCTGAAGGAGAGACCATTTATAATGAACCAATAGCTGTAACTCCGGAGGGGGTTGTTGCTGCTATGAAAGCAGCAGATGCCTACGGTAGGATGAAACAAGGGGAATAATAAGGTGCCCGATCACCGGTCAGGTTGACTGATCGGTCCGAGCTCTGGGGCTATCCCCTGTGCGATCCGTGACGCGACCCCCGTGACACGACCCCCGTGAGACTGTGTGACAAACAGGCATGTTTTTTCTAAATAATACTATTCAACAACGCTAAATTAGGAGCTGAAGGTCATAATTTTAGAGATTAATACCCGTTTTTGAGAAACAAAAAGAAGACTCCCGCTTATGCGGGGGTCAATTTTCTTATCATTTCTTCAACTCCCAGAATATTTATCACCCTTCGCAGGTTATAGGCCAGAAAACTCAAGGCCGATTCTGTTT
>DUSK01000084.1 GCA_012842275.1 Syntrophaceticus sp. | reverse complement strand
CAAAAGAATTTGACGGAGTTATTTTTACCGGTTATTACACTGAAGGTGCACTCTTTCTAAAAGAGATGCGCAAACAGGGTTTAAAACAGGTAATAGCAGGTGGCGACGGACTGCTGGGCAAAGAGCTGTATGAGTTGGGCGGTGAAGCAGCAGAAGGAACGATGGTTTACACCGGATTTGCGGTGGATATGGAAAGAGCTTCTGAAAAGACAAAGGCATTTATCGAGAAATATAAAGCAAAAAACAACAATAAACTTCCAGATATGTTTGCTGCTCAGGGTTATGACGCTGTCATGTGGCTGGCAGATGCCATGAAGGAAGCAAACAGCACTGACCCCACCGTTTACCGGGAAGTCCTGGCTAAAACCAAGGGCTGGGAAGGTGTTACCGGTACAATTACCCTCGACGAAAATAGAGAGCCCATTAAAAGCCCTGTTTATATTTTAGAAGTCAAGAATGGTCAGTTTGTAGTAAAAGCTGCCATCGATGTCTAAATATCCTTAGTAGCTTTCCCGTACGAAAGCGGGAAACCATACTCGGCAAATGTTGTTAAGTTTTCAGTGCAGGCAGGAGAACCCTCCTCTCTTGCCTGCGCTTTAAACTAATTGGAAGGCGGATTAATATAATGGAACAGATCCAGACTTTTATTCAGCTACTGCCGCAGCAGTTAGTTAACGGCATCACTCTTGGGGCAACCTATGCCCTGATCGCCCTCGGCTACACAATGGTTTATGGAATTATTCAGCTTATTAACTTCGCCCATGGGGAAGTTTATATGATCGGTGCCTTCATTGGGCTCCTCATGGTTGTCTATTTTAAAGTAAACTTTTTTCTCGCCATAATATGCGCCATATTGGTATGTGTACCTCTTGCCATTCTTATCGAGAGGGTGGCTTACCGCCCTTTGCGCGGTTCAACCCGCCTTGCCCCTTTGATTTCTGCCCTGGGTGTTTCTCTGTTTTTGCAAACCTTGATGACCCTGATCATGGGACCAAATGCTCAGGGCTTCCCACAAATAGTTAAGGACACTATCTACACTGTAGGAACAGTGAAATTCTCACTGGTGCAGGTGGTTATCCTATTGGTATCAAGTGTTTTAATGGTGACACTCCATATGATCGTTAAGTTTACCAAAGTGGGCAAGGCCATGCGGGCAACATCGGAAAGCTACGAAACTGCCAATCTAATGGGGATCAATATCAATAGGATTATCTCCTTCACCTTTGCCCTTGGCGCTGCCCTAGCAGGAGCAGGGGGCGTCTTAGTTGGGATGTACTTTAACTCCATACATCCCATGATGGGAGTTATCGTTGGTTTGAAATGCTTCTGTGCTGCTGTACTTGGAGGCATCGGCAGCATCCCGGGTGCTATGATTGGCGGGGTTTTTCTGGGTGTAGCTGAAGTAATGGGGGTTGCAATTGGATTTGGTACTTATCGTGATGCCATCGCCTTTGCACTGCTTATTTTAGTACTTTTGCTCAAACCTACGGGGATTATGGGAAAACCCATACAAAGGAAGGTGTAGGCATCATGGAATCAATAATTGGCTTTTTTAACGATCCCTATATCAACCAGGTGCTCACTTTAACAGGTGTTTATTTGATAACAGCACTGGGACTCCACTTGATAACAGGTATTACAGGTCAATTTTCCTTCGGCCATGCCGGTTTTATGAGTATTGGTGCATATACCGCCGCACTGCTCTCCCTGCACCTGGAAACACCCTTTATCATCAATGTATTGATGGGAGGGCTCGCCGCAGGCCTTGCAGGAATGCTGCTGGGGTTCCCCTCTTTGCGTTTGACCGGTGATTATCTGGGGATTACCACCCTGGGTTTTGCCGAAATCGTCAGAATCGTTTTTATCAACCTGGATATTACAGGCGGTGCCCGGGGACTGGCTGGAATCCCAAGAGATACCAATCTCACTATAGTGCTGCTGCTGGCAGTTCTTTCGATCATCTGTATGTATAGGATTCACGACTCCCGTTTTGGGCGAGCTCTGACAGCAATCAGAGAGGATGAACTGGCAGCAGAGGCCATGGGTATTAATACCCTGCTCTATAAGGTAAAAGCCTTTGCAATAGGGACCTTTTTTGCTGGTGTCGGTGGCGGGCTCTATGCACATCTGATCCAGTACCTGAACCCAGCAGACTTTGGTGTATCGAGATCCTTCGAACTGCTTAACTTTGTGGTATTAGGTGGGTTGGGCAGCGTGCCAGGGACAATTCTGGGCACCACAGTGCTCACACTAGCTCCTGAATTCTTGCGCTTTGTTAAAGAATACCGGATGCTCATCTACAGCGCTTTGATGGTGACTATGATGATCTTCCGCCCTCACGGACTTTTAGGTGGTGTCAACTTCCGGAAGCTGTATTTGGATCTTGTGCACCGCAGGCTGGCACAATTGGCTAAGACCAAGGATGTAGGGGGTAAACAGCAATAATGACCTCACTTCTTGAACTACAGAATATTACAATTCAATTCGGCGGCCTCATGGCAGTAGACCATGTCAGCTTAAAAGTGGAAAAGGGTTGGATCAGTGCCCTTATCGGCCCCAATGGAGCTGGAAAGAGCACCATTTTCAACATGATCTCCGGACTATATAAACCAACATCAGGGAAAGTCTTTTTTAACGGCAGGGACATCACCGGATACAAAGCCTACAAGATCACATCTCTGGGAATCGCCCGTACTTTTCAGAATATCCGCCTCTTCAAGAACTTATCTGTGCTTGATAATGTCCGCATCGGGCGGCACTGCCGCGGCTCCTCAGGCCTAATCGGGGCAATTGCCCACTTTCCCTGGACGAAAGCAGAAGAAAAAGAAATCGAGGAAAAGGCACACGAAGCCCTGCGGGTAGTAAATCTGCTGGATAAAAAGGATGAACTGGCAAAAAACCTTCCCTACGGAGAGCAGCGCCGTTTAGAGATCGCCCGAGCACTGGCAGCAGACCCTGTCCTCCTACTCCTGGATGAACCGGCAGCCGGCATGAATCTCCAGGAAAAACAAACCCTGATGCAGATGGTACAGAACATCAGGGAAATGGGTATCACCATTATGCTGGTTGAACACGATATGAGTTTTGTCATGAACATCTCAGATCATGTGGATGTTCTCAATTACGGCCAAAAGATCGCTGCAGGAACCCCATCAGAGGTTCAGCATAACCCAGATGTGATCGAGGCCTATCTGGGAAAGGAGATTGAGTAACACAGTATAAAAACCCTCCCGGCACAGCCGGGAGGGTTGAACCTATCACCTCTATCCCCGGTTTTTTGAAAATTTCTTACGTTCTGCTCTGCTTAAATCTCTAAGATCTCTATCAACCATAAATCGCAATTCACATATTAAAGCAAGCTCGGAAACCGGAAGTACGCTCAATCATTTGTCAAGTCACCATTTCCATCAATCGGTATCGCTTCACCCAGGTATGTAGGCTCAGGTTTAATAATTACCGTGAAGAAATCCTTTACTCTTGCCAGTATTTCTCTCAAATCTCTAATTTCTTGCCCTACATATTGCCTTTTGTCAGATGCAACACCATATGCTTCTATCCCCAACTTTTCAGCAATATACAATGCACGATACAAATGATATTTCTGTGTTACAATTATGATCCTATCTGCTAGAAAAACATCTCTAGCGCGATAAAGACTTTCATATGTAGAGAAACCTGCATGATCCATAAAAATATGCTCAGAATTAATCCCTCTATCTATTGCATACTGTTTCATGACATTTACTTCATCATAGTCTTTTCTGCTGTGATCGCCGCTCATCAGCAATCTGTCAGAAGCATCATTATCATATAATTCGATGCCTTGTAAAAGCCTATCCTCAAGCATGTAACTGGGCCTACTACCCCATACACCTGCCCCAAGAATAAGGATGCAATCAACATCCAAAGATGGCGCCTCATCTGCTGTGATGATTTTGTCCTTAACCGATGATGTGACATAGGCATTTATGATTAATATGGACACCAGCGCTAATATACTGAGTAGCACTAAGACAAGCAATCCAGTTGATATTTTCTTTTTTGTACCTATAATATTTTTATCACTCATAATGCTCACCAGTGTTATGATACTATAATTCGTTATTTTATTCCTTATTTACTTTGAAAATGATCGATAGTTATTTATATAAAAGAATCAGTTCATCTAATTTATCACTAATTTCCTTATAACACCGGTAATTTCCTATCTCCCTCTCACAGACAATTACTTTTTCCCATACAGCAGGAAATATCATACAATAAAAGAAATTATTAATAATATTAACTTCAGGAGACGACAAATGCTGAGTATTATCAACAGCTGCTGCTGTTTGGGAATGGAAACCCATGATGTGCGGGTTGAGGTGGACGTTTCCCGGGGCCTGCCGGCTTTTAATATTGTGGGACTGCCAGATGCAGCAGTCAGGGAAGCAGCAGAGCGGGTGCGGGGAGCGATCAGAAATGCAGGGTTTGAGTTCCCTATCAAAAGGATCACAGTCAACTTGGCCCCGGCAGATCTGCGCAAAGAGGGGGCTTTATTTGACCTGCCTATTGCTGTAGGCATTCTGTCGGCAACAGGGCAACTGCCTTATACAAAGATCCCCCAGCATTTTTATGTTGGAGAACTCTCCCTTGATGGTACCATCCGCCCTGTACCCGGTATCCTTTCTATGGCAGGCAGCATCGCTCAGAATCACCCGGATATTACATTTATTGTCCCCCATAGCAACCTTGAAGAGGCAGCGCTGATCAAAGAAATTAAAGCAAAAGGCGCAGGGCATTTAAAGGATATAATCAGCTATCTCAAAGGTGAAATAGAGTTAACTGCAGCTGCAGACCTCCCGGAGTTTAAATTAGAACCTTCACCCACTGTCAATCAATATGATTTTGCTGATGTGAAAGGCCAGCATAAAGCCAAACGGGCTTTGGAAATTGCCGCAGCTGGAGGGCATAACATATTGATGATTGGGCCTCCAGGCACAGGCAAGACGCTGTTAGCAAGATGTCTTCCTTCCATCCTCCCGCCACTAAGCTGGGAGGAGTGCCTTGAGGTCACTAAGATTTACAGTGTAGCTGGTTTACTGCCTAAAGATCACCCTGTAATAACTGAAAGGCCTTTTCGCACACCCCACCAAAGCGCCTCTGCAGTGAGCATTATTGGTGGAGGGAGGGTTCCCCGCCCCGGTGAGGTGAGTTTTGCTACCCATGGTGTGCTATTTCTCGATGAACTGCCTGAATTTCACCGGGATGTATTAGAGGCTCTTCGTCAACCCCTGGAAGAGGGTGTTGTCACAGTGACCCGGGCATCAGGAGCCTTTTCCTTTCCGGCAAGATTTATTCTTGCAGCCAGTATGAATCCATGCCCTTGTGGCCATTACGGTGATAATTATCAAGAGTGTACCTGCACACCATATCAGGTTCAGCGCTATCGCAGCAGAGTATCTGGCCCCATCCTTGACCGCATTGACCTCCATGTTGAGGTCCCCAGAATAGAATTAAAAGAATTAAAAAATGATAAACAGGAGGAATCATCTATAGAGATCAAGAAAAGAGTAATTAAAGCATGGGAAAGACAAAAGAAGCGATTTTTTAACAGTGGGATCAATAATAATGCTGAAATGCAGAATCACCAACTAAAGTATTATTGCCCTTTAGATAAAAATGTGCAAGAATTACTATACCAGGCTTTTCATAAATTAAATCTGAGTATGCGAGCCTATGACCGGATCATCAAAATAGCACGCACTATAGCAGATCTTTCCGGTTCAGAAACAATTGAAGGGATACATATTGCTGAAGCGCTCCAGTACCGATCCCTAGACCGCTCCCTTTGGTAAAATATAAATAAGTTCGTATGGAAGGAGGCTTAAAATGATTCCCGTTCAGGTAAAGGAGATCGCCTTTGATCTCTCTCTCAGCCCTGTAATTTTGTTAGTTGATGAAAATAAAGACCGGGCGCTTCCCATTTGGATAGGGCCTTTAGAGGCGCAATCTATCGCCATGGCATTACAGGGTGTTTTTACACCTAGACCAATGACCCATGACCTGACGAAAACCATTATCGAAAGTCTTGGCGCTTCAATTCAAAAAGTATTGATCAACGATTTTCACGATGGCACTTATTATGCTGAATTGTATCTCCGAACCATCTCTGGAGAACTTATTTTAGATGCCCGGCCTAGTGACGCCATTGCTCTTGCCCTCAGAACCGGAGCACCGGTTTATATATCGGAAAAAGTCGCTGAGTACACTCTGTCTATAGAAGAACTGGTAGATGAAAGCCAACAGCAGGAACTGCGCAGGATCTTGGGCTTAAGCAGTCTCGAAGATTTTAAAAAATCACTTCACTGAAAAGTTAAGAGGGGTTGTTTAATTAACCCCTCTACTTTCATCTATTTATTATTTGCGTTTAATTATATAACTCCAGTTGAGGCCATTATTGTTGTCCCAGTTGTTTGCACTATCCTTAAAACAGAAGTTGAACTGTCCCTCCCTTTCGATCATGATCTCCTTTTCCCATTCATTGCCGATCTTTTCCATGCGGTGGTCATAAATGTTTTCCCATTGGTCAGAACCGTAACCGGTGCGCAGATAAACCTGATCAGCTCCACACTCTGAAAGCAAACCATGGTACTTAATTTTTACCCGATCCCCCACTCTGCTGGGAGTTGGGAAAACACTAAAACCAGGATGCAGATTATACAACTGAAAACACCCCCTACTGAGCTTGTATAATTAGTATGAAAAAGGGAGTGCTTTTTTATGCTGTTTCAGCGGACCATTTTTTTCAATCGCCTGGTAACAACAGCTCCCAGCACATATAAAGAAGCAGTAGTGAGATAAGCTGGTGCAGATGAGTCAAAAACCATATTTGCCCTGGCCGGAAACTCCTCATCAGCAGTCCACAGAATTACAGCAACAGGTAGCCGGGGGAAGACAGGGATCATTACACCAACATCACCGATTCCTATTTCCAGTCCCCCCAGGGCACGTGCCAACTGCAATAGCTTTCCCGGTTGACCGCCAAAGGTTTCCGCCAAGGGCACAACTGCTTCAGTTTGGAAGGGACGGTAGTGCAACATCCCATAGGGCAGCTCTGCATAAGAGATCCACTTTCCGCTTAATTTAACACCTGTCGCCTGAGTCAAATACTGCAGAATTAAAGCCTGCTCCTCCAGCGGCAGGGCAGTTAGATCCTGTGGACAGTCGATTATTCCCTCTGGATAAGAGATTCGATACAGCTTATTGAAATAGGTTAACTGAAACTCTTTTTTTTCAGGGTCATATTCTGCACAGCTCAACTCAGCCATTGTTTTTGGGTTTCCCCGGGCAAATTGTTCTTTTGCTTCACGGTACGTTTCGGAAAACAAGCCAGCTCACCCCCGATAGGTTTTGCTGATCAATTCAGCCAGATGGGTCACCTCAACAGGAACTTGTTCCATTTCAAGTAGGTGTCTTATTTGCATAATACAAGAGGGGCATTCTGTTGCTACAACACTGGCTCCTGAATTTTTTATATTGCAGACTTTTCTGTGCCCAACTTTTCTGGCAAGATCATAATAGGTCAGGTTAAAAGAGCCAGCAGCACCACAGCACCTGTCCGCTTCCTTCATTTCTCTGAAGATAACTCCTGGCAGAGACTTAATCAGTTTGCGGGGAGCCTCTCTAACCCCCTGTCCTCTATTCAAATGGCAGGGATCATGATAGGTCACTTCACACCCTATCTCCTTATCTCCGGGCACAAAATCAACCACTTCAGCTAAAAACT
>DUSK01000083.1 GCA_012842275.1 Syntrophaceticus sp. | reverse complement strand
GTTTGTTGGGCGGGTGCCGATCATCGTTACCTTAGATGCCCTTGATGAAGAGGCACTGGTCAGGATTTTAACCGAACCCAAAAATGCTTTGGTGAAGCAGTATCAGAAGTTGTTTGAGCTCGATGGGGTTACTTTGGAATTTAAAGAAGATGCTCTCATCGCTGTTGCTCGGGAAGCAATGCGCAGAAAAACAGGTGCTCGCGGTTTGAGGGCTATTTTAGAGGATGTAATGCTCAATGTGATGTATGACATTCCATCCAGGACCGATATCACCAAGTGTGTAATTACCAAAGAGGTTATTGAGAAAAAAGAGGAACCCATTTTAGTAACTGAAGACCGTAAAAAGAAAAGTGAAACAGCTTAATAAATCGGGGTTGCATAATCAAAGTAAATGGCATAAGGGTGCATTAAAGCACCCTTAATTTTTTTGCGCGATCACCGGGACAGGTTGACTGAATATAAAACTATTAAGGTTAAAAACCACGAATTCTGGTAATAATGAGAGTAAATATAAGAAATTACCGGGATAGGAGTTGTGGTTGTTTTGTTTAGTCCTGGATTTAGTGGAATCAGTAGTTTCATCGTTGTTATTCAGATCTTTTTTGTTATTGTGGTCGGTTTGTATTTTTGGAATCTCCTGCGCAGCCAGCACGGGAATCGTGTCGCTGTGGACCGGGAGTCAAAAAAAGAAATGGAAAGGATTCAGCACCTGCGCCGGATCTCACTGGCTGAGCCTTTGGCCGAAAAAACACGCCCTCAGCGCTTCGATGAGATCATCGGGCAGGAGGAGGGACTAAAAGCCTTGCGGGCAGCTCTATGCGGCCCCAACCCACAGCATGTTCTGATCTACGGGCCTCCTGGGGTGGGAAAAACAGCTGCTGCTCGTCTGGTGCTCAATGAGGCAAAATTAAACCCCTATTCCCCTTTTGGCAGGGATGCCAAATTTGTGGAGTTAGATGCCACTACGGCCCGCTTTGATGAGCGGGGGATCGCTGACCCCCTGATCGGTTCTGTTCATGACCCCATCTATCAAGGGGCAGGGCCCTTAGGGATGGCTGGGATACCGCAGCCCAAACCCGGTGCGGTAACCAGGGCTCATGGGGGGGTATTATTTATTGATGAGATCGGGGAACTGCATCCCATTCAGATGAATAAATTATTAAAGGTATTGGAGGACCGTAAGGTTTTCTTTGAAAGCGCTTATTATAATTGTGAGGATACACATATCCCTGCATATATCCATGATATTTTCCAAAACGGGCTGCCCGCAGATTTCCGTCTTATTGGGGCCACCACAAGGCTGCCTGAAGAGATTCCGCCTGCCATCAGGTCACGCTGTGTTGAAATCTTTTTCAGGTCTCTGCTTCCTGAAGAGATCCGGAAGATCGCAGAGAATGCTGCCAAAAGGATCAACTTCTCTTTTGGACCTGGTGCACTTGATGTAGTGGAAAAGTATGCAACCAATGGACGGGAAGCTGTTAATATCATACAGATTGCTGCGGGCATTGCCCAGGGAAGAGACAGCAAAGAGATTGAGGCTGCTGATGTGGAATGGGTGGTAAGCAGCGGACAGTATTCACCCCGTCCGGAGCGAAAGATACCTGCTGAGCCTGCAGTTGGCTTGGTCAATGGTTTAGCGGTAGTGGGGCCGAATATGGGCACACTCCTTGAGATCGAGGTAACTGTGAACCCGCCCCTACAGGAGCGTGGAGAGGTAAGGGTAACCGGGATAGTTGAGGAAGAGGAAATGGGTGGAATGGCTGGAAGGCGTGTGCGCTGTAAGAGCATGATCAGAAATTCGGTGGACAATGCCCTTACAGCCCTCAGGCGTTTCCTGGATGTGGATCCGCGCAAGTATGATATCCACATCAATTTTCCGGGAGCGGTGCCGACCGATGGGCCATCTGCGGGGGTTGCTATCGCTTTGGGTATTTACTCAGCACTGACTGATAAGAAGGTCGATCACCGGGTTGCTTTAACCGGGGAGATTTCTCTCCTGGGTGAGGTCAAACCGGTAGGGGGGATTGTCGCCAAGGTAGAGGCAGCACGCAGGGCTGGTGCCGAAAGAGTATTGATCCCTTATGAAAACTGGCAGGAGTTATTCCGGGAAGCATCACTGGAGGTGATTCCGGTTAAGCGGTTGGAAGAGGTTATTCGACTTGCTCTTTACCCGATAAGGCAGTCAGAAAAGGTATCAGCATAATTTTGATGCTGCTCTCATTAACATGTGGTATACTATACTTTGTTGCAGGAATTAAACGATCTGGGGTAGAATGTACTAAGTATCTTTAAACATCTTCCCAGATGAAAAGGGGGTGGCATCATATGTCCCAGGAACAAGATCAACAATTGGAAAACAACCCTCAGGTTCAAAGATTGGCGAATGGAGAGCGGGTTATACCCCTGCTTCCCTTACGTGGGCTTTTGGTGTTTCCCTACATGGTTATTCATCTTGATGTAGGAAGAGAAAAATCGGTCAGTGCCATAGATGAGGCGATGCTCCACGACCGGGAATTATTTCTTGTTACACAAAGAGAGGCCCAAACCGACGAGCCGCGGGAAGATGATATCTACCAGGTAGGAACTATTGCTGAAATAAAACAACTGCTTAAACTACCAGGGGGAACCTTCCGTGTACTGGTAGAAGGGTTAAGAAGAGCAAGAATTAAGCGGTATATTTCATCAGAACCATTTATTCAGGTGGTTGTTGAGGAATTTGAAGAGAGTTATGAGAAGACCCCGGAAATCGAGGCCTTGATGAGGGCAGTGGTCAACCAGTTTGAGGAATATGTTAAAACTGGAAAGAAAATTCCGCCAGAAACCGCTGTTTCTATCGTATCTATTGATGATCCGGGACGACTGGCAGATATTATTGCGGCTCATATAAATTTGCGTGTGGCGGATAAACAATTGATTCTTGAGGCTTTTGATGCAAAGGAAAGGCTACAGGTTCTAGGGGATATACTATCCCGGGAGATGGAGATCCTTGATCTGGAACGCAAGATCAATATGCGTGTCCGGAAACAGATGGAGAAAACACAAAAGGAATACTACCTGCGGGAACAGATGCGAGCCATCCAGAAGGAATTGGGTGAAAAGGATGAGCGCATGGCTGAGGTGGAGGAACTGCGGGAGCGCATAGCCGAGGCCAATTTCCCGAAGGAAGTAGAGGAGAAGGCTTTAAAAGAGCTGGACCGTCTGGAAAAAATGCCGCCGATGGTGGCAGAAGCTGTTGTGGTGCGCAACTATATAGATTGGCTCTTGGCTTTACCCTGGTCTGAGGAAACCAAGGACAGACTCAATCTGGACAAGGCTGAGCAAATCCTGGAAGAGGACCACTATGGGTTGAAAAAGCCCAAAGAGAGGATCCTGGAATACCTGGCCATCCGGAAGTTGGCTACTAAAATGCGTGGTCCAATCATCTGTTTTGTAGGTCCGCCAGGTGTGGGTAAAACCTCGCTGGGCCGGTCTATTGCACGTGCATTGGGACGTAAGTTTGTGCGGATTTCCCTCGGTGGTGTTAGGGATGAGGCAGAGATCAGGGGGCACCGCCGCACCTATGTGGGAGCACTGCCCGGCAGGATTATCCAGGGTATGAAGCAGGCGGGGTCAAAAAATCCTGTATTTCTGCTGGATGAAGTAGATAAGTTGAGTTCAGATTTCAGAGGGGATCCGGCCTCTGCCTTGCTGGAGGTGCTTGATGCAGAACAGAACCATTCCTTCAGCGACCACTATATTGAGGTGCCATTTGATCTATCTAAAGTTATGTTTATCACTACTGCCAATGTGGAATACAACATCCCGCGGCCGCTGCTTGACCGGATGGAGGTAATCCACATCTCAGGCTATACAGAAGAGGAAAAGGTAAAGATCGCTGAGAGGCACCTGATTCCTAAACAGCTCAAGGAGCACGGGCTTAAACCACACCACCTGCAGATCTCAGAAAATGCCCTGCGCACTATTATTAGACAATATACCCGGGAAGCAGGGGTGCGCAACCTGGAGCGGGAGATAGCTACTATCTGCCGGAAAACCGCTCGTGAGGTCGTCAAAAATAAGAAATACAGAGCAAAGGTTACTGCAGCAAATGTAGATTATTTCCTGGGGATTCCGCGTTATCATTTCGGTACCAAGGAGAAAGAGAATGAGGTCGGTGTTGCCACTGGTCTTGCCTGGACCGAAGTTGGTGGCGAGGTATTAAATGTGGAGGTGAGCCTCCTCAAAGGGAAAGGAAATATTATGCTCACCGGTAAATTGGGTGATGTAATGAAAGAGTCGGCCCAAGCCGGTTTAAGCTTTGTGAGATCCCGGGCAGAGGAGTTCAAGCTGGAGGATGGTTTTCATGAGAAGCATGATATCCATATCCACATTCCTGAAGGGGCTATTCCCAAAGATGGGCCATCAGCCGGGATCACCATGGCAACTGCTCTGGTCTCAGCAATCACCGGTAGGCCTGTCAGACATGATGTGGCTATGACCGGAGAGATCACCCTGCGGGGTCGCGTTCTTCCCGTAGGCGGTATCAAAGAAAAGGTGCTGGCTGCGCACCGTGCAGGTATCAAAAAGATCATACTACCTAAAGAAAACAAAAAGGATCTCGAAGATATCCCAGCCAATGTCAGAAGAAAATTGGAGTTTGTATTGGTTGAACATATGGATCAGGTGTTAAATGAAGCCCTTCTTCCTGCTGAGGAAATACCGGAAGAAAGCAGGAAGGAGTCAGCATCAGCCTGATCAAACAGACAGTACAGATTTGAGCTGCAAAGAGGTTCCGCTCTTGTGTATTCAAGAGCAGGAACCTCTTTTTTATTACAGCGTGACACGGGCAGCGTGACACCGTGACACGGGGACGGGGTTACTGTCACACATGTGACACGGGGATGTGACACGGGGACGGGGGTCGTGTCACGCACAAATTGACATAACACACAATTGCTACCGCGCTAATAAATGTTCGCACTTCTCTGACTGAACAGATGATCACAGAATGACGTTTTTTCGTAATGGTAATAAATGGGTTAAATTGGGCGTATGATAGGGTGGGAGGTGATATACAGATGAGCATCAATAAAAGAGGTTTCGCTTTGCTGCTGGGGATGGGAACCTCTTTTCTTCTCATTCTCGCTGGGGTAGTGCTGGTATTGGTGTATGCCATTATTTCTGATCAAACCACCATTCACCTCAGCTTCTATTTCACCTGTATCTTCTTTCTCAGCGTCTTCTGCGGCGGTTATGCAGCAGGAATAAAAGGGGGCATCAGGAACTGGGTACCGGCAGGGTTGATTGGGCCAATCACCGGGGGGATGGTGCTCCTATTATTTTATAGCACCGCTTTCTTTATTCCGGGCTTAACTGAACTACTGACCATGATTCTTGTGCCGGCTTTTGTGAGCAGCACCGGGGCGCTATTAGCTGCCAATAGGGGGAGGAGGCAGGAGCGCTTGAACCGGAACAAGCTAACCGGATAGTGTTAGCCTATTGGATTTAACTGCTTTTGTTTGCTGGCTTTGTGCTGGCTAATGGTATTCAGTAAAAAGTTTTACCGGCTTTGTACAGGGTAACTGTTCAAATTGTTCATATTTGTGATTGTAGATTATAAAAGGGAACCTGTTGAGGTTCCCTTTTGATCGTCTGAAATTTGTGATTATGGTTCACTTAAACTATCCGGAAAAAGAGCAAACATAATATCGCCCCGATAATTATAAGTGTAGCAATAATCCTGGTAAAATAGTTTCCTTTTGTTAAATGATTTAAGTCCCCAATGGTTGAGCGGTTTATTGAATCAGCCAAATTGGTCATTGGATGCTTTTATAGTCTTCGATTTTGCTTTTCTCCAGTTTGTCTTTTTCATTTTGGGTATCCACGGTTTGCCCTCCTATAATCTAGGAGTCGGTACAAAATAACAGCCTTATCTCTTATTTTAATGTTACAGGAATCATTTTCTATTTACAAGCAGTTTATGCATTTCTTATGCTTTCCTCTAATATATCCTGTGCTTCCTGAACAGAACAGTTTTTGTGGATCAGCTGCCAGGCGGCATTGAGCAGTGCAGCAGGGTGGGGGCTCTGCCAGATGTTCCTGCCCATGACGATGCCCTGGGCGCCGCTCTGCAGCGCACCGTGGATCATCTTCAAGGTATCCAGATCTGTTTCACATTTAGGGCCGCCGGCGATCATGATAGGCACAGGGCAACCGGCTACAACATCTTCAAATCCCTTTTCTGTGTAATAGGTTTTGATCAGATCTGCACCATGCTCAGCCGCTACCCGGGCGCTGAGGGCAAGGAACTTGGCATCATTTTTCTTTTCTCCTACTTCCTTACCCAGCCCGATGACCCCTAAAAGGGGCACATTCCAGCGGTGGCATTGATCCGCAGCCCGGGAAAGCCCGATCAGGGTTTCCCGCTCATTTTCTGAGCCGATAAAAGCCGATACTGCCATAGCATCAGCGCCTAGAGTCAGCACCTCCTCAACAGATGTCACTAAGCCCTCATTTGTGATATCAGGCCCTGCAATGGTTGCCCCTCCTGAACTGCGCAGGATAACCCCCGGGGTTCCCCTCGGGTTAAATGCATGGCGAAAAATACCTTTGGTGAGCAGCCAGGCATCCACCAGGCCGGTTCCATCGAGTTTGCTGATTGTTCCAGCAATGTCCACGATCCCCTTCATGGGCCCCAAGGCATAGCCATGGTCGATGGCAACAACCAGGCTGCGGCCTGTATCAGCTTTGATGATCCTCTTTAATCTATTTTCTAATCCAGTCAAATTGATTACCTCCTGAATAGAAATTATCTTATTGCTCGCCGACCGTTCACCGGACGGTTCTGCCGTGCTGAAAACCGATCAGTGGAACCATCCCTACGCACGGTGTCTGTCGAGCTTTTTAAGGCAAGTTAAACCGGAGCTTAAGAGCAAGCGCAGGGATAAACCAGGTCTTGGGTTCGTCGTGGCGTTTTCTAGAAATAAAGCAAGCCTAGCACCGTGTTGAAGACCGACCACCGGGACTGTCCCCCTGATCGGTCCCCTGATCGGGAGTTTACATAAGAACTACGCCTTTAATCATTTCTAAGCTGCGGGCGCGTTCCACTGCATCCAGTATGTTGTCCAGTGTAAAGCGGTCTGTGATTAAACTGCCGGCATCTATTTCATGTGAGCTGATCAGGTAGAGCGCCTCCCTGAAGTCCTGTGGTGTTGAGGCAAAACTGCCAGTGATGGTGATCTCCTGGTAGTGGATCCAGCGGGGGTCAACGCTGATCCGGTGCCCTGCCGGAGGCCCGCCGAAAATATTGAACACACCGCCTTTTTTCACCAGCGGAAGGGAGTCTTCGATCAGCTGTGGGTTGCTCAGTGATGTGATCACCACATCTGCTCCATCTCCACAGGTCAGTTCTTTGACTGCTGTAATGGGATCCTCTGTTTGGGGATCGATCACAGCATCCGCCCCTAACTTTTTGGCAAATTCTTGACGGTTGGCTTTCGGTTCAATGATGATTACCTTTGCTCCCCGCCACTTAGCCAGCAGCAGGTGAATGATTCCCATGGGACCTGCGCCAACAACAACTACCGTATCACCGGGATTTACTCTGTTGACCCGCAGGGCTGCCAGGCCGCAGGAGACCGGCTCAGCCAGGGCAGCCAACTCAAAGGGAATACCGTCAGGTATTTTGACGACACCTCCCACATTGAGTATCTGACGGGGTATGCGCACAAACTCGGCAAACCCTCCATCAATGCCATGAGCCAAGCCGAATTCGTGGCGGCAGAGGTTGTGTCTTTCATCCCTGCAATAATCGCACTCTCCACAAACAGCGATGGGATAGACCGCTACCCGGTCACCGGCTGCAAAATCCTTCACCCCTTCACCTAAAGCAGATACCTCCCCAGCCACTTCATGCCCCAAAATAGTGGGCAATTCTTTGGGAAGTCCCTGGCCAAGCAGTGTTTTTATATCAGTGGCACAGATCCCTGAAGCCCTCACCCGCACCACAATATCGCCGGGTTCAGGAAAGGGACGGGGCACATCCTCCAGGCGAATGTCATTGGCGCCATGTACAACAGCGGCTTTCATATGTATCTCATCCTTTCTGTATTCTCCTTTTCCCATTTTCGAATTTCACCCAGCAATTCAAAGAGCTTTTTCGGGTCCTTACGCCCCGGCACTGCTTCCACACCTGAGCAGAGGTCGATCCCATCAGGGTGAACAATTTCTAAAGCATTTTTGACATTGGAGGGGTTGATCCCCCCTGCCAGGAAAACCGGCAGGGGGGAGTTTTCCACCAGGGAGCGGGCTAATTCCCAGTCGGAGGTCTGCCCTGTGCCCCCAAAACGCACCCCACCTGAGTTTTTCACAACTGTATCCAGTATTACTGCATCTGCTCCAGCTCCGGCCAGATCCCTTATCTGCTGCTGCAATTTTTTTTGATCAGCTTGTGAAACTGCCCCTGCAGCAGGCAGGAACAGGGACTGCCACCAGCCTATAGTGGGAAAAGACCTCTTTAGTTCACACAGGCATTCCAGGGGCATGTAGTTCAAAAACTGCACTAACTGTGGCTGGCAGTATTCCACAATCTGTTTGATCCGCTCTTTGTTCTGCTGGAAGACCAGAGCAACCCCGGGAAGGGGGGCATTTTTCAGCAGATCAGCTGCAGCTTCTATGCCTAATGTGCGTGGAGAATAAGGGACATCGATGATCACTCCGAAATAATCTGCCCCAGCCTTGTGCACCAGTTCCCGGTCCTCAAGACAGCTGATGCCGCAGATCTTAACCCTGCAGCCATCCTTCTTCAAGGTAGTTCCTCTCCTCATTATTCTCTATGATCCGGGCACCGGTGTTATCGACCTCTGTTTCGATGATCCTGCTGGACGGGATCCCCTGGTTATGCAGGTATTTTAAAATGCGCTCATAAACCAGGGGTTTCTTGGTCAGGGCGAAGACAGTTGGTCCCACAGAACTCATCCCTGCAGCCTCTGCTCCCATCTCTCGAAAAGCCCCGATAAATTGAAATATTGGTGCTCCGAACAGTCCATGCTGCTCGCACTCCGCGCGTTTAGAACCTGTAAAGGAGATATCCAGGAGAGCATCTCCGATGGCTTTCAGGTCACCCTTTACCAGTGCCGGAAGGAGATCTAGCAGGATCATGTGGGCCTTGGGGCTCCCCAGCCGTGCATCTAAAAAGCGGGCGCGCCTGAGCAAAAGCCCTACCTCCGCATCAGCTGCTGTATCCTTTCCGGTGTATTCATCCTCTAGGCTGGGCACATCAGGGATGAGGATGATTACTTTGGTGTCCTCAAGGGGTGCCCGGTAAATGATCTCAGCATCATCTGAACCCACAACAAGGCCGCCGTGGATCCCCACCATTGCCCCGATCCCTGTTTCAAAGGTTCTAATGATATAGCCGTTCCCTGAGGGGCTCTCTTCACAGGCATTGTATCCGGTGATGCGCCTGAGTTCTCTGTTATTAAAGGGTCTGCCTAAAACCTCATTGATGCCGATACAGGCGGCACACATGGTTCCTGAAGATGACCCCAATCCAACATGGCGCCTTTTGTGATCATAAAGCTCGATTTCAAAACCTCCAGGGTATTGGAGAATTTCTTTAAATACCCGTGCAAAATGTAATGCGATCAAAGGACGCTCACCATTAACCAGGATCTCC
>DUSK01000082.1 GCA_012842275.1 Syntrophaceticus sp. | reverse complement strand
TCACAAGAGGGTGTTTTTATCAGCCAAAATGTTGTACCGATTTTTAATGGAAAGAAAAAAGTAATCGGAGTATTGATCAGAGAAATAGATATCAGCGAAGCAATGAAAAAAGAAATGCAGGTACAGCTGCTCGAAGAAACAACAGAAATGCTAACCGAAAATTTACTAAGAGTGGCAATAGAAAGCGGCACTTTGCCGGGGGCACTTCATGATGGACTGCTGGTGGTCAATAAGGATGGGGTTATCGTTTATGTTAACCCATCTGCTTTACGCCTGGCTGATGTGATCATCTCTTCGAAAAAGGCAACTCTGCAGCCGGAGGGTAATTACATAGCCGAAACTGAGCTACGAGACATAGTTTTGGTACAGGATCAAGATGGCAATATGCGCTTCAGCGAGGAATACCGCAGCTGTGAATACTCGGTCGGTGAACGGATTGTCAATGTTTCCTGGGTTCCTTTATTAAGCAAGGGGTTTGTAGGGGGTATTGTATTAATCAGAGATATTACTGATGTGCGTAAAAAAGAAAAGGAACTGATGGTTAAAAGCGCTGTAATCCGGGAAATCCACCACCGGGTAAAAAACAGCCTCCAAAACATCGCCAGTATTCTGCGGCTGCAGATGCGCCGTGAGCAAAATAGAACCGTCAGGGAAGCGCTGGGGGTTTGCATCAATCGTATTCTGTCTATCGCATCTGTGCATGAACTGCTTTCTCAAAGTGGTTTGGAAACGGTAGATTTGCACCAGATTCTCCGGATGACTGTAGAAAGAATTGTTCAAGTTGAGAATGAATTGTGTGATTGTGATGTGGAAATCAACCTGTTTGGGGATTCCATCAACATTCCAGCATACTATGCTTCGAGTATAGCTCTGGTTGTCTGTGAGCTTGTACAGAATGCCATGAGGCATGGTTTCAGAGGCAGCAACAAGGATAAGGGAAAGATCGTAGTCTATACTAAGCAACAGGGCAGTACCTTTGAACTACAGGTGGTCGATAATGGTGTGGGACTGCCGGCGAATTTTGATTTCAAAGCAAGCAAGAAAAAACAGCTGGGAATTCAATTGGTGGATGTGTTAGTGAGGGAAAGCTTAAAGGGTACTTTTCAGATCGGTAATGGGCTTGAGGGGGGTGTACGAAGCACTATTACTTTTGATGTTGACAGAGTCAACACAGAGAGGGTATAGTTAAAGTAGACAGTTGAATGCGGGAGGGAGGCTAATTAGGAGCTAAGTGGATAAAAGTGACCGGCTAGCGCGGCTAAAAGTGATGGTCGCTGATGATGAACCCATAACCCGCATGGACATTAAAGAAATACTTCAGGAAAACGGTTACAACGTTGTAATCGAAGCAGGCGATGGCCTGGCAGCAGTGGAGCTTGCCGAAGCCTATTGCCCTGACTTGATACTGATGGATATCAGGATGCCGAAAATGAACGGCATTGAGGCAGCAGCAGTTATAACAAAAAGTCTTGAGTGTGCAATTATTTTCCTGACGGCCTACAGCGACCTCTCGTTGGTTGAAGAGGCAAAGCGTATCCCAAATGTTGTGGGGTATATAGTTAAGCCGGTAAATGAAGATGAAATACTGCCAGCCGTAGAGATCGGATTATCATGTTTCTTTAGGATGAAGAACCTAGAAAAAGAAAGAGAAAAATATAAAGACAGTCTTGAAGCACGCAAGGTCATCGAAAAAGCAAAAGGGCTTTTAATGCAGAAATACGGTTGGAGCGAAGACTTCGCTTATAAAAAACTGCGGCGGCTGAGCATGGATCAGAGAAAACCAATGAAAGAAGTTGCCGAAGCTATTATCTATACAGACTTCCTTAATTGAGTGATTTACAAATAAAAATTTCAGGAGAGTCAATGGAGTCTCTCCAAAGCTCAATGTAGAGCTTGGGAGAGACTTTTTGTTTATCGTGCAGAGTGCAGATTGGGGTGGGGATGTAAATGACAACAAAAACTGAAGGTTATGAACTCCTTAGTGTTGGCATCGATATCGGGACAACAACAACCCACCTTGTATTTAGCAAACTCTATGTTGTTAACCTATCGGGAGGAAGTGCTGTAGCCAATTTTGAGGTAGTATCACGGGAGATAAGCTACGAATCGCCGGTTTATTTTACCCCTTTGACCGATGAGACCAAACTGGATCTCGTCAAACTGCAGGAGATTATTTCAAAAGAGTATGCAGCCGCCGGAATTGACCCCGGTGATGTTAAGTCAGGGGCGGTAATTATAACCGGTGAAGCTGCACTTAAAGAGAATGCTGAAGAAGTTGCGAAGTTCCTAGAGGGTTTAGCAGGAGACTTTGTGGTTGCAGTGGCAGGGCCTGATCTGGAATCGATTCTTGCAGGCCAAGGCTCAGGGGCTCAGCGTATATCACGGAGGGAAGGGATCACTGTAGCCAATC
>DUSK01000081.1 GCA_012842275.1 Syntrophaceticus sp. | reverse complement strand
CACAGGGACCTACGGCCATCCCCTTCAGGATGTTATTGTGATCGGGGGAAGCCAAAGTAAAGATGAGAATTATGCCAAGATCTTTGATTTGAATTTGATAAGATCATTGCAGAAAGCGGGTTGCACTGTTTACGGGACTGAGGACAGTGATGTAGAGATTTCTTACATGCGCCATTATCAGAACGCTCGTTTGACAACAGTCGATAATATTGACACAGCCCATGGACAGTTGGCTTTAATTCAGGCGATGAACGGTTATCCGGGGCATTATGGAATTAAAGAGACCGCAGAAAGTTTTCTTCCCCCTTTGCAGTAAGGAAGTGACCTTGATTTGATTACTGTATTGATTCCAGCATATAATGAAGAAGATTTGATAGCTGACACAGTGAAAGCAGCTATGAAGGTTCCTAATGTTGGGCAGTTGATAGTGGTAGATGACGGATCCCGGGATAGAACAGCCCTGAAAGCTAAGGAAGCAGGTGCCCAGGTAATCAGCTTGGGCTCTAATTATGGTAAAGGAGAGGCCCTCAATCGGGGAATACCCTATATTAACCAACCGGTGGTGGCTCTGCTGGATGGGGATCTGGGTGAAAGTGCAGGTCAACTGGAGTTACTGGCAGGCCCGGTTTTGGATAATAAGGCAGACATGACCATTGCTACCTTCCCTCCTGTTAAAAAAGCAGGGGGGTTTGGTCTGGTCAAAGCTCTGGCCCGCACCGGGATCTACCTGCGTACAGGGCTGCGACTGGAAGCTCCCCTTTCAGGCCAGCGGGTTATGCTCAAAGAGGTACTGGATGTGGTGACACCTTTTGCTTCCGGATACGGTGTAGAGGTGGCTGTGACCATTAAGGCAGCACGCTGCGGTTTTCGCATCCAGGAGGTTCCTACAACAATGTTTCACCGGGTCACCGGCAGGGATCTTTCCGGTTTTATGCACCGCGGCAGACAATTCAAAGATGTTCTGCTGGCTCTGATCAGTACCTGGAAAGAGGTGTCTTAATGAAGATCTTGATTGGAGGGGGAGTGGGTTATCTTCTGACCTTGATACTGCTTCCCTTTTTTATTTTTTTGCTTAAGGAGACAGGAGCTGTTCGCCCCAATTTTCGCCAGGAATCCATTCCTGTAGGAATGGGTTTGGTTCTGGTTATTGTTTACCTCTTGGCAGCATTTCTTTTGCTGCAGTGGTTTTCAGCAGAAGCTGTTCTTACTTTTCTGCTGGCTGTTCTGTTTTTTGCTCTGCTGGGTCTGATCGATGATCTGTTGGGGTCCAGGGACAGCCGTGGGCTTAAAGGGCATTTCGGTGCTTTATTTCAGGGAAGGCTTACCACAGGTGCCTTGAAGGCTCTAGGAGGTGGTTTTGGAGCCCTTTTTCTCTCACTGCTGTTGCTGAAATCACAGCCCTGGTGGGAAATATTGACTGCAGCTCTATTGATTGCACTGGCTGCCAACACCATCAATCTGCTGGATCTGCGTCCCGGTAGGGCGATCAAGGTGTTTTACCTGTGGTTTTTTATTCTGCTGGCTGTTTTCCGGAGTAAAATGCCCCTGGTTCTGCTGTCCCCCCTTGCTGGCGGTTTGCTGGCCCTGTTTCCTGTTGATTTGAAGGCAAAGGGGATGCTTGGTGATACTGGCTCCAATCTGTTGGGTGCTGCTCTGGGGCTGGCCTGTGCCTGGACTATGCCCTTTACAGCTCAACTGATTTTGGTTGGGTTTTTGCTTTTGCTGCATCTGTTTACAGAGAAGTTTTCTCTTACCGAGATTATTGAAAACAATTCTTTGCTGCGCTTTTTAGATAATTTGGGCAGAGCTAAATGAGGGGGTTATGTGATGCCTGTTACTGTAAATGAGGAAAGGCTTTTTCAGGAGTTTATCAAACTCGCCGAAATTCCTTCCCCATCCTTAAAAGAGAGGGAATTGGCCGATTATCTGATATCACGCTTACAGGGCTTTGGTTTTAGTGTTGAGGAAGATGGAACAGCTGCCAAAATCGGAGGCACAACAGGCAATCTTCTTGCCCGGCTTCCTGGTGATGAGCGATACCCGTCCCTATTTTTCTGCTGTCATATGGATACAGTTGTGCCTGCTGATGGTGTGAAGGTTATATTTGAAGATGGTGTTTTCCGGAGTAAAGGGGATACTGTTCTTGGTGGGGATGACAAAGCAGGGATCGCTGCACTGTTGGAGTTATTGGAGATGCTCAGAGAGCAGGACCAACCCCATGGAATGCTGGAAATTCTCCTGACCGTAGGGGAAGAGAGGGGGCTGCTGGGGAGCAGAAATTTCGACTATAGGAAACTGGAGGCGGATTTCGGTTACATCCTGGATTCCAGCGGCTCACCGGGAGCTATCATCACTGCTGCACCTGCCCAGAATATTTTCAATATCACTGTCAAAGGAAAGTCCGCTCATGCCGGTTTCGAACCGGAGTTAGGGGTTAATGCCATCAGGATCGCCAGTGAGGTGATCTCCCGTCTTCCATTGGGCAGGATCGATGAGGAAACCACTTCTAATGTCGGTATCATTAAAGGGGGTAAGGCCACCAATATCATCCCTGATTCAGTTTTTATTCAGGGGGAAACCAGGAGCCTGAAAAGGGAGAAGCTGGATGATCTAACCTCCCGGATCGTTAAGGAGTTTGAGAAGATCAAGCAGATCCCAGGAGCGGATTGTGAAATAAGTGTGTCACTGGAATATCCCGAATACCGGATCGATACCAAACAGCAGGTAATTGAATTTGCCGCCAAAGCTATGGAAAGGGCTGGTATTAAGCCGCGCCTGGAGACCACCGGAGGCGGCAGTGATGCCAATATTTTTAATGCGGCTGGTCTGCAGGCAGCCAATCTATCAGTGGGGATGCAGAAGGCCCATACCACAGAGGAATACCTGGATTCCCGGGATTTGGTCAGAGTTGTTCAGATTCTCTGGGAGATGATTATATTGAGCACTGAAGGGATGAAAGCTTGATTAGCTGGAAAAAAGGAAAAGTTATCAGGATCATTGACTCCTCAGAGCAGATTCAGGAGTTGGAAGTGGATTGTGAAGGAGATACCTGCCTTGCCTGGAACTATCCATTGCTCAGCGGAGAGACAGTTGTTGGGGATCTGGTTTATCTTAACACAACAGCTGTTCAGCTGAAATTGGGCACTGGCGGCTATCACTTTGTGATCGCTAACCTGAGCCGCACCCCGGAGAATGAAACGGGTCCAGGACATATTATGAAACTCCGCTATACCCCCTACCAGCTAAAAGTGCTCAGTGTAGAGGAGCAAGAGAGCCCATACCACAATGACATCAAGGAGTTTAGATCTCTGGAAGGGACACCTGTGGTTGTGGGGACACTGCACAGTATGCTGGCTCCTGCTGCTGCCGGCTGTTTGGCAGGAAAAGAAAAAGAGTTGAGGGTTGTTTATGTAATGACCGATGGTGCAGCTCTGCCTCTTCCATTAAGCAGGATGGTGCGGACCCTCAAAAAAGAGGGGATCATTGCCGGAACTGTTACCACTGGGCATGCCTTTGGCGGTGATCTGGAGAGTGTCAACATCTATTCCGGGTTGATCGCGGCTTATCAGGTCCTCAAGGCAGATGTGATCATAGTCACCATGGGACCAGGTATTGTCGGGACAGGCACAAAGTGGGGGACAACCGCCCTAGAGCAGGGTGAGATCATTAACGCGGCAAGCATTCTGGGGGGCCGTCCCGTGGCTATTCCCAGGATCAGTTTTGCAGACCCTCGACCCCGCCATCAAGGGGTCAGCCACCATACCCTGACAGCACTGGGGCAGGTTGCTCTGCGAGAGGCTGTTGTCGCCCTGCCGGAGTTGGACAACAGCCAGAGGGATATGATCAAAAAACAGCTGGAAGAGGCGGGGATCTTTGCTCGCCACAGGGTGGTGTTCAGGGATGGAAGCCCGGCACTGCACTATCTTGCGGAAATGGGGATCAGGGTGAGCAGTATGGGACGGGAACCGTCAACTGATCCGGCGTTTTTCCTGGCTGCCGGTGCAGCGGGTTCGATTGCGTCAGATCTTTGTAAAAAATAATCGAGGTGATATAGATGGAGAAGGGGCTGGAAGGCAGGCTCAAAGAGAAGCTTGTGTCTTCACAGGAAATATTCCAGGGAAGGATCATCAAAGTTCAGCTAGACACTGTTGAACTCCCAAATGGGAAAATTGCTAAAAGAGAGGTTGTGAAACACCCGGGGGCCGTAGTGATTTTACCCTTGACCAATGAGGGTGAAGTGGTAATGGTGCGGCAGTACAGGCATGCTACCGGGGAGATCCTGCTGGAACTGCCTGCCGGTAAAAGGGATGGTGGTGAGGAACCGCTGGAATGCGCCCGGCGGGAATTGGAGGAGGAGACAGGTTATACAGCTGAACAATGGCAGGTAATCTGCTCCTTTTATACATCACCGGGCTTCTGTGATGAACTTCTCTACTTGATCCTGGCCAAAGGGCTGGTCAAAGGTGAGGCCTGTCCTGATGAAGGGGAGTTTATCGATGTGGTAACAATCCCCCTTGTT
>DUSK01000180.1 GCA_012842275.1 Syntrophaceticus sp. | reverse complement strand
TTTCTATATCATTATCTTTGAAATAATCCCCGCCGACCTCTCTGTAGTCTTTGTCCGGGGTTTCATCGGGGAAACCAAAGGGTGTAAAAGCAAGTGCTGGCACCTGACCGGCCTGGGTGATGTTATCAACAATGGCCTGGCGGTTGATGGCATAAGCGAAAGCTAAGCGCACTTTGGGATCGTCAAAGGGCTCTTTTTTACAATTGAAAATATAGTAATAGCAGGCTGGTTCAGGGAAAGCAATGGCTTTGCCTTCATCAATAAGCTTTTTGGTATCCTTGACAGGAACACTTTCCGCTATATCTATCTGGTTGCTTTCAAACATACTTAATCCTGTGTTTGCATCTTCCACAAAGGTCATGACCAGCTTATCCAGCTTGACATTTTCAGCATCCCAGTAATGCTCATTCTTGACCATTTCGATTTTTTCCTGGGGCTGGAAGCTGACCATCTTGAATGGGCCGTTGCCAATCATTGTTTCTGGGCTGGAAGCCCAATTTTCATTGGCTTCGACAGTCTCTTGGTGAAGGGGGAAGAAGTTAGCAAAAGCTGTAAGGTCAAGGAAATAGGGTGTTGGAGCTATTAACTCAACTTCCAAAGTGTAATTATCAACGGCTTTCACAGCAACATCGTCTGCGCTGGCCTCTCCGAGGTTAAACTCTTCACCATTCTTAATATAGTAGCCCTGATAGGCGTATTCAGCTGCTGTGTTTTTGTCCAGCAGACGCTTCCAAGAATACTCAAAATCATGGGCAGTTACAGGATCTCCATTGCTCCATTTGGCATCCTTTCTGATGGTGAAGGTATACTTGGTACCGTCTTCGAAAATCTCCACTTTTTCTGCTGTTGCAGGGACCAGTTCCTTGTTTTCGTTATACCTGTAAAGCCCTTCAAAAAGCGCACTTTGAATGGTGGCTTCAGGTAAACCTGTAGACATGGTTGGGTCCAGTGTTTCCGGACTGGCACCTAAGTTGTAGGTGATTACCTTTTCCCCTTCAGTAGTTGACTGCCCTCCGCCGCATCCAGCTAACACAAAGCTGAAGACGAAGGCCAGCACTACAAAAAGGGCTGTGATCTTCTTTTGCGACATTTCTTAATCCTCCTGTTGTTGAATTTTTTTCTGAGCTATCTACCGAGTCTTGTCCGGTTGATAGACCCGCAAAGGTACTTTAATTAATTTGACGAACCATGACGAATCCCTGCAGAAAAAAAGAGGAAAATGATGCTATACATAGCAATCATAGGTTAATTCAATAACAATGCCGTTAAATAAAAGATAAAGCGGAATAATTATACATTATGATGAATTAAGGGATAAAATTATTTTAAGAAACGGCTGGGTGCAAATCATAATTTAATATAGAGAGCTCAATAGAAAGGGGTAATTGATTGAAGCTGAGGATAGGAACCTGGAATATAAAAGGTGGAAGGGGAGCAAAGGGATTTCCTGTAATGCTTAATAAAAAACACCTCAATAAGATAGCTGAAGTGATCTGCCTGGCTGGGCTGCAGGTTGTTGCGCTCCAGGAGGTTGATCTAAGAAGTTTGCGCAGCATGTTTGTTCACCAACCCCTATATCTCGCCGGAAAACTGGAGAAACTTACAGGGAGGAAATGGTTCTATCTTTTTGCACCTGCTATTAGATTATTGGGTGGATATTATGGAAATGCCATTTTGGCTGCTTATCCTTTGCAGGAGGTATTGAAGCTTTCACTCGAAATACCTGGTCAAAGAGTAGAAAAGCGGGTTTTTCTTTTTGCCCATCTGCTGTCTGAAAACCGCGCTCCGGTTGGTATAGGCTCATTTCATCTATCCGTGAAAAATGAATATCAGAGGCTGCAGGAAATAAAAAAGATCAAAGCTGCACTGAGGAAGCTATTCCCTCCTGTACCCCTGATCTTGGGAGGTGACCTCAATGGAAGAAGGGGCAGTGCAGCTTTTCAAGAAATGCTCACCGGGGTATTTCCCCTCGAAGAATTGGGGCCCGGTAAAGGAGATTCTTTTACTGCTCCAACTTACCGGGCCAGAATAGACTTCTTATTTGGCAAAGGTGTGACACCCCTTGCCTCAGGGATTGTTGATACAGGTGAAACCTCAGATCACCATCTGGTCTGGGTAGAATGTGAAATATAGTTTATTGTGGAGAACCAGGAACACATATTTCCTGTCCGATGGCCAGTTGATTGGGATCGATCCCTGGGTTTGCCCTGATTATTGCCTGAACAGTTGTGCCAAACTGGCGGGCAATGGCAGTTAAAGTATCTCCCCTTCTGACTACATAGATAAATGTCCCCTGGGGACAGCGCCTGCTGGGAATGCAGATTCTCCGTCCAACTTGCAGATTTCTGGGATCAAGGCCTGGGTTTGCCTCAAGTATGGCTTCCACAGTTGTTCCGAAACGGTTGGCTAAACTGAAAAGGGTGTCCCCGGCCCTAATGGTATAGATAAAGCCCGGACACTCCGGTGGAACCGGTGGCCCTGTAGGAATACAGACGGTCTGCCCGATTTGGAGGTTATTAGGATTGACCCCCGGGTTGGCTGCAATAATTGCATCTACGGAAACATTAAAGCGCTGAGACAGCCGGAAAAATGTATCTCCCGCTTGAATAACATATAAAAATCCCGGACATTCCCCTGGCGGCGGCCCCGGAGGCGCGGTCGGTATGCACACTGACTGGCCTATTTGAAGATTATTGGGATCAACTCCAGGGTTGGCGTTGATAATAGCATTGACCGAAACATTGAATCTCTGGGCTAGAAGGAAAAAAGTATCACCTGCCTGTATGGTGTAAAGGAATCCGCCGGGACAGGATGGAATTGACATATTGTTCACTCCTTTCAAAAAGCTTTTCACTCTATGTTATGATCAGTGCGCTTATTTGCTCCTTGATCGCAAAAAAAGACCCCTTATTTGTCCCTTGCACTGCAGCAGTTCACCTCTGTTTTT
>DUSK01000080.1 GCA_012842275.1 Syntrophaceticus sp. | reverse complement strand
TGGGTGCATTTTTAACCGGTATCGGTGTCTATGACCAGATAGGGAAGATAGGGGGAGCTGGATCAATTATACCGATCACAGGTTTTGCCAACTCGATAGTTGCTCCAGCTATGGAGTTTAAACGGGAGGGTTTTCTTTTTGGAGTAGGGGCAAAGCTTTTTACAATTGCTGGTCCAGTGCTTGTTTACGGGATAATTACATCCTGTTTGATTGGGATCATCTATTATCTGCTGCAGTAGAGGTGATAGCAAATGGGGAAAAAAGTCGGGCAGCAATCTGTCAGTTTTTCTCAACCTCCTGTTATTACCTCCGGTGCGGCTATTGTTGGGCCAGAAGAGGGGTCAGGGCCCCTCGCTCAATATTTTGATTGGATCATAGATGACCCCCTTTTTGGCGAAAAGAGTTGGGAGAAGGCTGAATGTAAAATGCTGGAGGAAAGCGGTAAACTGGCCTTAAAAAAGATCAACCTGAAGACCCAGGATGCTGACCTTTTTTTAGCAGGAGATTTACTTAACCAGATCGTCAGCGCCAATTATTCAGCACGGGGACTGGAAATTCCTTTTTTCGGCTTATTTGGGGCCTGCTCAACCTTTGTGGAGGCAATGCTGCTGGCCAGTATGTTGGTGGATGGTGGGTTTGCCAGTCGTGTTCTGTTAGCATCCTCAAGCCATCACCTTACTGCGGAAAGGCAGTTTCGTTTCCCTGTAGAGCAGGGAGTGCAGCGGCCGGCCACCGGTCAATGGACAGCTACCGCCAGCGGTGCTCTTGTTGTGGAGGAACAGGGGGATGGCCCCCGTATTGTTTGCGGAACTATCGGAAAAGTAGTGGATATGGGTATCACTGATATGAATAACATGGGTGCGGCTATGGCTCCTGCAGCTGCTGATACTCTGCTGACCCATTTTAAGGATACAGGCACTAATCCTGATTCCTATGATCTGATTGTGACAGGGGATCTGGGGAAGGTGGGCCAAAAGCTGCTGATAGAACTGCTGAAAAAACAGGGCTGTGATCCCGGTGACAAACTACGTGACTGCGGACTTATGTTTTATGACACTGAAAAACAGGATATGCATGCCGGCGGCAGCGGTTGTGGGTGTGCGGCAGCTGTCTTTTCGGGATATCTTTATTCAGAGCTCAAGGAGCAAAAGTATAGAAATATACTTTTGATGGCAACAGGTGCTTTAATGAGTCCGGTTACCTGCCAGCAGGGAGAATCGATCCCTGCTATTGCACATGCTGTTGTTGTTTCCAGTTGAAAGAGGTGAGGATTGCTGAAAGTATTATTGGCATTTGTTGTGGGAGGCATTATCTGTGTAATTGGACAACTCCTGATGGATCTGACCAGATCCTCTATCACCCCTGCCCATATCCTTGTCGGATATGTCACCGGTGGGGTTTTGCTGAGTGCGGTTGGCCTTTATCAGCCTCTGGTGGACCTAGCGGGAGCGGGTGCGACCATCCCCCTTTCGGGATTTGGACACAGCCTGGCCCAGGGGGCTATCAAGGCTGTAGAACAAAAAGGGCTGCTGGGTGCCTTTTCCGGAGGGATAGAATCGACTGCAGTGGGTGTTGCTGCTGCTGTGATTTTCGGATATGCATTTGCGGTGCTGTTCAACCCGCGCAGCTAAGTGGGGGTGATAAAAATAAAAAGAGTGGGTATTCCTCGTGCACTGCTTTATTATTATTACTACCCTCTTTGGCACGAGTTTTTTACCAGATTGGGCTGTGAGGTTGTTCTCTCTCCAGAGACCAATAAGGCAATACTGGATCAAGGCATAAAGAACTCTTTGAGTGAGGCATGTCTGCCGGTCAAGGTGTATTTCGGACATGCTGCCTACCTGGCTGGCAGAGTGGATTATCTATTTGTGCCGCGCCTCAGCAGAGTGGAGGCTAAGGCCTATATTTGCCCCAAGTTTATGGGTATCCCAGATATGCTGAGGGCACGTATAAATAAACTCCCTCCTCTGATAGACACAACTGTTGATGCCGGCAAGGAGGGTAACTCTGTCCAGTGTTGGGTAGATTGTTTACGGGATGCGGGGAACAGGTTGGCGGCTGATCGCAAGCTGGTAGAGGATGCCCTGGATGCTGCTTTGGAGGCACAGCAGTTTTTCTGGAAGCGCCTGAATTCTGGGATGATTCTTACTGAAGCTATAAAAGGCACTGCTATTCCTGAGACTCCTGTTGATTCCTCCAGCAAACCTTTGCGCATCGGTTTAATCGGACATCCTTACAATATTTATGATCCATATATCAGTATGAACCTAATCAAAAAACTCCATCAACTGGGAGCAGTTGTGGTAACACCCGAGTCCCTGGAAGCTGATGAGATAGAGGAAGAGGCTTCTAAGCTTCCCAAGCGGTTGTTCTGGGCCCTTGGTAAAAGGATGATCGGGTCCGCTTTCAGATTTTTTAGCTCTCAAAAACTGGACGGTGTAATCTATTTAACCTCTTTCGGTTGCGGGCCAGAAGCACTGGTTGAGGAATTGGTGGCAAGAATGGCCAAGCAGCAGAACATGCCTTTGATGATGCTCACCATTGATGAGCATACCGGTGAGGCAGGCATTAATACCCGTCTGGAGGCTTTTACGGAAATGATTGTTTGGAGGCTTAAATATGCGGATCACATACCCCCATATGGGGAATCTGTACATTGTCGTTAGGGCTTTATTGCTTAGTCTTGGCCTGGATGTTGTACTCCCACCTCCCACTAGCAGGAGAACAGTGGAATTAGGGGTCCGACATTCACCCGAATTCGCCTGTTTCCCTTTTAAACTCAATCTGGGAAACTATTTGGAGGCTCAGGAAAGTGGGGCAGATACCATTTTAATGGCTGGTGGTGTGGGACCCTGCCGGTTCGGGTATTATGCCCAGGTGCAGCAGCAGATCCTCTCTGACCTGGGTGTTGATATGGAAATGGTGGTTTTGGAACCCCCTGATGTGAGCTTCCAGGAGATTAAAGACAAGATACGCTATCTGGTGGGCGGTCTATCCTGGTGGCAGATCTTCAAAGCTGTAAGATTCGCTTGGTGTAAGGCCAGAGCTGTTGACATTGTAGAGGAGCGATTGCTTCACCTGCGCCCCAGGGTGGAGGATCCACTGCTGTTGGAGAAATTGTATCGAGATGCTTTACAGGAGATTGACCATGCTGGAGATCGAAAAACAGTACAGCGTGTGGTTGTTAATTATCAAAAAAAGACCGGAAAGTTAAAGAAGCGGTCTGTTAAACCACTGCGCATCGGTCTGGTGGGGGAAATTTTCACGATCTTAGAGCCTTTTGCTAATTATGAAATGGAAAAGCGTTTGGGTTTATTAGGAGTGGAGGTTAACAGGAGCATTTGGTTAAGCGCTTGGATCAATGAGCACCTCTTTGGGGGGCTGTTGCGGGTTAAATATGAAAGTGCTCATGACAAAGAGCTTGCCACCCCATATCTAAACTCCTTTGTGGGCGGGCATGGTGTTGAAACTGTTGGCTGTACAGTCGGCTTCGCCCGCAGGGACTATGATGGTGTTATTCAACTGGCACCTCTGACCTGTATGCCGGAAATAGTTGCCCATTCGGTGTTTCCGGCTTTAGCAAAGGATTATGATATTCCATTGCTTACATTTTATTTGGATGAACACTCAGGAGAAGCGGGAATTCAGACACGACTGGAGGCATTTCTAGATCTTGCTGCTGCTCGAAGCAATAAAAAGGGGGAACAGATGAGTGGATCTGTTTTTAGGAATTGATGTGGGGTCAGTCAGTACAAACCTGGTTGTGATCGACCCTAGAGGAGAACTGTATTTATCACCCCTTTATCTCCGCACTCAGGGACAGCCTATCAAAACGGTGCAGCAGGGATTGTCTCTGCTCAATGAGCGTTTGACAAAAAAGGACCGCATCTGTGGTGTAGGCACTACAGGAAGTGCCCGGGCACTGGCAGCTGTTCTGGTGGGAGCAGACCTGGTAAAAAATGAAATAACCTCCCATGCTGTAGCTGCCCTGCATGCTGTTCCTGCTGTCCAGACCGTGCTGGAAATAGGGGGGCAGGACTCAAAAATCATTATTATCAAAGACGGTATTGTGGTTGATTTCGCCATGAACACTGTTTGCGCTGCTGGGACCGGATCATTTTTGGATCAACAGGCCAGCAGGCTTAATTTAACAATAGAGGAATTTGGTAATATCGCCCTTAAAGCTAACAATCCTGTGCGGATAGCAGGCCGCTGTACTGTATTTGCCGAGTCAGATATGATTCATAAACAGCAAATGGGGCATTCTCTGCCTGATATTGTTGCCGGCCTCTGTGAGGCATTGGTGCGTAATTATCTCAACAATATAGGTAAAGGGCTGGAGATCCGACCCCCTGTAGTTTTTCAGGGTGGGGTCGCTGCTAACGCCGGGATGAGAGAGGCCTTCCGGAAAGCTCTGCAGACTGAAGTGATAGTCCCTAAGCATTTTGATGTTATGGGGGCCTATG
Source organism: Syntrophaceticus sp. (assembly GCA_012842275.1). Lineage (GTDB taxonomy): Bacteria > Bacillota > DSM-12270 > Thermacetogeniales > Thermacetogeniaceae > DTU068. The sequence goes on along the minus strand of DUSK01000080.1, from coordinate 4,260 downwards.
GGGCTGCTCTTTTGGTCCGGGACCACATTTTGGAGAAGGGGGTTAAGACGAACTTTCGTGGTTTTGAGGTAACAAGCCAAAAATATCAAAATAGCAGTTTCATCTGTCAGGGTTGTCCCAATTCCTGTGAGGTCATTGAGATCAAACAGGATGATCTTTTGCTGGCCAGATGGGGTGATCGCTGTGGGCGCTGGACAGCTGCAAAAGCTGAAACATTTGCATAAACAACAAATTGTGACAAAACTAGTTCTTGACAAATGCCGGTGATCTGTTAAGATTAGGGGCAATTAAATATTTTTAAACAATTTTTAGAAGAGGAGAGATGAGCTGAGATGAGTTTGAGGAAAGTTGTGTTAGATGAGCGCGAGATACCACAGGTATGGTACAACCTGCAGGCAGACCTGCCGCCCCTACCACCCCCGCTGCATCCTGTAACCCGTGAACCTCTTAAACCCGATGATCTGGCTGATATTTTTCCGCCTGATCTGATCGCACAGGAGGTCTCCAAGGAACGTTATATCGATATTCCCGGTGAGGTTATGGATCTTTACCGCGCCTATAGGCCCACACCACTTTACCGGGCACTGCGACTGGAAGAGGAGTTGCAGACACCGGCACAGATCTATTATAAATACGAGGGAGTCAGTCCGGCGGGAAGCCATAAGCTGAATACGGCTATCCCACAGGTCTATTACAACAAAAAGGCCGGAATCAAGTGTTTAACAACTGAAACAGGTGCTGGACAGTGGGGGAGTGCTCTCAGTATTGCCTGCCGTTTTTTTGGTCTGGAATGCAGGGTGTTTATGGTGCGGGTCAGCTACAACCAAAAGCCATATCGCCGCTCCTTTATGGAGGCCTATGGCGCTCAAGTGATCGCCAGCCCTAGTCAGGAAACAAAGACCGGGAGACAGGTGCTGGCAGAACAGCCTGATACACCGGGCACTCTGGGAATTGCAATCAGTGAAGCAGTGGAGGAGGCTGTTCAAGATCCGGACACCAATTATTCATTGGGAAGTGTATTAAACCATGTGCTTCTCCATCAGTCTATAATCGGGCAGGAAGCCAAACTGCAGATGGAAAAGCTGGGTTGTTATCCTGATCTGGTTATCGGCTGTCATGGAGGGGGAAGCAATTTCGGTGGCCTTATTGCTCCCTTTGCTTTTGATAAAATGCAGGGGCGAAATGTGCGTCTGCTGGCTGTTGAGCCCTCATCCTGTCCCACACTGACCAAGGGCGAATACCGCTATGATTACTGTGATGCAGCTGGTTTCACTCCCTTGATCAAGATGTACACACTGGGGTACAAGTTTACACCTCCGGGGATCCATGCAGGTGGACTGCGCTACCATGGAGCAGCACCCTTTATCAGCAGTCTGCTGAAAAATGGATTGATTGAAGCACAGGCATACCCGCAGACCGATGTTTTTCAAAGGGCGATTCTCTTTGCCCGCTGTGAAGGAATCCTTCCCGCACCCGAATCTGCCCACGCTATTCACGCAGCTGTGCAGGAGGCACTAATAGCTAAGGAAACAGGGGAAGAAAAGGTGATTCTGTTTGGCCTGAGCGGGCACGGCTGCTTCGATCTGGCCGCCTATGATGATTATCTGGCCGGCAGATTGAATAATGTCTGACAAACACAATAGTTTTGTAAAAGCCGGTGATTGATGATATAAAGGTAGGAAATGAGTGATGGGGCAGCTTTCAAAGCGGCCCCATCTTATTTTTGCCTGTGCTGCTGCTCTTCCATTGCGGCTGAATACCAGCTAGTGTAAAATGATTGGTGGGTTATGAGCATCCAATGGTAGATACTATGGTTCGTTGACACTGGTAACTTTTGCGTGTTAGAATAACCTAAATGTTTTATGAAAGAGGAAGAGACCTGATATGAAATTACACGGCACGATGCAGATTAATGACCGAGGACATTTGGAGATCGGTGGTTGTGATGCAGTAGATCTTATTGCAGCCTTTGGCAGCCCTCTGATGGTTATCGATGAGGCTCTGCTGCGGGAAAACTGCCGCAGGTACAGAAAAGCCTTTGCTCATAATGATTCTGCTGCGGTTTTCTATGCATCGAAGGCCTTGTTGACCACTGCTGTGGCCAGGATAATAGATGATGAGGGACTGGGATTGGATGTGGTTTCCGGAGGGGAACTAACAATAGCTTTAGCGGCAGGATTCCCACCGGAAAAGATTCTGCTGCACGGAAATAACAAATCACCGGCAGAGCTTAAATTTGCTTTAAACTGTGGTGTTGGCAGAATTGTTGTTGACAATCCTTATGAATTGGCACTATTGGAAGAAATCAGCACCATGAAAGGCTGTCGTCCACAGGTTCTGCTTAGGCTTGCCCCGGGGGTTGATGCCCACAGCCATTCTTACATAACCACAGGAAAAAATGATTCTAAATTTGGATTCAATATTGCCGGTGGAGATGCGCTTAATGCTGTTAAATCAGTGTTAAATGCCCCTCAGCTAGAACTGAAAGGTGTTCACTGCCATATCGGATCTCAGATCCATGAACTTGATGCCTTTCGCTGCGCTGCCCAGGTGATGATGGATTTTCTGCAGGAAGCCAGAAAAGAAACAGGATGGATAGCTGAGGAATTAGATATGGGAGGAGGTCTAGGGGTTTACTACACCTCTGAGGACACACCACCATCCATTGAAGAATATGCCAAAGCCCTCCAAGAGGCTGTTGAGCAGAAGTGTCAGGAACATAACTACCCTAAGCCCCGCATTTTTGTGGAGCCGGGCAGATCCATCATCAGCCCTGCAGGAACCACACTTTATACACTGGGAAGCAGCAAAGAAATCCCTGGTGTCAGAAAATATGTGGCAGTTGATGGTGGTATGACCGACAACCTGCGCCCTGCTCTTTATCAGGCTGAGTATGAGGGTATGATTGCCAATAAAGCCAGGGAACAGGCGGTAGAAAAAGTTGCTGTTACCGGACGCTGCTGCGAATCCGGGGATATGCTGATATGGGATCTTGCTGTACCCCATATTGAACCAGGTGACCTGCTGGCTGTATCCTGTACAGGGGCTTATACATATTCTATGTCCAGCAACTACAATGCTTTGCCGCGACCGGCGATTGTGCTGGTTGCTGATGGCAGAGCGGAGGTCATTGTGGAAAGGGAAAAATGGGGGGATCTAGTCAGGTTACACCGCATCCCTGATCACCTCCTATAGTTGTAGATCATTACTGGAGGATGTTTTATGTTTGATCTGAGTCCAACCCGTTTGCTGCTCTGGCTGCCTGCGGTGCTGATAGCTTTAACCTTTCACGAATACGCCCATGCCAGGGCTGCTGAGAGTTTAGGAGACTCCACAGCCCGCTATATGGGTAGAATGAGCCTTAATCCATTGGTTCATCTGGATCCCCTTGGTTTTATTTTGCTCCTTGTGGTGGGCTTTGGCTGGGCGAAGCCTGTTCCGGTAAATCCTTTGAATTTTAAGGGGGACCGCCAGAGGGGAATGATGCTGGTTGCGGCTGCAGGCCCACTGATGAACCTATTTATTGCCTTTACAGCAGCACTGATCTTGAATCTGGCTCTGCCGGGAGCCGGAATGATGTACAGCAGTGCACCGCTGGTACAGATTATGCTTGCCATTGTTTATATCAATGTTTTTTTAGCTGTTTTCAATTTGATTCCAGTACCACCCCTTGATGGCTCCAAGGTGCTGGCAGGGCTCCTGCGGTCCAATGAAATCACCTATCAGTTGGAAAGGTATGGTCCCATTATTCTGCTGGTTCTCATCGTGACTAATGTGGTGGGGGTGGTCTTGATGCCCCTGTCCAATATACTGATCAGTTTTTTGTTCAAGATTGCACACCTGATCACCGCACCTTTTGTAGGGTTCTTTTTGTAGGGTTTTGAAGGAATATCAAGGAAGAAGGGATGGTAATGAAAAGGGATACTATTTTGAGCGGGATGCGTCCTACAGGCAGGCTGCATCTAGGGCATTTGAGTGTGCTGGAAAACTGGAGGCGGTTTCAGGAAGAGTACAACTGCTATTATATGGTAGCCAACTGGCATGCCCTGACCACTGCCTTTGATGATCCTGCCATAACCATAGATGCTGCCAGGGAGATGGTTATGGACTGGCTGATGGTGGGAATTGATCCGGAGAAGAGTACCATCTTTGTACAATCTGAAGTAAAGGAACATGCTGAACTCCACCTGCTGCTTTCCTTGATCACACCCACATCCTGGCTGGAGCGCTGCCCTACATATAAGGATCAGGTACAGCAGT
>DUSK01000079.1 GCA_012842275.1 Syntrophaceticus sp. | reverse complement strand
CTACAGTGATGCAGCCAAAAAAGCAATTGACAGGGCGGGGATTGTGGAAAAGAGGCTGCACCGGGAGTTCTTTATAAAGGTTGCCTACCAGCTGTTTGGTGCAATGAAGCGGGAGTTGGAGCAGGCCGGCGGGTTGATTCAGGATATTGCTTATGGTGAGCAGGTGAGTATTAGTTGCCTGCTGCCGGTGAATGTGGATATAATACCCAGGCTGAACGGGATTACAGCCGGAACAGCGGAGCTGGGGAAGGGAGAATTTTGCTACATTTAATGCCGGGTTTTGATGGCGTGTACTCAATGTTCAATCATAAACTCTTGCATAAGCTCTTGGAGGTGAGGTTATAAAACGCGTGAATACTCAGATCAGAGGAGTTTTCAACGGTTCTTGGCAATGCTGTCTCAATAAAGAATTGTAAGTATATTGGCATCTCATGTTGCGGAAAACTGAGGATATTGTGGAAAACAGAGGTGTCATGCTTTTCATGGACACCGACAAGGGAATTGAAAACTTAGGAATTGCAGAAAACCAAGGATAGAAAGCACGGAAGCAAGGAAGCAGAAAGAACGTCCCTGTGCTTCCAGAGGAGGGAAAGATGAGTTTAGTAGAGGTCAAAGGGCTGACCAAGAAGTTTGGGAATTTAACAGCACTGGATGATGTTAATCTCAGCATGAATAAAGGGGAGATATTCGGCTTTATCGGCCCTAACGGTGCCGGGAAAACAACAACCATCCGCATTATGCTAGGCCTGCTGAAGGCTACTAAAGGTGAAGTGAAGATCTTCGGTAAGGATGCCTGGAAGGATGCGGTGGAAATACACAAAAGGGTGGCTTATGTTCCGGGGGAGGCTAACCTCTGGCCGAATTTGACCGGTGGGGAGGTCATTGATCTCTTTTTAAAGATGAGGGGTGGCGGGGATAGGTCCAAACGAGAAGAGTTGATCAAAAGGTTTGATTTGGATCCGGCAAAAAAGTGCGGCACCTATTCCAAGGGGAACCGCCAGAAGATCGCTTTGATCACTGCTTTTGCATCAGATGCTGATCTGTTTTTGTTGGATGAGCCTACTACTGGCCTAGACCCATTGATGGTAAGGGTTTTTCAGGAGTGTGTAAGGGAGGTAAAGGCAGAAGGGAAAAGTGTGCTGCTGTCCAGCCATATCTTATCTGAGGTTGAAAAACTCTGTGACAGAATAGCCATCATCCGGAAAGGAAAGATCATTGAAACAGGAACATTAAGCGAAATGCGCCATCTCACCCGCACCAAATTAACCATCAAGACCAAAGAACCGGTTACTTCTTTAGATGAGCTCAAGGGAGTGCATAATCTCCAAGAGCGTGATGGGGAACTCTCCTTCCAGGTAGACACTGAAGAGATGGATGGAGTTATACGCTATCTCAGCCAGTTTGGCATAGTGAAGCTGGAGAGCGCGCCGCCGGCTTTAGAGGATTTATTCCTGCGTTATTATACAAGGGCTGAGCAAGCTGATTCCCGGGTGGGAGGCAGGTAATAATGTGCGCACATTTATTTCAACAAACAGGCACTTTGGTTAAATTGATCTTGCGGCAGGAACGCTTGAAAATATTTATTTGGCTGTTCAGTTTGGTTGCGGTGACTTTAGCAGCCGCTGCAGCATATCCAAGTTTCTACACTGATGAGCAATCAAGACTTGCCTATGCCCTGACCATGAAAAATCCGGCGATGATAGCAATGCTGGGGCCCGGTTATGCAGTAGAGGAGTATACCGCACTAGGT
>DUSK01000078.1 GCA_012842275.1 Syntrophaceticus sp. | reverse complement strand
TAGGGTGATTTATTTGAAAAAACGCTTTGCTGCAGACCTGGCCTTGCTGGGAACGGCTTTTGCCTGGGGAACAACCTTTCAGCTGGTTAAAGACGCTCTGGCTGATATTGATACATTCCCTTTCCTGGCTATCCGTTTCTTGGCAGCATTTTTGATACTGCTTCCTTTCAGGAAGGGTAAGTTTAAATGGCACCCCGCCGCTTTGAGGGCTGGCATTTATCTTTTTGCAGGATATGCATTTCAGACCCTGGGGTTGCTCTGGACGACCCCAAGTAAGGCTGCCTTTATCACAGGGATGAATGTGATCATGGTTCCCTTTATCGCTGCTGCTCTGGATAAAAAGCTGCCCTACTGGGGAGCACTGGCAGGGGCGGTTTTAGCAACTGTTGGGTTAGGCTTCATTTCACTTGAAGGCACATTTGTGCCCGGTAAAGGTGACCTGCTGGTTTTCTGCTGTGCGGTTTTCTTTGCTCTGCAGATCCTGGCTGTGAGGGAAGCCAGCAAAGTGATGAATGCCCAGGACCTTACTTTGATCCAGCTAGGTGCTGTATCTTTAATGAGCTTTGCAATTTGGGGCGGTATTGGCGGTAACAGCATTAACTGGACACAAAATGTTTTGCTAGCTTTGTTTATCACAGCGGTTTTTGCCACCGCACTGGCCTTTTTATGCCAGAGCTGGGCCCAGCGCTATACCAGCGCTGACCGGGTTGCCCTACTGCTGGCTGCAGAACCTGTTTTTGCCGGCCTGTTCAGCTATTTTTATGGTGGTGAGCTTTTCACCCCCCAGAAAATAACAGGCTGTGCTCTGATCCTGGCCGGCATCCTGGTCAGCGAACTGACAGAATCCCATCATCTAAAAGAACAATCTGCCAAAAGGAGTTGTTAGACAGCAGTTCAACAGCAGCAAAGATATAGTATACTGATCTTGAAGTATTATATTTGTAACCTCAGTTGGGTGATCATAATGGAGCTATATGAGGCTTTGCAGTTAACAGACAAAGGGATGGTTGCTTTTGTGGGAGGAGGAGGCAAAAGCAGTTTGATGCTTAAACTAGCAGTTGAATGCGCCCAACGGGGTAAGAGGGTATTGGTCACTACCAGCACCAAAATGTTTATTCCCCAGTTGGAAAGCTGTGGGTGTTTGATTATTGAACAGCGGATTGACAGGCTGCTGCAGGAAATGAAAAGGGTTTTGACAGGGTGTAATATTATTGCGGCAGCTTCAACTGTTATTGAAGAGAACAACAAGGCTGTCGGTTTTACTGGAGAAACGCTGGATAAGATATTCAAAACCGGCCTTTTTGATTTTATTCTGGTGGAAGCCGACGGCGCCCGGAGATTGCCTCTGAAAGCCCCCCGGGAGGGTGAGCCTGTACTGCCTTCTATGGCAACCCATGTGCTTGCTGTAACCGGGATAGATGTTATAAACTGTCCGCTGACAGAAACTCATGTTATGTGCTGTGACTTAGTTGCTGAATTGGCCGGACAGCAGTTGGGCACTCCGGTGACAGCTGAAACCATCAGATCTGTCATCTGTCGCTATGCTTATTTGACCGGACTGATGGCATCCAGGGCACGGTTTATTCCAGTGATCAATAAGGCGGACAGCACAAACCTTTATCAAGATGCGGTGAAAACCGCCCAGCTTTTGCTGAAGGACCATGAGATGGTGCTGATTACCGCTGCTTTGTCCCGGGATCCTGTAAAGGAGGTCATCATGTGGTCTCGGCAGTAATTTTAGCTGCAGGTCAGTCACAGCGGATGGGGAGACCAAAACAGTTGCTCAAACTGGGCAACAAAACCCTATTGGAGCATGTGGTTGACAAGATGCTGCAGACAGATGTGGGTGAGTTAATAGTTGTGGTGGGGGCTTACCGGGAGAGGATAGAAGAAATTCTGGCCAACTACCGGGTTAAATGTGTTTTCAATGAGCATTATAGCTGTGGCCAGGGAACATCGGTTGCTGCCGGCGCTGCTGCCGTTGATGACCAGGCCAGTGGTATTCTCTATGCTGTGGCAGACCAGCCCTTTCTCTCACCGGTCTTTATCAACAAGATGATCAGAGAGTTTGAGGAAACAAAACCCTTAATAATAAAGCCGGAAGTGGGCATGCCGGCTATCTTTGACATCAGTTTAAGATCTGAACTGATGGCCCTTACCGGTGAAAGGGGAGGGAGGCAATTAATGGTAAAATATAAGGAAAGGGTTATGATTATTCCGGGCTGCCCTGAGATAATGACTATTGATGTGGATACTGAAGAGGATTACCTTAGGATTAAGGAGTTATGGGAGCAGTTGATCATTAACCCTTTACTGGGCAATTCACAGTTGATATAATAGCGGGTAGAAATGCTGGTGTAGCTCAGCGGTAGAGCAGCTCACTCGTAATGAGCAGGTCGTCGGTTCGAATCCGACCATCAGCTCCAGCAGTGTCCAGTGAAGTCTTCCCTAAGATAGCGGGAGGACTTTTATTATCTAGTGGCGTTTGCACATAAAAAAATCTTAACCTAATAATAGTATTGTTAAATTGATTAAAATGTGTTATACATAAATGTAATTAATTGTAATGGCTTGAGACCGGGTCCATAGGGTATACCTAAACCTCCGCATCTCAATGCCTACAATTAATAATAATCCTATGAGAAGGAGGTTTTAGTGTGTACCAGGATAAAACCCTGTCCTGCCGTGACTGTGGCGAAGATTTCCTGTTCACTGCCGGTGAACAAGAATTCTACGCTTCCAAGGGTTTTGAAAATGAGCCTGGACGGTGCCCTTCTTGCCGGGCTGCCAGGAAACAGCAGCGGAACAGCCGCGGTAATAACCAGCGTTCCCGTGAAATGTTCAAGACAACCTGTGCCACATGCGGCGGGGAAGCGGAAGTTCCCTTCCGCCCTTCTGCTGATAGACCTGTTTACTGCAGGGATTGCTATCAGGCCAGTAAATCACGCTGGTAAAAATTATAGTAGGCAAGTAGCAAAGGCGGTAAATATGTACCGCCTTTTTTACATAGTAGTGGTTAACGGTAGAGATAACACTGTTTTTTATTCAAAGGGAAAAGAGGATATTTGCAGAAGTATTAAGACACCGGTCAGTGGAGAAAGGATAAAAAAGGGAGGGAATGGGAATGGTTGAGATCACAGTTTTTGGTTCAGGTGATTCTCGTGGACATGAAGGGTGCAACTGCGGTTGCGGGCACGCACATTCTATGCGGGAGGCAGCCGAGGTTTTGAAAAAGGCATTGCTGGAAAAGTTCGGTGATCAGGTGAGCTTTCGCTATGTAGATGTTTTCAGTGAGGATATCATGGATTTCCCTGATGTGATGAAGGTGATGAACCAGTATCGCCTTCCTCTGACGGTTTTGAACGGGGAACCCAGGTTTCATGGTGGCCTGTCTTTTGATAAGATATCTGCTGCTGTCGCTGAACTGCTGGGTGTTGTCTGATTATATATCACAGCTGATGATGGTTTCAGATGTTTCATCAGCCAGGGCTACCAGTACACCTTCGGGATCAGCTATCAGGCTGTTTCCCAGGCTGATCATGCCGATATGGCTGCCTACGGCATTGGCCAGGAAAACATAGCAGTGATTTTCAACAGCTCTGGCTATGGGGAGTGCCCGGTTTTTGTTTATTTTCCAGCGGGCCTCCGGCGGTTTATAGTAATGGGCGGAAAGAATAAAGAGGGCATCGGCATTTTCACAGCTTTGCCGCGCTAACTCAGGGTAGTTTTGGTCGCGACAGATGATCACTCCGAATTTATAGTTCTGGTATGTAAAGGAAAGCTGTTTGGTGCCCGGTGTAAAATACTTTTCTTCAGCAGATGTGAGCTTGTTTTTATAATAAGTATAGCTTGTCTTGTCGGGAAGGATAACAGTAGCAGCATTGTAGAGTTTGCTATCTGCGAAAACCGCCCTTCCCACGATCAGGCCTATTTCCAGTTCAGCTGCTTTTTGGGATATTTTGTCTATAGCTGTTTTCAGCTGGTCATCTATATTTTGCTGAGTCAGAGTTTTGGGATGATAGCCGTTCAAGCACATCTCCGGAAAGACCAGGAGTTGGACACCCATGCGCGCGGCACTTTCAGCCATCAGCAGCACATTTTCTGTATTGGTTTCCACTTGATCTGCGATAAAAGTTTGAGCAGCACCGACCCGCAACATAATTACCCCCATCTGACATTTTTTACACATCTTAAAACAAAAATGTAAGATTGGCAACCCCGGCAGCAGTGATTACAAAATTCTGTGTACAGTAGCAGCTGTTATAGAACCTTTGTTTTTTTTAATTAAGTATTATAAAATTAATATGTCATATATATGGATAGTCAGGGAATCAAGCAGGGGGTGATATTTATTCCTAGGAAAAGGAAAAAGTGCTGTGTGGAGAGTTTGCCCCCAGCTACTTATTATAAGCCTGCCGGAATTCCTTTGAGAGAACTGGATGAAGTGAAGCTTACTGTGGAAGAATTTGAGGCACTCCGTCTTAAAGATTTGGAAGGTCTAGAACAAATAGAGTGTGCTGAAAAGATGGGGGTTGCCCGGACAACCTTCCAGCGAGTTCTTTATGCTGCCAGAGAAAAGATAGCTGAAGCATTGGTGAATGGTAAAGCTCTCCGTATAGAGGGTGGGGAGTATATTGTGTCTACTGAAAGATACCTCTGCTCTACCTGCGGCAGGGAATTTGCAGTCCATCCTGAAAAAAAAGGTAGGCAGTTATGCTGTCCCGCTTGCGGTAAAAAATCTGTAAAGAGGGCAAATTTCCAGAGAGGGCCTGGTGTGAAATAAATTATCATTTTATGCAAAATTCAGTAGATATTGATGGTTTCCAAAGGGAAGCCATTTTTTATTTTAATCATGACTGAACTAGTTATCCTCACATATGGCTCCGAGTACCATGATAATTCTAGATATGGATGGTATAACAACACAATAGTTATAGAAACGGATTATTAAAAAGGTAACACTGAGTAATTACATTATTTGATCAAATATCGACTTATTCTGTTGATTTTCATCAAAGGTATTTTCGTAGCTGAACAGAAAGTATATTAAAGAAGTATATATTGTGTATCTTAACTGTCCTGTGGGGTTAAAGCTCACACCTCATTTTCATGACAAAGGGGGGTTTTTGAGTGGGAAGAAACATGAGATTCTCTGGTATAGACATTATCGGTGATATTCCGTGGGGAACACATCTCTGTAGTTTTTACCAGACAAAACAGGATTTGCTCAATATGATAATACCGTATTTTAAAGCAGGGCTTGAGAGTAATGAGTTTTGTGTCTGGGTTGTTTCCGACCCTCTTAATGAACAGATAGCCATGGAAGTAGCGCAAAATACTATACCCAATTTTGATTATTATCTGGCCAATGGCCAGATGGAGATTGTACCTTATACCAAATGGTACTACCGCAATGGGGAATTATATTTGAACAATTTAATCAGTGAGTGGACAAAAATCACTGAAAAAGCTATTTCCCGGGGTTACGGTGGTCTGCGCGGCGCAGGCAATTGTGCCTGGGTGGAGCAGAAAGATTGGGAGAGTTTTATGGAATATGAAACTGCTGTCAACGATATGATCGAACAGCTGCAGCTGCCAGTTATACTTTTGTGTTGCTTTGATCTTCTGCGCTGTAAGGGCAGTGATGTAATTGATGTTGTGAACAGCCACCAGTTTGCTTTAGTTAATAGAAATAGCGAATGGGAAACGATCGAAACTTTTCAGCATAAAATGACTGAACAGGCATTGCGGGACAGTGAAGAAAAATTTCGCGTGCTCTCAGAAACAGCTGCCTGCGGTTTTTGTATTATTGAGGATGAAAAAATAACCTATGCCAACTTGGAAGCGGAAAAAATTACTGGGTACAGCAGAGATGAGCTGTTAAACATGAAATTCTTGGAACTTATTCACCCCGAACACCGTCAATTTTATGAGAAGGAGACAGGAGTGGGCAGTATAAGTGCTGAAAAGCAGGAAATAAAAATCCTTACTAGGGATAATCAGATAAAATGGGTTATACTCAGTTATGGTGGTGTTGTGATTAACGGCAAACAGGTTGTTTTGGGGACCTTTTATGATATAACTGAACGGAAGATCGCTGAAGAGATCACTCAGCAACAACTGTATCGTGTCCAAAAGATGGAGGTTGTAGGTAAGCTAGCCAGTGGTATGGCTCATGAAATCAACAATCAGCTAACAGTTATTCAAGCTTATCTGGACCTCTATGCAAAGGATGATAAATTCAGTTTTATCCGTTCCAAAATAGGTCAGGCTGTTGAGAAAACTTCCCGGCTGAATCGCCAGTTGATGCTTTACAGCAGGCATAAAGAGTCTACAAAAGATCTGTATGATCTCAATAAAAATCTAAAGGATTTGCAAAAAATGCTCGAACAGATGATCGGTGAAGATATAACGATTCATTATCGTCTTGCTGAAGATCTCTGGCTGATCAATGCTGATGCAACCAATATCGAACAGGTAATAGTTAACTTGATATTAAATGCCAGAGATGCTATGCCTCATGGTGGGATTATTGTTGTTACGACAAAAAATATAGTGATTGATCAAGGTAATCATTCAAAAAGAGCTGTTTGTTTATCTGTCAGCGATACAGGTACAGGTATGGATGATAGTATCATATCACAGATTTTTCAGCCCTTTTTCACAACCAAGGGTTTGGGGAAGGGAACAGGGCTCGGTTTGACAGTTGTTGATAATATTATAAAGTCACACGGGGGTTGGATTGATGTTCAGAGCACACCGGGAAAGGGTGCCACATTCAATGTATATCTTCCTGCCGCAGATAATATTGTGTTCCGGTCGAGGGTAAGCAGTGGAGAGCATAGAACCTTCCACGGAAAAGGTGAAAGAATCCTGCTGGTTGAGGATGATCCCGATGTATTGGACTTAACCCGAATGGTGCTGGTAGGAAATGGGTATAGGGTGGCTATGTGCAGAAGAGCAAGGGAAGCACTAGAGCTTTTTGAGAAAGATGATTTTGATTTGTTGATAAGTGATCTTGTGCTTCCCGATGCCAGGGGTTTTCACCTTGCCGGTCAACTCAGAAAGAAAAAAAATGATCTAAAGGTGCTGTTAGTAAGCGGATATTCTGACAACTGGATAGGTATGGAAAAGATGTTAGGGCAGGAGTATCCTTTCCTACCGAAACCCTATACTGCAGTAGAACTGTTAAAGAAAGTGCAGCAACTGCTTCATGGACCTCAAGTGCAAAGACCCGACTCCGGTATAATAGAAATGAAAAGCTGTTTTAATTGTCCTGTAGTTTGATTGAAAAGACCCCCATATAAAGGGGGTCTGTTTTCTATATTGTTATTTTTTCGCTTCCACCATTTTCACCATCATATTGGCCAGGCTTTGTCTTTCCTGGTCATTCCCATGTTCCCACAGTTCTTTAAGC
>DUSK01000077.1 GCA_012842275.1 Syntrophaceticus sp. | reverse complement strand
TCTGCGCCAGCGATCCCTTAAAGTCACAAACTCCTCAGGAAACGACTGCTCATTGGGTGTCACTACGATCCGAACCGCTTTTCCTGTATCCCGGCAGACAAAGGTATAAGCGTTTTTCCCATAATCTCTAAAAATAAGGTTGCCCTTCCCCATTGTACAGCCTGTGACAACCTGGACTGCATCAACACCACAGTTATCAGTCTCTGCAATGACCACCACTTCTTCATCTGGGGCTCTTTTAGCCTCAATCAAATCCATCCCTGCTTTGGCAGCCCTGTATCCAAAAGCCAGACCAAGACAGACATGGCCGTGAAATTCCATTGCCTTTTCCCAATCAGTTTTTTCCCGACACATGTTTAATTACCCCCTAATACAGAAAATAGACACCTTAGAGTATGCCCTTTCATTCTGAAAGGAAGAACACCTCCATGGTGTCATTTTCATTATTTATTGTTTCGCCACATTTTTATGATATCCTTCCCGAAATCTGTTTGGTAAGCAAAATAAAGAATATTTCCTCCTCTACAGCAGATAATAAAGCTGTATTGATGAGTGTCAACATAACAGAAAGGGGAAAAAGATGCGGGAAATCAGTATTGATCTTGGGCCAACAATCGGCACCGGCGATATAGAAATCATCAAAGCGGCAACATCAAAAATGGAACCAGGGGATCACCTGCTGTTGAGTTTGGAGGCAGCAGATGCCCATGAAACAGATAGGATTTTAGCCCTGCTGGAAAATGAAAACATGGACTACCAAACTCACGGCAGCCATAGCGGGCAGAGGTTTATAATTATTGCTACACCTCGTGGCAAAACAAAAAAGCTCCACTAGAACATTTTTATTCATTCTTAACAACATAGCGCTTTTTGAAAAGGATAAGGAATTGTTTGATCAAATAACTCACAATAAAAAAGGCAAGTGCAACCAGTACAACACAGCCTCCGGCAGCTAAACCAAACTGGTAGGAGGCGGTTAGCCCCAATAGACTAGAAAAAACTCCCAGGACAAGAGATAGAAAAAACACCTGACGGAAACTTCGCCCTACAATCAGTGAAGTCAACACCGGAATTACCATTAAGGCCCCAACCAGCAGGGTACCTACTACTCTGAGACTGACAGCAACGGTCATAGCTACTAAAAATATAAAGATGCGGTTGAGCAAATCAACAGGCAACCCTGACACCCGGGCAGCTTCTTCATCCGAACAAATAAAGTACAGTTCCTTGGCTAGGGCAATTAAAAATAAAAGCACAGCTGCCCCTACAATTAATATCAACCAAAGATCAGCAGCACTGACGGTCATCAAACTGCCGAAAAGATAAGAGGTGATATCTAAAGCTCCCCTTCTGGACAATCCAAAGAAAACAACAGCCAGGGCAAGCCCACCGCTCATCACCAGAGCCAGCAGTGCATCAGCGGAAAGCCGCGAGCGCACTCTCAGGTGATCCACCACCAATGCCCCTATGATAGCTACCAGCAGGGTTAATAATGGTGAAAATTCAGCAGCAACCCCTATCAAAAGCCCGAAGGCAACCCCTGCCAGAGAAATATGCGCAAGGGTATCAGCCATAAATGAATAGCGGCGCAGTACCAGAAAAACACCAAGAGCAGGGCAGATCAGCCCTGTTATAAGGCCTGCGATCAGAGCACGAACCATAAAATCATAGTGCAGCATATCCATCAACAGTGTTCTCCTTTTTCTAATTGTGACAAGGCCAGGATTCCCTGCAGTTAATTGGCAGCATAAAGGTTCATTCCATAAACATCTTTGAGTTTAGATGGATTCAATACCTCCCGCGGTGTGCCTTGGTAGAGCAATTTTTTGTTGAGGCAGATAATCCGGTCAGCCCAGGAGCCTATCTCACCGATATCATGGGAAACAATAAAAACAGTAATACCCCGCTCTTCTTTGAGCCGCTTCAGCAAACAATAAAAATTGTAAAGATAACGGTCATCAAGCCCTGCCTGGGGCTCATCCAGAATTAATATATCTGGTTGGCCAGCCAGTGCTCTGGCTATAAAGACACGCTGCAGCTGGCCTCCGGATAGCTCCGGAAGCGGCTTATGCTGTAATGAAAGAAGCCCCACCATTTCCAAGGCTTCTTCAACCGCCTCCCAATCTTCCCTTTTCAGATTCCGGCAGAGCCCAACCCTGCTGAAGCGCCCGGCAGCAGCAGCTTCTCTGACAGTCACCGGGAAACCATTATTAAGAACTGCCCGCTGGGGAACATAACCCAACCTGTGCCAATCTCTGAACTGCCGCAAAGGGGTTCCGAAAACCAGCACTTCCCCACAAACCGGCGGCATGAGTCCCAGGATCAGCTTCACCAGAGTTGTCTTCCCTGAGCCATTGGGGCCGATCAGAGCCAAGTACTCCCCTTCTTCTACTGCTAGATTAATATCTTCTAAAACAACTCGATCATTATAGGAAAAATAGAGGTTCCGAAGCTCGATCACTTTCATTTTTCAGGTACCTTCCTTATTCAGCCAATGCTTTTTTTAAATTCTCCAGATTCTGGCGCATCAAATCAAAATAATCATAGCCTTTATTGATGTCCTCTTTTGTCAAAGCCCCGATGGGATGGAGCACCAGTGTTTCCACCCCGATTTCTTGGGCGATGGTCTCAGCAATCCGTGGACTGGCAGTGGCTTCATAGAATATATACTTAATATTGTGATGGCGAGAAAAATCAATTACCCGTGCCAGAGTTGCGGCATCAGGTTCCTGCTCCGGGCTTATACCCAGAACCGGTATCTGGCAGAGACCATAACGGTGTGCCAGGTAACCAAAAGCGGCATGAGAAACCACAATATCTCTGTTCGGAAAATGAGCAACCGCTGTTGTGTATTCCTTGTCCAGCTGAGTTAGCTTGTCTATCAGCAACTGAGCATTCTGCAAGTAATAGTCAGCATTCTCATTATCAACCGCCGCAATCTCCTCTGCCATCAAAGTTACTATATCTTGGGCCAGCACAGGGTCCAGCCAGACATGTGGATCAAATACTCCTTCATGTTCCCCGTCTTGCAAGCCTTCAAATCTATTTGCTCGCAGAAAGTTCGTGATTCCAAGCTGTTCTTCTTCTGTATAGGTGAGAAGAGGAAGCCCTTCTGTCGCCTTAATTACTTTTACTTTTCGGTCCTTCAATTCAGGGAGAATTTTTTCAACCCATAACTCCATTCCCGCACCATGATAAATAAAAACATCTGTTTCATAAATGGTTTTCATATCTGATGGAGCAGGTTCCCAGTGATGTGGCTCACTTCCGGGAGGTATGATTTGGGTGACCGTTGCCCGATCACCGACTATCCCCCGGGCGAATTCAGCCAGTGGATAGATTGTTACTGCAACCAGCAGTTTTGACTCCTTATCTTCTGCAGTGGGTTCTGCCTGCTGACAGCCGCTGAGCAAAAACACAATAAAAATGAACAGCATTAAACAAGTGCATATTTTCAGTGAATTCTTCCACTTACCCATATTTCTGTTTGTCCTCCCTAATTAATCTTCCCGACACTCTGCACAGTATCCATAGATGGTAAAACTGTGCTCCTCAATCTTAAAATCCGTGTAAGACTCCCTTACCCGCTTGATAATATCCTCAGGACAATATGCTATTTCTCTGACATAGCCACATCCTAAGCAAACAAGATGGTGGTGATGTTCCCCCTGAATAACCAGCTCATAACGCCGTGATTGGTCTTTAAATTGCAGTTCGTTAACAATACCCTCTCTGGTAAAAGTGGCCAGGGTCCGGTATACAGTGTCCAGACTTATAGCAGGGTAACGTTTTCTGACACGCTTCATAACCTCTTCAGCATTGACAGGTTGGCCGCCGGCCTGTGCCCTCTCCCAAAGAACCTGTAGTATTTCCTGGCGCTGTGGTGTCAGCCTCACACCCACCCTTTTTAGGTGCTTGAGAACTTCCCCCGGTATCATGGTATTCCTCCTAATTAGGAATTATTCCTATTTCATTGGCATTATTACTTTACTGCAGAACAAGACAAATGTCAATTCTTATCAACAAGAGCGAATTACACCAGATAAAAACCCTGGTAGCATCATATATGCTAACCAGGGTTTAAATCTCTACTCTGCCGCAGGATAGGAACCCAACAGTTTAAGATATGTCGTTATTTTTGAAAGATTACGCAACAAATCCTGAACTGCCGGGTCAGCAGTTGACCCAAGAAAATCCAGAAAGAAAATATATTCACCCAGTTTATTTTTAGCAGGTCTGGACTCGATACGGGTCAGGTTAATACCGCGCAGGGCAAATTCCCGAAGCACAAGGTACAGTGCACCCGGCCGGTCGCAAACACCAAAAACCAGTGATGTTTTACAGCGGAAACTTTTTGAGGTCATCTGCTCTCGACCGATAGCAAAAAAGCGTGTCATGTTATTCGGATAGTCATTCGCCTGTGGGATAAGCACTTCAAGGCCATATACAGCAGCTGCAGCTGCAGGCGCAAGTGCTGCCCAAGGGTGTTCACTTTCAGCTACCAGCACAGCCGCGGCTGCTGTGCTGGTACACTCCTGCCAGCAGGCATGGGGAAGATTTTCACGCAGAAAGTTCCGGCATTGGGCAAGGGCCTGAGGGTGGGAGAAAACCTTCTCGAGCTTCTCTGTAGAAACTTTCGACCGGGCCAGCAGGCTGTGCACCACAGGCACAATTATTTCCCCTTCTATTGCCAAATCACAAGAACCAGCCAGCAGATCATAAACAAGTCCCACCGAACCCTCTGTAGAGTTTTCCACAGGGACAATCCCCTTATCCAGCATACCGGAAACAACGCCACTGATGATATCCTCCAGTGAACTGCACTCTACCAACTGCCAACCTTTTCCTTGAGAGTACTGGTGAGCGGCAATCTCAGAAAAGGTCCCCTTTGGCCCTAGATAACCCAAACAAATACTGCTTCCCATTAAAGATCACGCCCCATGGCAGCAGCAATCCCCTGCAATTCTCCCATCATCTGTTGAAAATCCTCGGTAGAAAGAGACTGTGGTCCATCACATAATGCACGTGCTGGATCCGGGTGAACCTCAACAATCAAACCATCTGCCCCAGCTGCCACTGCCGCCCTTGACATAGGAAGCACCAGTTTACGGTTGCCTGTGGCATGGCTCGGGTCAACTATCACCGGGAGATGGGACAGCTCTTTTACCAGGGAAACAGCGCTCAAATCAAGGGTGTTGCGTGTAGCGTTTTCAAAAGTGCGAATGCCGCGCTCACAGAGAATCACCTGTTCATTTCCTTCGGATAATATGTATTCGGCGGCCATCAGCCACTCATCGATGGTTGCTGAAAAACCGCGCTTCAGCAACACCGGTTTATTACATCTTCCCACAGACTGCAGAAGCCTGAAGTTCTGCATATTTCTTGCTCCCACCTGAACAATATCAACATACTCCAGAGCCATCTCCAAACTGGGCTCATCCAGCACTTCAGTGACAACAGCCAAACCGGTCAGCTGTGCTGCCTCAGCTAGCAACTGCAGCCCCTTCTCTCCGAGGCCTTGGAAGCTGTAAGGCGATGTCCTGGGTTTAAAAGCACCGCCCCGCAAAACCTTGGCTCCAGCAGCGGCTATCCTTTGAGCAGCGGCGAACAACTGCTCCCGGCTTTCCACAGCACAGGGTCCTGCTATAACCATCAACTCTCTGCCTCCAAACACAGCGCCTTTCACATTGATCAAGCTGTTTTCGCCTTTCACCTCACGGCTCACCAGTTTATAGGGTTTCATAATCGGTACTACCTTTTCCACCCCAGGCAAAGCCTCTAACCCCAAAGAGTTGATCACCCTCTTATCACCTACCGCACCGATCACCAAGCGCT
>DUSK01000076.1 GCA_012842275.1 Syntrophaceticus sp. | reverse complement strand
CTGAACCGCCACCAGGCTTGGGGAAACCCCCTTAGCCTTTAATTCCTCAACCTCTTTTTTAACTTCCTCTTTAATCTTGTCAGCAAGAGGTTTGCCCTTTAAAAGTTGTGCTGGCATCTTTCCTCCTCCTTTATTATTTTAATAATTGATCAAAAAAAGAAAACTTTGCCCGCTCACCCCCATCCTCTTCATCCTGGGCTTACGATTGTACAAAAACAATAAAACAGCCTTTGCGCTAAGCAGCTGTTCAGGCCACCGAACAAGGTGACACTTAACCTTGTGAATATATTCGCAGTTAACTATTCAAATTCCTGCCATGTCCAGTAAAACTTTTCATTAGCTTTTTCTAAAAATAAAAAAACCCGGCATCAAGAATCCTTGCCGGGATCTTCGCTTATTTCACGGGCAATTCTCCCCAAAATACCATTAATGAAGCGTGGTGCATCCTCATGGCTGTAAGTCCTGGCCAACTCTATCGCTTCATTAATAGCCACATTGACCGGTGTCTTATAATAAAGGATCTCAAAAATACCCATGCGCAAAATATTGCGGTCCACCCCTGCCATACGGGACAGATCCCATTCCACAGAGCAGCGCTTGATATAGTTATCTATCTCAGTTTGGTGTTCGAGGGTACCCTTGATCAGAGAACGGGAAAAAGCCGCCATTTCATCTGACAAAGGGTATTCGGCCAGTAAATAGTCTAAAACAGTAAAAGGCTCTGCATTAACTAGATCTACCTGAAATAATACCTTTAGTGCGATTTCTCTGGCCCGCCGCCTGCCCAACAAACAGACCTCCTTCTTTATGCTTGTGGCAGGGCCTGCTTATTCAGTGAAAGAAACGGTCCCACCAGTCGCCTGGACCCTGTCCTCCTCCTTCATCAATACGCCTCCCCAGGTAATAACCGATGACAACAAAAGCAATGACCAGCACCGACTTCCAGAAACCGAATGAAATAATAAGCAGCCCGATAACCAAACCCAGAGCCACGCCCAGCAGTTTTCCCCGGTGATTATCTAAAAGGTACTGAAAAATCTCAAAAAAATTCCTTCCCATAATCGATACTCCCTTTCTACTCAACCCGGGGTCGTATATCTGAGGCAACACTTTGTATTATAACCTGCACCTTGGATACATGCACACCGGCCTTTTTCTCCAGGTACTCTTTAACGATCCCCTGTACATCCTGAGACACCTGAGGAAGATTGGCCTCCGGATTAACACTCAGATGCAGCAAAATCACCAGACCATCCTGGTCAAAGCGCAGAACAGGCTTGACCTCCCGCACCTCCCGCACATCGCGGGCTGCCCTGCGGATCATATTCTCCAGTGCGGCTGCAGAAATCTGGACCCTGCCTAAACCTGACTCCCGGATGATAACTTCCCGCTCCCGGGGGCGCCGGAAAACCGCCAATAATGACCACAATGACAGGATTACTAGAAATGCACTGCCTGCAGCTAACCCCCATCTGTTGCCTACTTCAGACAGGAACATATCGATATACTCCTGGGGTTGCAATAAGCCGAGGGCTATCGCAATGGTGCACCCTGACAGAAACAAAATAATCAAGGCAAAAATAATAAGGAAAAAAAGGGTTTGTTGGCGCATAAAGGTTTAAGACTCCTTTCCCCTGCCTCTATTTGACCCGCTGTTCTTCCTGGGCTTCAGGAAAGGAAACACCCTGTACATGAACATTTACCTCAATTACTTTTAGGCCTGTCATTCTCTCGATGGCTTGTTTAACATTCTCCTGAACTTTCAAAGCAACTTCCGGTATCCTGCATCCATATTCCATAATAACAAATATATCAACTGCGGCTTCTTTTTCTCCAACCTCTACCCTGACACCTTTGGCTAGGTTCTTCCTGCCGAGCATTTCAGCGATACCGCCGGCAATGCCGCCGCTCATGCCTGCAAGACCCTCGATCTCTGTTGCGGCTAAACCGGCAATAACAGCTACCACTTCATCGGCTATCCTGATTCCACCCAGCGGTGTTCTTCCCGTTTCTTCAAAGTTAGCAGTTTCCATAACAGCCCTGCCCCTCCTTATCTAATTGCTAATTATGTCCAATCTACCAACCATTATACCAACCAAGTAAGCTTTTGCAAACAACGATTATTTCTCTTCCAATAAAGATGGAATAAAGGATGTATCTATTTCACAGCGCAAAAATTTTTTATTTTGCATGAGATACCGCAAAAAAGGTATGGTGGTTTTCACACCCTCTATTTGAAATTCTGCCAATGCGCGTTCCATGCGGCAGATAGCTTCCTGGCGGTCATTCCCCCAGGTTATCAGTTTGGCAATTAAGGAATCATAAAAAGGAGGGATCCGGTAACCGGCATATACTCCGCTATCCACACGCACACCCAATCCTCCCGGAGGCAGGTAAGCGGTTATCTGCCCTGGGCAGGGACAGAAATCCTTTTCCGGGTCTTCCGCATTGATCCGGCATTCCAGAGCAGCACCCCGGGGTTTAATATCCTCCTGCCGGTATCCCAGCTTTTCTCCTGCAGCCACTTTGATGGTTTCAGCCACCAGATCGATCCCGGTCACCAACTCTGTTACCGGATGCTCCACCTGAATCCGGGTATTCATCTCAATAAAATAATAATTCCCTTTTTCATCAAGTAAAAACTCCACTGTTCCCGCACCGGAATAATTAACCGCCCTGGCGGCTCGCACTGCTGCTTCCCCCATGCTTTCCCGGGTTTCTTGAGACAGCACCGGACAGGGTGTTTCTTCCACCAACTTCTGATGCCTCCTTTGCAGTGTACAGTCCCGTTCACCCAGGTAGATCACATTGCCGTGGTCATCGGCTAAAACCTGAATCTCCACATGCCGTGGTTTTTCTATGTATTTTTCTATATAAAGGCTGCCATCTCCGAAAGCGGCCTCTGCCTCCTGCCGGGCGGTCTGCACAGCCCTGGCCAATTCCGAGTCATTATTCGCAATACGCATACCGCGGCCCCCGCCACCGGCAGATGCCTTGATCAAAACCGGATAGCCGATCTCCTCAGCTAAGCGGGCTGCCTCCTCTTCACTTTCAATAACACCGGTTGAACCGGGGACAATCGGAACACCCGCTTCAGCCATCAGTTCCCTGGCTCGCGCCTTTATGCCCATATCGATAATAGCTGCTGCAGGGGGGCCGATAAATTTGATTCCCTGTTCCTCACAGAGCCGGGCAAAGGATGCATTTTCCGCAAGAAAGCCATAACCGGGGTGAATGGCCTCAGCCCCTTTGGTCAGTGCTGCACTGATTATATTGGGAATATTGAGATAACTCTGGCTGGGATGAGGCCCTCCAATACATACAGCTTCATCTGCTAACTTCACATGAAGGCTTTCCCGGTCAGCAGCTGAATAGACCGCAACTGTTTTGATGCCCAGTTCCCTG
>DUSK01000075.1 GCA_012842275.1 Syntrophaceticus sp. | reverse complement strand
CTGTATCTGCAGGGCTAATCGGTCCTGCTATGGTGATCGTTATCTCCCTTACTGCTGTCGCCACTTTTATTGTGCCCCCCCTTATCGATGTGGGTACAATCCTGCGCTTCGTTCTGCTTTTTGGAGCCGGAGTGTTGGGCCTGTTTGGTGTGACCATCATTCTGCTTGAGATATTAATCCATTTAGCATCCTTAAAATCTTTTGGTGTTCCTTACCTGACTCCGGTGGCACCCCCCGATATAGCCAAGCTCAAGGATGTGCTTGTGCGGGCGCCCCTCTGGTCTATGCCCCGGACACACAGCTTTCGGCAAAAATCAGGGAGGCGGAGCTAAAATTGAGTCTATTTCCCATTGCAGAGACAAAAAATAAACAGCTGTGCCTTTTATTAATGATCCTGCTAATAATTGTAGTGCTGTTTACCGGTTGCTGGGATTGGGAGGAACTCAATAACCTAACCATTGTCAGCGGTATTGGCCTGGATCAAGCAGAAGAACCTGGCAAAATACTCTTCACAGCACAGGTGATCAGACCTGCCGCTCTAAGCGGCAGCGGAGGTGATAGTGGGGGAACTAGAGGTGGTGGGGAAGGATCAGCTGAAACACAGGCTGTCCGGGTATTAACCACCACCGAAGAAACAGTTTTTCAGGCAGTCCGTAAGTTGAGCACCCAAGCATCCAACAGACTCTTATTATCCCATTTACAAGTAATTGTTATCAGTAGGGAGGCCGCAGAACAAGGCATTTACCATTATATCGATTTTTTTGCCAGGGATCCCGAACCCCGTCCTGATATAAGGGTGCTGGTAGCCGAAAAAGAGGCAGGAGAGATCATGCGCCAACCTTGTGGTGTCTCAAATATACCTGCCCTGGGTCTTTACCGTGCGGTCCAAACTGCTGAATTAAATGCCTTAGCTCCTGATATCACCATGCAGGAGGCAAATATACGGTTGGCATCAGAGACCATTGAGCTGATCGCTCCTATAGCCAAGCTTTATCAAGAAAAAGGGGTAAGTGGAGTAACAAAAACTAGAATTGATATAGACGGCACCGCGGTTTTTCGAGGGGATAAAATGGTAGGGAAACTCAATCATAGAGAAACCAGAGGACTCCTCTGGATACTGGGTAAAGTGAAAACAGGGATCATTGTTACCGAACATGCTGAAGGCAAACAGAGCCTGGAGATAGTTAAAGCACAGAGCAAAATAACTCCTGAAATCAGAAATAATGAACTGGTTGTCAAAATTGCTGTTGATGTTACTTCCAATCTTGGGGATCAGCAGTGCAGTAAAAACCTTACTGATCCTGTTATGATCGCTTCATTGGAAGAAAAACAGACTGCTGAAATTAAAAAGGAAATTAGTGGTGCTGTTAAAAAAGCTCAAGAACTCAAAGCCGATATCTTTGGATTTGGGGATGAACTTCGCCGCAAATACCCTGAGCAGTGGAAAAAGCTTGAACAGCACTGGGCAGAACTCTTTCCCGGCATCAAAATTGAGCTTGAGATCAAATCTCAAATTAAAGCAACCGGTGCACTCATAGAGCCTATTTATCAGCAGAAATAACCGTTATGAAAGGAAGATTCCTTTGGCATTAGAAAAAGGAAAGATAAACAGCTCCAGTTTGATCATGCTCATCTTCGCTTTTGCCGTTGGATCTTCAATCATAGCACCTCCTGGAAGGGGCGCAGGAACAGACGCCTGGATCGCTATTCTCATCGGAATAACAGAAGGTTTATTAATCGCTGCTGTTTTTCTTCTCCTTAGCAAACGCTTCCCCAATAAAACCCTAGTGGAGATCTGTGATCTAGTATATGGCCCCTACCTGGGGAAAATAATATCCATTCTATTCCTCTGCTATCTCTTCCATCTGGGGTCACTGGTACTCAGCGATTTTACAGAATACCTTTCATCCCTGTTTTTGATCAGGACACCACCGATCGTCCTGGTGGCAGCCATGAGCCTTATCTGTGTTTCGGCAGCCAAAAAGGGGATCGAGGTCATTGCCAGGTGTGCAGTTATAATTATTCCTGTAGGATTATTCTTCTATTTATTGACCATTTTATTACTGTTGAAAAATTTTGAAATAAAATATTTACAGCCTGTCCTGACTACCCCTGCAGAACAACTGCTATGGGCGGCTCATGGTGCAGCCACATTCCCCTTCGCGGAAACAGTTGCCTTCCTCATGGTGTTACCCTTTTTAACGAATAAGCGGGATGCAGTTCCCGCAACTTTTAAAGGAATTATTTTCGCAGGACTGGTGCTAACCATTGATGCTGTGCTGAATGTTGGAATCCTGGGAGCATCAGAAAAGGTATACCTTTACCCATCTTATTATGCGATCACCACGATTAGTATTGCAGAATTTATCACCAGAGTGGAGATAGTGGCTTCATTACTAGTTTTGGGCAATGGATTCCTGAAAATAGCGGTTCTGTTATATGGTGTATCTCTAGGCGCAGCCCAGCTCTGCTCCCTGCGCTCCTATAGGCCTCTGGTTGCGCCTATGGCAGTTTTAATGAGCATTCTGGCTCTATATAATTTTCCTAACCCAGCGGAGTTTATTAGGTTTAACAATAAAATATACCCTGTTTATGCACTGCCCTTTCAATTGGTTATTCCCCTGCTGACCCTGTTAATTGCAGTAATGAGAAAGTCTGCTCAGCGGGATGTTAATAGTGAGCCTAAAGGACGACGGTCCCCTACTGAATCCAGAAGGAGATAGATATAATGGTGCTGCTCCTAATTGCACTCTTCATTATGATCATTGTGCTGGAAATAGTCCCCCTAGTCAAGGAGCGGCAGTGGAAGGAAGTTACAGTTGCATCTGTGCTGCTGGCTGCCGGGTTCATCCTCAGTATGCTGATTATGTTTGATATTGATTTTCCTTATCTTGCACCGGTAATCAGTGATTTTGTGGAAAAATGGTTGGCGCTGCCTGGCAGTTAGAGTGTTGCTGTTCATTGAAAACCATTATCACTATCAACATAACAAGTTTTTGTCACATGGCTTAATAAAGAGCGTAATACCGTGATTTAACCAGCATGGGCAAATTTTTGGTCCTATTTTGGTTCATCAAGGCATATTATATTGATAATTTATTGTCCAAATATGGTTGACTAGCAATAATTTATCATGTATTCTGTAATTGATAATGATTCTCATTATCAATTACCTTCATAAATTGCCTTCTAACCAACCGAAATAAGGATTCAAGATGAGAGGAGATAATTATGGATAAGCCTGTCACAGAGCTTAATAAAATAGATAAAAAAGCGTTTAAAGCTCCTTCAATCCACAGAAAGAAAAAACTCGTTCTGGTAGGCACCCCTAATGTAGGCAAAAGCGTTATTTTCAATCTTCTGACCGGAACATATGTGACTGTTTCCAATTATCCGGGGACAACTGTAGAGGTTGCCCGTGGAACCGGCAAAATTGGCCAGCAGGTTTATGAGGTGATTGATACTCCAGGGATGTATTCACTCTTTCCCATCACCGAAGAAGAAAGAGTAACCAGAACACTGCTGTTGACAGAGAAGCCGGAAATAGTAATACATGTGGTAGATGCCAAAAACTTAGAGCGCATGCTCCCCCTCACTTTGCAGTTGTTGGAAGCAGGGCTGCCTGTAATCCTAGCGGTCAACATGATGGATGAAGCAGAGGCAATCGGCCGCACCATCGATCTGGATGCACTTGCTAAAGCACTCAAAATACCAGTTGTGGGAACAGCAGCAGCACAAAACCGAGGTATAGATGAATTAAAGAGGATGGTGTCCGATTATGTCAGGAAGCATGTCGCCTGATGGCCTGATCATCCAGTATGATGAAACCATTGAAAAGGCCCTGAACAATATCGCAAAACTGCTTAAAGCCAGATATAACTTCTCTAAGCGCATGATCGCCTTACTCCTGCTCCAAGAGGATGATGAGATCACTCAACTAGCCAAACTGAGGGAGGCAGATTTCCCCAAAATCTTTTCTATTATTCAGCAGACTAAGTCCAAATACAAGGACCCCCTGCGCTATGTGATCACTCTCCAGTGCCGGCAAAGGACT
>DUSK01000074.1 GCA_012842275.1 Syntrophaceticus sp. | reverse complement strand
TGCAGGAGGAGAAATCCAACTGACCGATGCATTGGGAGAGTTGGTAAAAACACAACCCATTTATGCCTGTGTCTTTAATGGGGAAAGATATGATGTAGGGGATAAACTCGGTTTCCTAGAAGCCACTGTGATGTATGCTCTGGCTAATCCGGAACTGGGTCCTGAATTTCGCAAATTCTTGAAGAATCTTACTAAAAATGGGGGTGATTATTGATGCGGGAAAAGGTGGAAGCTGTTTTAAACAAGGTGCGCCCGATGCTCCAGCGTGATGGCGGGGATGTTGAACTCGTTGATGTTGATGAAAATGGAGTGGTCAAGGTACGCCTCAAAGGTGCCTGCGGCGGCTGAGGGATGGCTCTTGTTACCCTGAAAATGGGAATTGAGCGGTCGCTCAAGAAGGAGATCCCAGAAGTAACCGAAGTAATAGCGGTTCGTTAGAATAAAACCCGGGGCCAAGCATTCAGGACTCCGGGTTTTCATTATTCGGTTCTACTTCATCATATTTGGTTCTGAGGATCAAAATATCGATTCTCCTGTTGATCTGTCTATTTTTCTCATTGATATTCGGAACACGTGGCCTGTACTCCCCATACCCGATTGCTGAAAGCCTATCTGGAGATATATTGCAACTTGAAATTAATTCATGCACCACATTGGTGGCACGGGCCGTAGAGAGTTCCCAGTTAGAGGGGTAACGGGGGGTATTAATAGGCAGATCACAAGTATGCCCCTCTACTCTAATATAATTGGGCAGAGTAGTTAGCCTGTCTCCCACCCGGTCGATTATTTTACGTGCCTCTGGTGTCAGATCTGCGGAACCTCTGGCAAAAAGGATAGTTGCCTGAAACCGGACCACAAGTCCTCGTTCCTCCAGGTCAACAGTGATCTGTTCACCGAGTTTTTCTTTTTCTATAAATTCCTTGAGATCCTGCTGCAGATCAGCCAGATGTTTGGCTTCACCGGTCAGTTCCGGCACAGGAGTGTTTGTTCCTTCCTTTATGATTCCGGCAGGCGGTGATCCTGTAAGTACCATGCTTAAATTTTCAGCCAGTGCCCGAAATTTATCTGCGTTAATGGTGCTGATGGTATACATCATGACAAAGAACACCATTAAAAGGGTGATCATATCCGCATAGGTCAAAAGCCACCGCTCAAGGCTTGGACCTTTCTCAGCTGCTGATTCTTTTTTGCTGCGCCAGCGCACTTACTCCTCACTTCCCCCCGGTTGGATATTTCTTTGTTTGCGATCCAAAAAAACCAAGAGTTTTTCCCGGATAAATGCGGGGTTTTCTCCGGCCTGCAATGAAAGTATCCCTTCTAAACAGAGTTCTCTGTAAAACAACTCTTTTTTATGTTTGATTTTCAGTTTTGAAGCAAAGGGAAGCCAGAGAAGGTTAGCGAAACTGATGCCGTAAAGTGTGGCGATAAAAGCCATTGCAATGGCCGGACCAAGTTTTGACGGTTCATCCATATGGCCTAAAACATGAACAAGCCCCATCACAGTTCCGATAATACCCATTGTTGGCGAATAACCGCCTGCTGCTTCAAAAATACTGATATTGGTTTTGTGGCGTTCTTCCATACAGTGGATTTCCGTTTCCAATAGACCTTGCAGCAATGAACCCTCTATCCCATCGATAACCAGTTGCACACCCAGCTTGAGGAAGGGGTCATCTATTTCATCCAGGTTTTGTTCCAGGCTCAGCAACCCTTCGCGGCGTGCCTGGTCTGCCAAGCGCACGATTTCATTGATCAGCCTGTGATGATCATAATACTGGTTCTGAAATGCAACACGTATCAGTACTGGTACTTTTTTTAATTCCTCAAAGGTGAAGGAGAGGACAGTTGCCCCAAATGTTCCGCCGAGAACGATCAGGGCTGCTGAAACAGATACTAAGGCACCTAATGTTCCTCCTTCCAGAATAAAGGCTATAGCCAGCGCCCCAAATCCTGCCAAAAGGCCCAGAATTGTGGTTATATCCATAAAGTAACCTCCAGAGGAAAATATTTTTTAGAATAGTTTTCTATTGTTCGACAATACAGGACATTTATCCTGCTGGTTTTAACTGAAAAATGTTAATAAATAAAACAAAACCCGCTGTACAATCAATACAGCGGGTTTCTTTTTTGTTTCAGCAGGGCAGGGCTGTCAGGCAAACCACCTGCCGCGGTATTTATAGATGAAGTTTTCAGCTAAATAATTCAGTGGTTTCCGTGCTGTTGTAAATTTTTCCGCAAGTAGGGAAAGCACTTTGTCCAGTCCCTGTTCCCTTGCTTCATCATAAGTGGCAGCCAGATCGTAGTAACGCCTTCCTTCTTCTTCATAGTCGTGTATGCTGCGCTTTCTTTGCCCTACAAAGCGGCTTAAAATCTGGTCATCATCAGCTGAACCGCTTAGGTATTCGGGAAAAATACCTGTCAGGAAGAGGGAAATATCTGCAAGCCTTTTGTAAAAATCATAACGGTAAGGAAAATCCACCAATGCTGCCAATTCCAGCACATCGTCAAAATTTAATTCACTAAACTGGCGCTGGTAGGTCAGACCCCGTGCACGGTATACTACAGTTGTGCTGTCGACCTTGGTAAATGAGGCCAGTATCCTAGCCAAATAAGCGCGCAAATCTTTGTTTTGAAGGAGTGCCGCCATATCCCTGGTATCGAAAACAGGGATGCATTCTTTCTTGCTGATTATTTCCATAGTATAGCTTGTTCTCTCTAGGTCCCTTTTAGTCTGTATAAGCAGGATAGTAAAAAGCAGAAAAGGGGAAATCTTTAAGAAAATATCTTCCTCTTCTTGGACACGCCAAAAGAGCTTTTCATCCTCCAGCATGATCTCGACCAAGTCAGGTTTATCCTTGAGCAGATCAACGATATGATCATAGTCCTGTCTTTTATCTACCACCGTTTTGACAATAAAGTAAAGGTCGGCCTCAGTTAAATCCTGCAAATACGACATTGCAACCTTCATGTGTTCCACCCCCCATTTTTCATAAATGCTATTAACCACCAATCTCGGGAGACAACGGAACCCATATCACATATGGTGGGAATAAGAGTTGCAGTTAAGGAAGAGAGGCTAGTGGAATATCTTTTACTATTTATTTTAGTTTAGCATGTGCCGCTTCATTCCTCAATGGCATTTACGGCCAGTTTTTGTATTGATGGAGTGTCATGGGGTAACTCTTGACAAAGGAGTGATAATGGCGTATAAAAATTGTTTAATGAGATTATTTTACTGAGATCATATAAATTCCTGGAGAGGTGACGCTAGAAGATGCCGACTTATGACTACAGATGCGACCACTGCGGCCGTTTCCAGGTGACGCAGCGGATAACTGAATCACCTCTGGAAAAGTGTCCGACCTGTGGACAGCCTGTTCAAAGGTTAATATCCCGTAATGTCGCTATTGTTTTCAAAGGACCAGGTTTTTACTGTACAGATAATAGAATTGATTCGGTAACAGAGAGGAAGCCGGCAGGGAAAGGCAAAGAAGAAAACAAAACCAAAACACCGTCTAAAGCATAATTTTAGGTTTATCGACAACCACGCAGTTATTGCGTGGTTGTTATCTTTCTCCAGGCATAAAAAAGCGAAAACTGGAAATAATTGACCTGATCCTGATCGGTGGTAGAGGGAGTGAGTATGATGAATGAAAAACCGAGGGTAATCAGGTTGCAGCGCCTGGAGGGGCGGGAAGAGCTATTTGAACTGTTTAGACAGGTGGTCGACAGGTTTCGGCGCCAGCGAGTAAAAACTGAATAAGGGTGATCAACCCATAAAATGCCTGCTACCCGGGAGGATCTGAAAATAGAAAGCCAGTATCAGGGTCTCGGCAGCAAATGCACAAGCGTCCCTTCGAAGGCGGCGCTCTTTTTATTTTGGCACAGCTCTGTGATTTGAAATATTACATTACATGGAAAGGAATCTGCTCGGGAAATGTACAATAATTATACAGGAGGCAAGAAAATGGTTTTATATGGAGAAAAAATGAGGAAGAATGATGTGAACAAGATCAAGTTTGGGACCGACGGTTGGCGTGATCTGATAGCTGAGGATTTTACCTTTGCCAATGTGCGCTTGGTAGCGCAAGCAATTGCCAATTATTTAAAGGAGTCCGGTTTAGCTGATAAAGGGGTGGTGATCGGGTATGATAACCGCTTCTTATCGGAACATTTTGCGGCAAATGTTGCCGGAGTAATGGCTGGTAACAGTATTACCTCATGGCTGCCTGCGGAGGCTACCCCTACCCCGGTAACAGCTTTTGCAGTAAAAGCCCTTGAAGCAGGCGGGGCGGTGATGATCACTGCAAGCCACAACCCGCCCGAGTATAACGGAATCAAGTTTATTCCCGACTACGCAGGCCCAGCCACTCCAGAGATTACCAAAGCCATTGAAAAGCATTTAAACAATCTGCAGAGTGATGATATTTATTTTCTGCCGGAACACACAGGAAGAGAACGGGGCCTTGTGCGGGAACTGGATGCTAAACCTTTCTATTTTGCCCATCTGCAGAAAATAATCAACTACCGCACCATCCACCGGGGCAGTCTGAAGATCGTTTTCGACCCCATGTGGGGAGCAGGGAGAGGTTATCTTGAAGAACTGCTGAAAGGAACAAAAAACCGGGTGGAGGTGATCCACAACTACCGGGATGTATTATTTGGGGGTTATCTTCCGGATCCCAATGAGCGTGGTCTCGCCCCCTTACGAAAAGCTGTTCTTGAAAAGGGAGCCGATATCGGGCTGGCTTTAGATGGTGACGCGGACCGCTTTGGTGTAATTGACCAGCATGGTGAGTACTATTCACCCAACCGTATTCTCCCTCTCATTCTTTATTATCTATTAGAGGACCGCAATTGGCGGGGGGCTGTAGCCCGTACTGTGGCCACAACCCATATGCTGGATCGCGTTGCTGATGATTATGGGCTACCGGTTGTGGAAACCCCTGTTGGTTTCAAATATATCGGGCAATCTCTGATCCATCACCGCAGTGTGCTGGGTGGAGAAGAAAGCGGGGGTATGAGTGTCCAGGGTCATGTACCGGAAAAAGATGGTATCCTAGCCATTTCTCTGATTGTAGAAATGATGGCGGCCAGAGGGAAAACATTGAAAGAGTTGTATCAGGAGCTTACCGATAAATTTGGAACCCTAGTCAGTGCTCGTTTAGATCTGATCTGCAAACCCGAGGAAAAGGAGCAACTTCTGAAAAGAATTGAAGAGTGGTCACCGGGGAGCATCAATGGTCAAAAGGTGGTGGAGCGCAACACTAAAGATGGGGTAAAACTGCTTTTATCTGATGGCAGTTGGGTCTTAGTGCGTGCCTCTGGCACAGAACCTCTCTTCAGAATATATGCTGAGGCAGCAGCTCAGGATGATATAGATAAGCTGCAGAATGAAGCACGGCGTTTCTTAGGTCTTTGATCCCATGATGTTAATATTTTCAGTTTTTTTAATAGGTCTGCAGGAAGATCCCTAAATATGTTGAATTGTTAAAACATAACTAGGGCCACCCAAAAGTGGCAATTTGATGATGCCTTTAATACTTTACTGTGATAGGGCAGGAGGTACTGTTGTTTGGGGATCGAAGCACTGGACCGGGTTGTTAAGGAAACCCTTGCTGCGATAGAAAGCGGTCAGGAGGCTATCTACAATATCGCAGAAAACACCAGAAGTGAATATGAGAGGGTCCAGCAGGAGTTAATGGCAACCCAGAGGGAAACCCTTGACACTATCCAGCAGGTTGACAATCTCAGCCGGTTAGAAAAAGAAGCACGGCTGCACTTAATGGTGGTCAGCCGTGACTTTAACAACTATTCAGAGGAACAGGTAAAAGAGGCCTATGAAAGGGCCATGGAACTGAAATCGAGTTTGTTGCTGCTGCAGGAAAAGGAAAAAAACCTGCGCCGGCGGCGCAATGAATTGGAACGTAGCCTCAGGCGGCTTTCCCGAACAATGGACCAGGCAGAAACCCTGGTTACCAAGTTAAGCGTTGTTCTGCAGTTTCTGGAAGGCACAATTAATCAGATCAATTCGAAGATTGATGATATCCAGAAGCAGCAGAAGTTGGGATTAAAGATTATCCTTGCCCAGGAGGAGGAGCGCCGGCGCATAGCCCGTGAGATCCATGATGGCCCTGCACAGGAACTGGCTAATATTGTGCTGAGGGCAGAATACTGTGAACAACTGCTCCTTCATGATGATCTGTCCCAGTTGTGTGCTGAGCTTGGTAAATTAAAAGAAATGGTCAGAAACACCTTAAAGGATATCAGAAAGACAATCTTTGATCTAAGGCCTATGTCCCTTGATGACCTTGGTTTGGCGGGAGAAGTGCCCCGCTTTATCCAGGACTTTCAGGAACGGTACAAGATCCCGGTGGAATATCACCTGTTCGGCAAAGAAAGAAGATACAGCAAATATCTGGAGGTATCAGTTTTCCGGATTATACAAGAGGCGTTAAATAACATACAAAAACATGCGGGAGCCAGTGAGGTTGTGGTTAAACTGGAACTGCATCCTGAGCGGATTTATGCGGTTATCCGTGATGACGGTAAGGGATTTGATGTCCAGACGGCAATGAATCTAAGTGATCATTATGGACTGCTGAATATGAAGGAGCGTGCCCATATATTCAAAGGTGAATTAAATGTAAACTCCGCTCCGGGTAGGGGTACGGAAATTACTCTGATCATTCCTGTTGGTGAGGAGGGGAAAACAAATGGAGAAAATTAGAGTATTAATAGCTGATGATCATCCCTTAATCAGAGAGGGTTTACGTCGGGTGCTGGAGATGGATCCCCGTATTGAAATATGTGATGAAGTGGGGGATGGGCAGGGGGCCATTAATTTAACACGCACTCTCCACCCGGATGTTGTTCTTATGGATCTGAAGATGCCCGGAACAAGTGGTTTGGAAGCCAGTAGGGTGATCCGCAAGGAAATGCCTGATGTCAAAATAATCATTCTTACTGTTGCTGAGGATGAGGAAATGCTGGAAGTGATTAAAGCAGGTGCCAGCG
This sequence comes from Syntrophaceticus sp., assembly GCA_012842275.1. Taxonomy (GTDB): domain Bacteria; phylum Bacillota; class DSM-12270; order Thermacetogeniales; family Thermacetogeniaceae; genus DTU068. Next base: position 2,960 of record DUSK01000074.1, on the reverse strand, counting down.
GATACCTTTTAAAGGATGTACAGCCTGATGAACTCTTAAAATCTATTCATGATGTTGTTGATGGTAAACCAGCCTTTCATCCGGTGGTCACCGGAAAACTGTTAGGTGAGTATAGTCGTTTGAGTTCTCGTGATAAGGAGCAGGGGATCAACAGCCTTACCGCAAGGGAAAAAGAGGTGCTGGCCCTGATCGCCAGAGGAGAATCGAATCGGGGCATAGCTCGCAAGCTTTTCATCAGTGAAAAAACGGTAAAAAATCATATAACAAGTATTTTCCGCAAGATTAAAGTGACTGACCGCACTCAAGCTGCCATTTACGCCATAAAAAACCATATGGTGGAGATTTAGCCATTAACCGCGTCCCTTTTCTCCGCATATATTGTGGGGAAAAGGGGGGTAATCTATGGCCAGTTTCTTGCTTTTAGTCCTTTTCGGACTGCTCCTCTATGGTATATTTTTCTTTTCTTACCGCATATTTTTTGTAAAGCAACTTCACACTGATCCTGACCTTACTTTACTGCTTATTGTCCGCAATCAGGCTCCTATCATTGAAGGGGTTATCAAAGAACTGCTTTCCTATTACAACTCCTCACCCAAATCCTTTGAACTGGTTATTTATGATGATGCCTCTACAGATGACACTCCAGAGATCCTGCGCTGTTTATCACGCAAACACAACTGCACATTGATTTTCGGCCAGACACCTGCAGGTATCAAAGCCATGGAAAAAGCTCTCTCCGTTTGCCGGGGAAAGGTAATCCACTTTTTCCTGCTCACTGAAAGGGTGGGATTGAGGACAGTCACATCTCTGGCCAGGTGTTTGTCCCGGGGGGAGAAGATACCGAATTTCGGGATCGCCTATGCCTCAGGTGTGATGTCTGGGACCACCTCCAACTAAGCCCTACACCCGCTGTCCCATGGATTAGGACTGGGGTTCGACAGAGCAATCGTGACAGAATTCCTTGAAAAATCAAGACCCAGAGAGGATATTAATTTTGCCTAAAATCACTACAATTTAAATAGGACTAGATAAATTTGGTTTCAGAACCGTCAAGTACCAGTAAGCCCGGGGCAGGGCAAAAATAATGGAGGGAGGACAATTTGATGGATCTTGTGAAAAGGTTTTTCCGCGATGAAAAGGGACAGGGTATGGCTGAGTATGGTTTGATCTTAGCTTTGGTGGCGGTTGCAGTGATTGCAGTACTTGGACTTTTGGGAGATGAACTTGTAAACATTTTTAATAGTGTAATTGATGGTCTGGCGGGCGATTAATCATAAGCTGCATCATATCTGCGATATTGCTCTTTAAAGTGTGCAAGCAACTCTCAATTTCTATTTCCCCTGGATCTCAATCAGCAGATTGATATGTTTTTGCACAGTTGCTTTTTGAAAATGAGCGTGATGGCCGGCTATTTGGGAAGCGTGATTTGGGATGCAAAATGTGCAGAAAGCAGGTGGCGGCAGTGTTAGCAGTCCTGGCGGATTTTGTTCTCCTGATATTAATAGTGATTTGCCTGATCACTGACTTGAGGGAGAGGAAAATCTACAATAAAGTTGTATTTCCGGCTGTTGCAGCGGGAATTGTTTTAAATACTGCACAGCTTGGGCTGCCAGGGCTAAGGACAAGCATTGCCGGTTTTATCACAGGTATTCTGCTCTTTTTAGTGCCCTTTGCCCTGGGCGGCCTGGGAGCAGGTGATGTGAAACTATTGGGATCGGTGGGGGCATTAAAGGGCCCCCTTTTTGCTGTTTATGCAGCCCTTGCCGCTGCTTTGATCGGGGGTGTGCTTGCCCTGCTGGTCCTTTTATGGCAGCGTAAGCTTTTATCAACTTTGAAGCGCTTGGGGATGGCCATCTTTATTTTATTTAGGGGAGGAGGGAGCAGTGGGGCACAGCTTCTTTTGGAGCGTACACCTTATAGTTCTCTCATCCCCTATGGCCTTCCTATTTTTCTTGGGACTATCGCAGCCTACCTGTACAGCTTTTGTTTATAAAGGGGTGAGGGAATGATCCGCTGCTGTCGGGGTCAGCAAGGACAGGCCTTGTTGGAACTTGCTCTGGCTCTCCCCATTTTATTGCTTCTGATTTTCGGCATTATCCAGTTCGGCATTATTTTTTTAGATAATCAGGTTATTAATCAGGCCGCCCGGGAGGGGGTGCGGGTCGGGGCAGTTGGGGGAAGTGATGCTGAGATTTTGCAAACAGTGGAACGCATCACAGCTAGCCTTGACAGTGCCCGCCTTCAGGTCCTGATCGATCCCGCTGATGGGGAGCGCAGGAGAGGGGACAGCCTTAAAGTAGAGGTGCATTATAGTGTACCTATTTTGCTCCCGGTCATCGGAGAGTTACTACCTAACCCTTACCCTTTGACAGCTGTAACAGTCATGCGTGTGGAATGAGGAGGATGCTGTGTGTTAAAGAACTTTGCTGCCAGGTTAAAAAGCAGGATAGCTAGTGAAAAGGGATCTGTACTGCTTATGGTAGCCTTAGGGATGGTAGTTTTGCTGGGCTGTGCCTCCCTGGTAACCGATGTGGGGCTTCTTTACACCAGCAGGAACCGCTTGATCAATGCTGCCGATGCAGCAGCTCTGGCAGGCGCTCAGGAACTGCCTGATAAACCGGAAATGGCTGAGGCTGTGGCCAGGGAGTATGCAAAGGCTAACGGAGTTATTGAAGATAATCTGGAGGTGGAAGTCAGCGCGGACAGGAAGTCCATCACAGTAAAGCCCTGCCAGAATGTGCGGTTTCTCTTTGCACGGGTGTTGGGGTTTACAGAGCAGGAGGTAAATGCGGAAGCCACTGCCTTGACAGCACCTTTAACCGGGGCAATTGGGGTGGTGCCTTTCAGTATTGAAGAACAGGTCTTAAAAATAGGGAAGCAGTATGTTCTGAAAGAAGGTTCCGGCGGGCCTGCAGTGGAAGGTGCTGATGGCAAGATGTCCGGTTGGTATGGTGCCCTGG
>DUSK01000008.1 GCA_012842275.1 Syntrophaceticus sp. | reverse complement strand
GGCATCACAATCCCTACACCCGGTTTCGGCCGGGCCATCATCTTTGCTACAACAGTGACCACAAGCAGAGCAAAGAGGGTAGGCAGCAAAGGCGCCCTGCCGCTCAGCAAAAGATAGAGGGATAAAACAGCCGGCAGCCCGGCTCCTCCAACATTTAAGTAAATCACCTGCTCCCGAACAACAGGAGGGTAGTAAAAAAAGAACATGGAAAAAGGGTGTACCCTGGGTTCATACACCTGTATCCTGCGCCGGGAAAGGGGTATGTTGATCAGACTGCCGATGATCGATGCAGTTAAAAACAGAAACGCCCCTTCTTGGGACATGCCCAGACGGGAAAAAGAAAATGTTGCCACATTAAAAAACAGCATCATCAACAGCAGCGGCACCAACATGAGAAGCAAGAGAAATGAAATCATACGGATTACACCTCTTTGGTTTTATCATCTTTTTTATCTTTGACAATACCGGCAGCCAGAGTGATCACATATACTTCACCAACACCTGCTGAAGCAAGCATCCGGCAGCACTCCCTTACTGTAGCCCCTGTTGTATAAACATCGTCCACCAGCAAGACCCGTTTCCCCTGTAGCAGTAGGGCATCCTTCCCAGCTATAAAGGCTCCTTTCATATTTTCCTCTCGCTCTTGCCTGGAAAGGGATGTCTGGCTCGGTGTTTCTCTGACCCGCAGCAGGGCTTCCTCCTGTAAAGGGATCTTTAAAATCCCGGCTATCACCCCGGCAAGTAAAGCTGCCTGATTATAACCCCGTTCCCGCAGCCTGCCTGTGTGCAGGGGTACAGGCACTACAGCACTGAATGTGCGAAAAGGAAAAAGCTGAACAAGTAGAGCGGCCATTAACTCTCCAAAGGGATAGGACAGTTCCCTTCTCCCGCTGAACTTGAAGTAATGAACAGCCTCCCTTACAGGGCCCTCAAAGGGTGCCACAGCCCTGGACATCATGTATTGGGGTTCATCTTCCCGGCACTCCCAGCAGAGCATTTCCCCCTCCTGTCCTGAATGGAAGCGGCCGCATTTGGTACAGGGAACAAGCCCCTCTGCCAGGTCAGCCCACAACTGTAAACAGAAGCGGCAGATCTGATAGGGAGTTCCCTGGCGCCCACATAAAGGGCAGCCTTTATTTTCCGGAAAGATGAGGGATTTCAGTCCTGTTATACTGGACAGCAATTAATTTCCCCCTTATTACATATTTTACGTCACAACACACCTATAAGACAATTTTCTTGAGTATCTCTTCCCAGTCGCTGCGCAGATAACCTTTTCGCTGGGCCTCTTTATTCATTCCCATGATCTGTGACCGGGCTTCCCGCATGGACCTGCTGATTTCCCTAGAGATAAAGCAGACCTCACCTGTGGGATAATCAGGGCTGCGGCCGCAGCGACCAGCGATCTGCACCAGTGTGGAGGTATCGAAAATACCTTCTTGAGCGGCCTCCAGAACCAGTACATTAACCTTAGGGACAGTGACCCCTCGTTCCATAATGGTTGTGGTCACCAGTAAAGGAAACTCACCGGCAAAAAATCGCTCCCTTTTTAACTTCCGGTCCCTGTCAGCGGCATGGGTCCACTGAACACTGTCCGGTTTCAGATCTTCCAAGGGATAGCTGCCTGCTGCAGTGCGCAGGACCTCACCAACCAAAGAGGTCAAAGCAACAGATGGCACAAAGATGAATATGCGGCTGCCCGGTTTTTTCAGCAACTCAGCTGCGATTTCAAGGACTTGCCGCTGGAGCAGATACCCCTTCCTGGTCTTTTGCAGTGGGGCAATCTTCAGAAATTTTGGCACTGGGAGGGGGAAACCATGGGGACGGGCAGGGATTTTAATAACATCAACCCTGCTTTTTCTGACCTGGTCCAGCATCCAGGAGGTGGGGGTGGCTGTTAGGTAAACCAGCTTTCCCCCAGTGCAGCGGGCCTTTTCGACTCCATAATGGAGCATCCTGCTATCAGGAAAGGGATAGGCATCACCCTCATCGAGAATCACCAGGTCAAAATTATGATAAAAACGCAGGACCTGGTGCGTTGTGGCGGCCAGCAGAGGGATTTCCTTTTTGGGAGTGCTGCTTCCCCCATAAAGGGCTGCAGTGCGCTCCCTGCCGAATGCATTTGCCAGACGGGGAGCGATCTCCAGGACCACATCCCTGCGGGGTGATGTAAAAAGCACCCTTTTCCCCTGATTCAGCATTTCAGCGATCAGGGGAAAAGAAACCTCTGTTTTGCCAGCCCCACAGGCTGCCCAAACCAGGCAGCTTCCACCGGGCTTACCCTCTCTGCCAAACTTTAGCAGATGCTGAGCTGCAGCCTCCTGGGGGGGTGTAAATTTGATATTCCCCGGCAGCCTCAAGCGGCAGGTTATTACAGCAGGAGCTTTCCTCAAGGAAGCTCTTTTTGCTCTTTTTGCAAGAGAATCCCCCAGCGAGAAGGGCCTGCAGCGGATCCCATCCCCTCCACCGTCACCAACCCCTGTATAGAGGGGGTCACAAAAACTCAAACTCCCCAATAGCCCGCAATCGGGACAGCTGCAGCACTCACTGCTGCCGCAGCGTGCACAGCTGTGGGTATCAGGGACGCCCTCCCAACCACAGCGCTGACATGAAACTAAACTCCTTTTTTTCTGATAAAAGGCAGGCAGCAAAATTGCTCTTCCCTCAAGGCAGAGCAACTGAAGGGACCGGACAAGGGTCTCTTTGCTCCAAAAACCAACAAAGCGCTGAATCTCGCTCAAAGATAGGAGGCGCCCTTTGAGCAGGGATTCTAACTCATGGAGTTCCTCATAAGCCGGAAGGGTGTCTGCTTTGGATGCGCTATCCTCCGCGGGAATAACAGTATTCCCTTCGTGAACTGCGAGCAAAGCTCTCTTGCGCAATTCCTTTTTGCAAAGATCACGGACCTTTTTCAAAGGCAAATCAGATGATGGATTTTTAGTTAAGTTTGTTCTGCATAGATCCTTGAATATGGATTGGAAGATAGGTGCCGCAAGACCCAGAGGCAAGGGAGAAACAAGCGGAAAGAAGTGATCAAATTCTGTTCTTTTGAGACAATTAAAGTCAAATAAAGGAACAGGGGAGAGAAAAAAGAAGAATTTCCCCCTTCCCTGTGCGGCATATAATTGGAATAATAAACTCTGCTCAAATGACATAATGGATATATATTCCATATATTAATATAATTTCCTGCACAGATCTAAAAAACAGACCTAGGATTTTGAGCGGTTCAGGCTCAGGTAAACTGGGTACGCAGTGAAAGCTGATCCCCTACCCTGCTTCCACTCAAGCGGGTAATACCCGCAGGCAGTTCCAGCACTGACACAGCATCCCAGATGATAGGGCTGATGCGATTAGGGGGCATGGATTCCATGATATGAACGATCTCCATATCCTCATTGAGAAAAACCACATCAAAGGGAAAGCCAACAAAATAAGAGTGAACAGATTTACACGGCTTTAATAATAAGCCTTCACCCACAGAGAAGGACCGCCTCCCTAAAAGCCCCTTGAGCCTCTTCCAAAAGCTGAAACAGATCTCTACCTCCTTTGCCAGAACAACTCCCTGTGTGATATTGTAGACCTCCATAGCAACATCCCCTTTGACCATTGCGCTTGTATTATCTTCGCAAACCATCACGGTAATCTGCCGGATTGAACACAGTCAGCTGTTTTATAAGTTTTTCATAATTTGGATCAAAGCAGGCCCCAGCAGAACGACAAAAAGAGCAGGGAAAATAAATAAAACTAACGGAATAAGCATTTTCACCGGCGCCTTCATCGCCTGCTCCTCTGCCCGCTGGCGACGCTTGCGGCGCATTTCCCCTGACTGCACTCTCAGGATATTACCAATGCCCACACCCAACTGATCGGCCTGTATCAGGGAAGTAACAAAAGCAGACAAATCCTCAGCACCAATCCGTTCTGCCATATCCTGCAGCGCCTCCCGCCTGGATCTGCCCAACTTCATTTCCTGAATCACACGTCCCAGTTCCTGGGACAGCACCCCGGGAAACCTTTCTGTCACTTTGACCAATGCAAGGTCAAATCCCAACCCTGCCTCTACACTTACAGTCAAAAGATCCAGAACATCCGGCAGAGAGCAGCTAACCTCCTCTCTCCTTTTCTTGATCAGAGAGGACAGATATAGCTCCGGCAGCAGCATCCCAAAGATGAGACCTGCTATCACCAAGAGGGCCAGATCTTTGATCAACAACCCCCGGGAAAGGCCCCATACTGCTGTCCCTCCTGTGAATAAGATAATAGAGATCCCCTGAATCAGACGGAACCCACCGGGATCAAGGCCACCCGGTTTTCCTGCCGCCTGCAGCCGCTTATAAAGAAAAATTCTTTTTTCACTGCTCATGCGGCGGGTAAAGATGTTTGTCAGTCTACTCAATAATGGTTTGCCGATCCTCTGCCAGAGGGGTAGTTTCAGTTCATCCCGCAGCATGGCTGTGGCCTGTTCGTTCTTTTCTAACTGTGCCAGCCGTCCGGCGATCAGAATCCGGTCCCTAAAAATCAGCTGGTAGATCCCAGTTAGCAGCAGCAAACAGCTGCCAAAAACAAAAGCCATCACCAGATAAAGCACCAGAGAAACATCCCCTTGTAATATACTAGACCTTGATATCCACAATCCGCTTGATGAACAGAACCCCCAATAACTCGCCACACACCGCTCCCACCAAAAGGGCAATCCCCAGGGGTTCACTGAAAAGAACAGCTATGTATTGGGGGTTAATTACCAGAAGAAGCCCAACCAGCAACACCGGCAGCAGTCCGATGATCAGGCCGGAGATCCTTCCCTGTGCTGTGAGGGTTTTGATTTCACCTTTGATTTTGACCCTCTCCCTAATGGTTTCCCCAATATTATCCAGCACCTCAGCAAGGTTCCCCCCTACCTGCCGCTGGGTAAGCATAGCGGTGATCACCAGATCCAGGTCGTCACTCCCCACCCGGCGTGACATGTTGTTCAAAGCAGCCTCTACCGGTGCTCCCAACTGCATCTCCCGCAGGGCCCGTTTATATTCCCCTGCTAAAGGAGGGTGGGCCTCCATAGCAACCATTTCCATAGCCTGTAAAAAACTGTACCCGGCCCGCAGAGCATTGGTCATAATTGACAAAGAATCTGCCAGCTGGTTGTTTAAGAGATTTAGGCGCTTCTGCCGCTTGCTGTTGATGTAAATCCAGGGTAGGATACAGGCTAACAAACCACACAGAATAGCGAAGCGCAGATTTCCTGTTACAAGAACCACAACAAAAGGAACAGCCAGAGTAAGAGATAGATCCAGGAAAAGAAATTCCCCACCCCTCAGTGGGATATCGGCCTGGGCCAGCTTTTCTTCCACTCGGTCAGCAAACTTAACAGAGGTAAAAAGCATACCTCCCCAGCGCAGCAGTGAGCGCCACAGTTCTCTCTTGGTACTACCTTCACTTCCTCCTGCCTGCTGTTTTGTATAACGAAAGAGGCGAGACTGAATCTGCTGCCGGTCACCGGAGAGCAGCCCATAAACCCCTAACACAAAGAGGATCACTGCCGAAAAAATAAGAACAGGGATAATAGTCATGCCACCACCCTCTTACCGAAAGATCTCAGCGGGGAGCATAATCCCTGAGCTTTCCAGTTTAGACAGAAAACGCGGCCTGATCCCCGTACTTTTGAACCTGCCCTTAACCTGGCCTCGCTCAATCCCCTGCTGTTCAAAAACAAATAAGTCCTGTAGTATGATGGTGTCTCCCTCCATCCCCTGCACCTCTGTGATATGAGTTACCTTTCTGCTGCCATCCTGCATCCGGTTCTGGTGGACAATAAGATCAATTGCTGCTGCGATCTGTTCCCTGATGGCCCTTACCGGCAGATCCACACCTGCCATTAAAACCATCGTTTCCAACCGGGACAGCATATCCCTGGGGGAGTTGGCATGGCCGGTGGTCAAAGAACCGTCATGTCCGGTGTTCATAGCCTGAAGCATATCAAGGGCCTCACCGCTGCGCACCTCTCCGACAACGATCCTATCAGGGCGCATCCTCAGTGAGTTGCGCACCAGATCCCTGATCGTTACGGCCCCTTTCCCCTCCATATTGGGGGGGCGGGTTTCCAAACGCACCCAATGGGTCTGGTGCAACTGCAGTTCTGCAGCATCCTCAATCGTGATAATCCTCTCCCCCTCTGGAATAAAGGAGGACAAGACATTGAGGGTTGTGGTCTTGCCAGAACCCGTTCCACCGGAAACGATAATATTGAGACGGGCTTTGACACATGCCTCTAGAAATTTAGCCATTTCCCCGCTCAGGGTTCCAAATCTGATCAGATCAGCGATCTGAAAGGGGTCTTTGCTGAACTTTCTGATGGTGAGGGTCGGCCCGTTTAATGCCAGCGGAGGTATAATGGCATTGACCCGGGAACCGTCTCTGAGCCGGGCATCAACCATCGGTGAAGATTCGTCAATCCTTCTTCCCAACGGACTCACTATTTTTTCCATCACCCTCAGGATATGGGCATCATCCCTGAACTGCATCTCTGTTTTTTCCAATACCCCATTCCTTTCTACATAAACCTGACTGGGGCCATTGACCATTATCTCAGACACAGTGGGGTCCCGTAAAAGGGGGCTGATTGGGCCCAGATCAAAAACCTCATCCAGCAACTCCTGCAGCAACCGCTGCTGCTCTGTTCTCGGTAGGGCTATCCCCTTTTCCATCAGGTGTTCCTTGATGATCTCTCTGATCCGTTTCTCTGCCTGCTCCCGCTCTTCAGCATTATTTCCATCACTGGATATCTCCTGCTCCAGCTTTTCTACCACCCTTTGGTGCAGAGAGAATTTCAGATCCCAATAAGAGTCGGGCCGCGGTGCGGTTTTATCCACAGCTCCCCGAGCTGTGATCCCCTCTTCCTGCAAACGCTTGAGAAGCGACAAGGAAACCACCCTTTTTAGCTGATCTTATTTGGTCAAGGCGCTGAGCAATCCCCCAAGAAAACGCCGGGTCTTCTTAACTGATCCCGTTTTTTGACCAGCGCTGACCACTTCCCGGGCCAGCTGCCGCAGGCTGTCAGATACCCTGCTGTGGGGGTTGCTCAGGATAAAAGGCTTGCCCTTATTTACTGACCCGACCACCAAACGGCCATCACTGGGCAACTGGGATAACAGTGAAACTCCCAGACTCCTCTCCACATCTCCTGGGCCTATCCCCAGCTCAAGATTTGCTCTGTTCAGCACAATTTTCACCTTATCCCTGTGGTGCAGTGAGTCCAAGACCTCCAGGCCCAGTTTGATATTCTTCAGCGTCGGCAGGTCCAGAGATAGGATTAACAGTATCTGGTGGGCATAGTCCAGAGCCACCATACTGGGATCGGTAAAGATTCCCGGTGTATCGATAATGATATAGTCATAGGATTTCTGCAGCAGTTTGATCACCTTCTCCACATGATGAGAGGTGACCATTTCCGCATATTCGGGACGTGCAGGCGCTGCCAGCACCCGCACCCCGGAACTGTGCCGCATCAGGTAAGCATCCAGTAACTCCTCATCCAGCTGGTTGTACTCTACAGCCAGATCAGATATGGTTTGGCGTGGTGTCATGTTCAGCAGCACAGCCACATCTCCAAACTGCAGATCCAGATCCAGCAGTGCAACAGAGAAACCAAATTCCTGGGAGAGACAAGCAGCCAAATTGACAGCGATAGTTGATTTCCCCACACCACCCTTGGTGCTGAATACTGTGACCACCTGTCCCAGGGCGGCTCTCTTCTCTTCTCCGGCAATTCCCTGCATACTGACCTGCCTTCTTTGCTCCATGTCATAGACGCGGTAGATGGTTGAAACCAATTCATCACTGGTAAATGGCTTGATGATATACTCCCTGGCTCCGGCTACCATTGCCCGGCGCAGATATTCCTGCTCACCCTGGACAGACATGATAATAATAGCGCACCCGCTCACCCGGCAAGATATGGCTTCAGTGGCTGCAATTCCATCCAATACAGGCATATTGATATCCATTAATACAACATCAGGCCGCAGTTTTTCCGCCTTGCTAACCGCTTCCTCCCCGTTGTGGGCTTCGCCAACCACCTCAACACGGGGCTCGAAACTGAGCAGGCACCTGACACTTTCGCAAGTATCAGGCACATCATCAACTATCAGAACTCGGATTTTCCTGCTTTCCTGCAGCAAACTCACCCCATTCTTCCTGATCGATGATTCATACTCAACTAGCTGCTGACAACAGATTCTTCAACTCAAAGGGCACAATTTTTTGCTTTTCTTTATCTGTCGGGCTGCGCAATGCAAACCTCACACTTCCCTCTTCACTGGCCAGCATCAGGAACTGTGCCTCCTGCAGGGAAACTGCCAGAGTAACAGTTTTGACTTCCATTTTTACCTCTTGTCCCTCTCCCCTGGTCATTTGCACTTCCTTCCCTACAGCCAGAATAGGTACATTCTGCACTACCACCACAGAATAGACATCATCTGTGCCCGGCATTTCCACTGTTCCTAGGACATCCACATGATCACCGGGTCGGACATGCCAGCCCACTGCAGCCACCTCATCCACAGCTACAGTAAAGGCCCTTTTTCCCGGTGGAATAGTGTATACCAGCCCCTCTTTCGTCTCACCCGGTGTCACAATTCTACTAGAGAGAATTTGTTCTCCAGCAATAATCGGATCCCGGGCGATTTTCCCCACCACCTCATCAAGAGATGACAGTGCCTGGGGATGAATAGAGCTGACAGGCAGTTCTTCCTGTTCCAGCATTTCCCTGCTGATTATGGTGTCAGCCGCTATATCTTTTTTGGCACGCACCACTTCAGCTTTTTCCGTCTGGTCAGCCTGTTCTACCGCCTCCTGCAAATACAGGTAACTGGCTCCTGCTGCCAGCAGAGCCAGAATAACAGCGAATATGATCATCAGTTTTGGGCGCATACTGTAAACCACCTTGCTAGTGAATCAGCTTAACCGCATAGGCACCATAATCAGTGCCTCCTCCTAACTCCCCAGGATAAACCATTTTCACAAAACGGCCGATCACATTGTTTTCATTTCCCTGCCCCTCCACACCCTCCAGGAAAAAGGCAGCAAACCCCCTGATCTCCACCTCTTTTGAGTTCACAGGCTTGATCACAGGGACGATCATCACCCGGGGACAGTCCAGGTCAAAATTCTCAGAGGTGCACCCGTTCTTACACTGATTGATGCGGTACTGGACACCTT
>DUSK01000179.1 GCA_012842275.1 Syntrophaceticus sp. | reverse complement strand
GAACTGTGAAAACACCTGATCCGATCACATAAGCTCCGATGGAAACAGCTTTCTCAGACATCCATTCCGGAGCTGCCCCTGCTGCAGGCAGGTCGCTGATATCAACACCCAGGGCATTGGCGATGGCCGATGCTGTGACAAGGATTCGGCTGATATCCACACATGATCCCATATGCAGAACAGGTGGAATGCCCAGTGCCTTGCAGATTGCGCTCAGCCCTGGCCCAGCCTGGTCCGCGGCCTCAGGCAGCAACAGCCCTGCCTTGGCACAGGCGATAGCTGCACACCCGGTTTGTACCACTAAAACATCATTTTTAATCAGTTCTCTGGTGAGGGTGACATGGCCTGAATCTTGGGTGACCTTCGGGTTGTTGCAGCCGACAACTGCTGCTATTCCTTTGATCTGGCCGGCTTTAATGGCATCCAGCAAGGGGTTCAAACTACCGCCTAGGGCTTTCAGTATGGCCTCCACGCTGAAGCCTGCCATATATTCCATTTCCTCATCAGGAAGCTGGATCAGATCCTTATTCCTGCGGGGATAGTTATCAACAGCCATTTTCACAATCTTGCGGGCGGTATCCAGTGCAGTCTTCTCACTGAAAGGCACATGCTCCATCTCCGGGAAGCGGGCTTTGGGTGATGTGGAGATCAGTTTGGTATGATAGCATTTAGCCACTTGAGTCAAGGCAGGCATAATGCACTGCACATCCACCACCATGGCATCCACCACACCTGTTACCACTGCCAGTTCCTGCTGGAGGAAGTTCCCGGCAACGGGCACACCATGACGCATCAAAATCTCATTACCTGTACAGCACATCCCACAGACATTAATGCCTTGAGCACCTTTTTCACGTGCTGCAGCTATCAATTCTTCATCCTTTGCTGCCTCTACTATCATTTCAGAAAGCACAGGCTCATGGCCGTGGACCACAATATTGACCTGGTCCTCTTTCAGAACCCCCAGGTTGCTTTTACCCCTGACCGGCTGCGGTGTTCCAAAAAGGATATCGGAAAACTCGGTGGCAAACATGGAGCCACCCCAGCCGTCGCTGAGGCCTGTACGCACCCCGTGCAGGGTCAAATTCACATAGTCATGATCAACCCCCATATGGGTGCGGTGCATTGCCTCAACAACCTCCCGGTCGATCCCTCGCGGGGTAACCCCTAACTTCTCCCAGAGCTGTCTTCTTTTCTCCGGTGCTCTATTGAGGAAATTGAGTGTGCCTTTGACCATGCCGAACTCTTCCATAGCCTCCCTGGCCAGGTCCCGAGCCACATCCTCTTTACTTCTTCCTTCCTCAGGAATGCCAAATTCAGCAGCTAAGGCGCGCAGTTTCCCCTCATCTTTGATCTGATAGCCCTGTGCTTCACCTTCAGCTGTTTCATAAAGGGTGGTCACAATATCTCTTCCATGATCTGAGTGGGCAGCAGCACCGGCAGCGATCATCCGCAAAAGGTGGCGGGCTGCAATGGTGTCTGCAGTAGCTCCGCAGATCCCCTCCTGGGGCTCTTCTCCAAAGGGATCTATCCGACAGGGACCCATATTGCAGTTGCGGCAGCAGATCCCTAAAAGACCGAAACCGCATT
>DUSK01000073.1 GCA_012842275.1 Syntrophaceticus sp. | reverse complement strand
TTAAATGAGTGAGCTAGTGATCCCTGGGTAAGATTTTTTCATGAGTTGACACGTCGCACGTCCTGGTTCGGGGGCGGTAAGGTCTTAGGGTTCCTACAGTGGGTTGACACGATCCTGATTACCGCTTAGTTGGTATATTTTTTGCATTTATTTTATAATAGATGAAGTGATGAATTTAAGGGAGCGGAGAAAAGTGATCAGTGTTCAGGACCGGGAGCGTTACGAGCGACAGATTATGCTCGAAGAAATTGGAGAGCAAGGCCAATTGCGGCTGGCTAAAAGCCGTGTCCTTGTAGTTGGTGCTGGGGGACTTGGCTCTGCAGTGCTGTACTATCTTGCCGCAGCTGGGATAGGCACCATTGGTGTGGTAGATGATCAAAATGTAGAGCTTTCCAATTTGCAGCGTCAGATCCTACATTCTACTGCCAGAATCGGAATGCCTAAAGTGGTATCTGCTAAGCAAACACTGCTTGATTTGAATCCCGGGATAACTATACTTCCCTACCATATACGCCTTGATAGGTCAAATGCTGCTGAACTGGTGAGCCAATATGATTTGGTGATTTCAGCCCTGGATAATGAAGAAACGCGTTTTTTGCTTAATGAGAATTGTGTGAGCTTGAGAAAACCGATGGTGGATGGTGGAGTACAAGGATTTTATGGGCGTCTGCTTACTATTTTGCCTGGAGAAGGACCCTGTTATGCCTGCATTTTCCCTCACAAAGATGATAGATCATTCAAGAAACAGGGTTCAGAAGACATGGCTATACCAGTATTTAGCACTACTCCTGGAATTATCGGGATATTACAGGCACAGGAGGCATTTAAAATATTGCTGGGTGTTGGTACCGCACTGGTGGGAAAGATTCTGTTTTATGATGGTTTAACTACTACTTTTCAGAAGTTGGAAGTGGGACGGGTAAATGGTTGCACCTGTTGTAGTCAACTGTAAGGTAGAACTTCAAAGTGTGAGGAGGGGGGTTATGCCGGAGCAAAAAACACAACTGATTGAAAAATTGACAGGTGTTTATACTTCTAAGCGTAGTTATTATGTTGAACTGAAAGAGAAGGTAAAAGAGCTTTCTAAAAGAAATGCCCAATTGGAGATTCTTAATGAACTCGCCCAGGAATTCAATATTACTCTGCCCAGGCATTATTTGGATAAAACGATAAAAAAGATATATGAGAGTGTTCGCCAAATTTTATACCTAAGTCGGATAGCGATCCTAACACCATGCGGTGAAAATCTGTTAGTTAGCTTCTGCTATATAAGTGATGATAATTGCAGTAAGGGGATTGAAATTACTCCTGATGATGGAGAGAGCCTATGGAAGGCAATGGATAACAACAGCCAGATTGTCTGGCGGCGTGGTGCAGATACAAAGGATGGTTTTTTGCTCAAGCAGGGGTTGGAGGTAGCGGTGATCAATCCTCTGTTTACCCAGAACAAGTTTTACGGGCTTTTTTTAGTGGGAAGTGACCGCGATATTACCTATGATCCTCTTGATTTGGCCTTTTTCCGGCAGCTTGCCAATCAGATCGCCATTTATCTACAGGATGGCGCGCTTTTCTCTGAGGTGAACAGGGCTAAACTGGAATGGGAGGCCACATTTAAAGCTGTCAGAGATATTATCATTATGGTTGATCCTGAGCTTAAGATTTTGCGCGTAAATCAGGCGGCAGTGGAGTTCAGTGGGATTGCTGAGCCGGAATTACTTGGAAAGAAATACTGTGATGTTTTCTGTACAGCTGACGAACCCTGCTCAGAATGCAGTTTTTATGAGGCTTTGAAAACCCGGGAGATGATTAATTTTCAGCGGCAGTTGAGTGATGGTCGGGTAATGGAGGTCTATGGATATCCTGCCTGCCAGGGGCAGAAAAATTTAGGTTTGGTTATTTATATCAAGGATATTACTGAACGGCTTAAAATGCAGGTGCAGTTGCTTCAGACAGCCAGATTAGCGGCTTTAGGGGAAATGGCAGCAGGGGTTGCCCATGAATTGAATACACCCCTGGCTGTTATTATCGGAGATGCACAACTTCTATTGCGAACTACTCCTCATAATGATCAGAAATACAAGATCCTAAAGGATATTGAAACATGCGGCCAGCGGTGTAAGCGTATTGTTCGTGGGCTTCTTACTTTCTCCCGGCAAGAGCAATATGTTTTTCAACCCCTTAATGTCAATGATGTTGTCAAGGAGGCTCTTTCTCTGGTTTCTTATCATATTGAAAAAAGTAAAATCAGATTATCTTTGGAATTAGATGAGCAGTTGCCGCATGTTGAAGGGAACTCACAGCAATTAGAACAGGTTATCGTCAATCTGCTGCTCAATGCTAAACAGTCATTTGATGAAGATGAAGAGGAACGGGAGCAAAGGATTACAGTAAAAACAGGTTTAGACCAGGAAAGAAATCAGGTTTTTATCAAGGTGGCTGACAATGGAGTAGGTATTCCCCAGGAGATGGTCACAAAGATATTTGATCCCTTTTTTACCAGCAAAGGAGAAAGTAAGGGTACAGGCCTCGGGTTATCAGTAAGTTTAGGAATTGTACAAAAACATGGGGGTACTATCGCAGTGGAAAGTGAGCCAGGCAAAGGAGCAGAATTTACTGTTTATCTGCCACCTTCCCGGAGTACCGCTGATGGATAAATAGCAACCAAGAGGGTTGATGCAGGTAAATAATACTTGCGAGTAAAACTATTGCAGAAAGGGGGAAGAGGTTTGGCACGCATTCTTGTTGTTGATGATGAGGTTGAAATGGGGAATTTTTTTAATTTTTTTCTGGATGGCAAAGGGCACGAGATCACTGTTGCAGAAAACGGGAATGATGCGAGAAAGGCTTTCCAGGACTTTTATCATCTGGTGCTACTGGATTTAAAGTTGCCTGATGTCAGCGGTATTACGTTGTTAAAGGAGATAAAAGCCCGCCATCCCGATACTGAGGTTATTATCATGACCGGTTATTCTACAGTTAAATCTGCAGTTGAAGCCATTCAATTAGGTGCATACGATTATCTGGAGAAACCATTCGATAACCTGGATGCCTTGGAGGGCATCATCAACCGTGCATTAAGCAGGGCACTTGCTAAAGGCGAACCCCATGATGATGAAGAAATGGTTCGCAGAAAAGCCACCCTGAAGAAGGTCGGCTTTGTTGCAGGCAGAAGCGAGAAAATGCAGCGTCTGTTAACTGTTGCTGAACGTCTTGCCAAAAAAAATATTACTATTCTTATCAGAGGAGAAACAGGGACAGGCAAAGAAGTGCTGGCGCGCTATATTCATGCAGTCAGCAACCGCGCAGCAAAACCTTTTTTAGCCATCAACTGCGGTGCTTTTTCTGAGACTCTATTGGATAGTGAATTGTTTGGACATGAAAAAGGTGCATTTACAGGAGCAACATCACAGCATAAAGGAATTTTCGAAGTTGCTCACCGGGGTACTCTGTTTCTGGATGAAATCGGTGAGGCTTCTCTGCCCATCCAGGTGAAACTGCTGCGTGTTCTGGAAACAGGAGAAATATTTCGGCTAGGAGGGGAAAGCCCGATTCGAGTTGACACCCGGCTTATTGCTGCCACGAATGCTCCACTGGAAAAGCTTGTTGC
>DUSK01000072.1 GCA_012842275.1 Syntrophaceticus sp. | reverse complement strand
GTGCCCCTTTTAATAATACCTCCTGGGCGTTGCCGTGGGCCATAACCATCCAGATGGAACGGCGCATCTCCCAGTGGCGGACAAAAAAATCTACCACATGGGCTACACCCTCCCTACCCAGATCCTCACCCAGAACAATGGCATTTAACTGTTTGAAACGCACCCTATGGGGGCTCTCCTGAGAGACTTTGGCAAGAGCCAAAGGGATACTGCGTGCTTTGACACTCAGCACAAAAAAGGGTTTTTCACCGCCCCCTCCTTGACCACCGCCACCTCCTCCACCCTGAGCAAAGCCACTAGGGTTGACAATTTGAAAGGAAACCAGCAGTTCTTGAGGACCTGCAGCATCCACCCCCACCATAGAGATAAATGCCATCTTTTCTATTTCTACCCTGCTCCAACAGCCTGATAGATTGGCTGATAAAAATATTAAGATAATAGCAAACAGTATCTGAGCTTTCAGTCTGGTAGTTGTAAACTTCATTGTGTTCAGCCTCCCTTTGTGTCTCGCTGTTTGAATAAAGACGCAATCTGAAGAAGGAGTGTTGTTCCTACCATAACCGTGATCGTCAACAATGGGTAATAGCGGGATAAATATAGCCTGACATGGTTGGTATCTTCCCAACCGATGAGGGACAGAACAACCAGAATAAAGGCATAAGGCAGAACCAGCGGCCTATAATCTTTCAGATTAAACACCTCAGCAAAAATAAAGACTGACACATAGTAAAACGCCATGATCTTGAGGCTGACAGACCCCACCCAAAGCCCAATTACCAGGGATTCAATGCGCTCTACAAAAGCTCCCAGGTGTACAGTTTTTGCCAATTCAAAGGTAGGGAATAACATGCGGGCGGTTTCCTGAGCGCCGAACAGTGAAATCAACCCTGCTACATCAATGAAAATGACAAACAATAGTATAATGGTTACAGGCACTACTATCTTCCTAGCTTCCTTTGGGTTCCGCAGAGACGGGATAACCATCAATACAAATGCCCCTTCAGCATAAAAAGAAGAAAGAATCAGAGTGCCCCAAAGTATACCGGAGAAAGAATTGGTCAAATAAGGTTTCAACTGTTCAAAATCCATTTCAGGTGCAGCCAGAGCAAAAATAATAATTCCAGCTAACATAAACAGAGGGAAAACAATTTCATTGACCCGGGAAAACACCTCCAGTCCCAGGTAAACCCCATATGCTACTAGAATAACCATCAGTATATTAAATACTGAAAAAGGCGTTTCAGGCATGGTTTCAGTAATCAAAAGAACACTAAACGCCCGGACCAGATAGGCATTAAGATGCAAAAAGAAGAGGGCGAAAATGATGCTCACTGCCCGCCCAAACCAGGGGCCAAGCAGCTCGATGCTGTATTCCACCAAATTTTGTTTCGGGAACCGCAGCCCTAAGGAAATAATAAAAAAGCCTATTAAACAACCAGCAACCCCTGCAATCAATACGGAAAGCCAGGCATCCTGGCCTGCCTCTTTGGTCAGAAGTGCGGGAGTAATCAACACCATACTGGCTAGAATAGAATTGGAAACCAATAAAATTGACTGCCAGAGTGATATTTTTCCCTTCTCTATACCCATCGTCTTCCCCCATTTTCATAAAATCATCCCTATTACCCTGGATAGAGCATTCTAACAACAGGGCTAAAAATATATTCCACAGCATCGGTAGGGTTAGGAACCGGCAAATTTAAAACCATTGCCAAGGCAAGAGCCACACCGATCAGCAGAAAACAGCTAAAAACAATAAGCTCTCTTTTAAGCTGCTGCT
>DUSK01000071.1 GCA_012842275.1 Syntrophaceticus sp. | reverse complement strand
CAGAGTATGCTGCGCTACTTTATCGGACGGGCGCTTCAAAAGCGTAACCCCCTGGTGCGGCCAAGGGTTGTGGTCAGTACTCCATCAGGGGTTACTGCAGTAGAGGAGAGAGCAGTGAAAGAAGCTGCACTCCAAGCAGGAGCCAAGGAGGCCTTTCTCATAGAAGAACCGATGGCTGCAGCCATTGGAGCTGGGCTGCCGGTTCATGAACCTACCGGTAATATGATTGTTGATATTGGTGGGGGTACAACTGAAGTTGCAGTCATATCACTGGGAGGAATTGTTACTAGCAGATCCATCCGTGTTGCCGGGGATGAGATGGATGAAGCAATTGTGCAGTACATCAAACGGGTCTATAATCTCATGATCGGTGAAAGAACTGCCGAAGACATTAAGATCAAGATCGGTTCAGCTGTTTGGAATGGTGAACAGGAAGCATATCAGGTACGGGGACGTGATCTGGTTACCGGCCTTCCTAAAACAGTTGAAATAACCTCAGAAGAGATTCATTCAGCGCTTCAGGAAACAATTGCCAGCATTGTGGAGGCTATCAAAGTCTGTCTGGAAAAGACACCTCCGGAATTGGCTGCAGATATTATGGATCGCGGTATCGTGCTGGCAGGAGGAGGTGCACTGCTGCGCAACCTGGATCAATTGGTAAGCCAGCAGACCGGCATCCCTGTGCTTTTGGCCGAGGAACCCCTTTATGCTGTAGCTCTGGGAACAGGCAAAGCCTTGGAAAATATTGAGCTTTTGAAGCGGGTAATGGCTGCGAGATCAGCTCGTTAGGGTGATTACTTTTGAAACGGCGTTCACCGTTTTATAAAAAACTGGCAGTGCTTCTGGGCATTGCTGTCTTTTGTATTGCCTTGGCACATCTCACTGCCCGTTTTACCGGAGGGATTGTGATCAATGAACTGCTGGCTCCGGTGCAGAGCCGTGTTATGCAGGTCTGGTACAAAGCGAGTACAGTATTAGATGGTATAGGAGCCAGCCGGCAGCTGAGTGCAGAGAATAAAAAATTAAGAGAACAGCTGGAGCAATTGTCTCAAGAAAACACCCGTTTGCGGGAATATCTTTACGAAAATCAAAGGCTGTTGGATTTGCTTGATTTTAAGGAACGCTATGCTGACCATTTTAATCTGATGGGTGCCAGGGTTATTAGCCGTGCCCCTAATACACTTTCCAACATTGTGGTTATTGATCGAGGCAGTAAAGATGGTGTGAAAAAACACATGGTTGCTGTATCCAGCGCCGGTTTGGTGGGTCAGGTGATCGCTGTTGGCCCTAATACATCACAGGTCTTGCTGATACTTGACCGGGAAGGAGCTGCGGCCGCACTGGTTCAAGATACCCGGACACCGGGAGTTGTAGAAGGTACAAGTGATGACATCGGATTGTTAAGAATGGTATCTCTTCCCTATGATGCCCGTCCTGTTGAGGGGCAGGTTGTGATTACATCTGGAATGGGAGGCATTTTTCCTCCCGGACTGCCTATCGGAAAAATCACTGCAGTTGAAGATAAGGGTGTCAATAAGTATGCCATTGTAGATCCATTTGTTGATTTTGACCGCCTTGAGGAACTATTTTTGATCACAGAAGTGTTGGAGCCTATTGATGTATTTGATGTCACCGAAAATTTAGAGAGCACTGAAGAAGCAGATTAGAGAAAAAGCATTCTTAAATAATTTCTTTATATGAATATCAGGGGAGGGGGAATTTTTTGCAGTGTAATGTATGGCGTTCTCTACTGATCGCATTTTCTTTTTTTCTTGCCTTGATCCTACAAACAACCATTTTCCCCCTCTTGCAATACAGGGGTACTATGCCTGATCTCCTTTTAATACTTGTCATCTTTACCGCACTGTTCAGCAATTCCACTGTGGGCGGTGTAGTTGGTTTTATTGTCGGTTTTATACAGGATATGATTATTTCCCGCTATTTGGGTCTCTGTGCTTTGAGCGGACTGATCACCGGTTTTACGGTGGGAAAACTGGAAGGGAGGTTTTTTAAAGAAAACCCTGTTGTACCGATTATACTGGTCTTTTTTGGTACATTTCTCTACAATGGGGTCTATTTTTTAGGGCGGGGCTTATGTGGCTCCTTTCCCCTCTCCTTTGCTCAATTGCTGCGCGCTACATTAACTGAAGGGGTTTACAATGTGGTACTCACTTTTATATTCTATTACCCTTTAATGCTTATTTTCCACCGCATGAGAGATGCAAAGACGAGGAACTATCAAGGTTACCAAAAGGGATTGTTCGGGTGATGATCAATGGATAAAATGGATCCGAAATCGAAGCGAAAATATATGTTTTTTCAGATTTTGACTATTGTTCTGTTTACAATCCTTATCTTTCGCCTGGGAACTCTGCAGTTATTAGAAGCTTCGGTTTATAAGACGAAAGCTGAGCAGAATCAGTTTCGTTTGCTGCCTATCCGTGCTCCCAGAGGAGATATTATTGACCGAGATGGTAAAATACTGGCCTCCAACAAGATTGTAAACACCATCTCAATTGTGCGGCAGCAAGCTGATAGTGAAACATTAAATAAAACCATAGATAATCTGGCCGCACTGCTTGCAGATTATTATCCGGAGATCGATGCTGCATATATCAAACAGCTTATGGAAGATCACGATGTGCGTCCCTATGAGCCCATAGTGATCAAACGGGATGTTCCTATTGAGATTGTGGCGCGCCTTGAGGAGAGGAGACGGGAACTTCCCGGGGTGGTTGTTGGCAGCGAAATGGTCCGATATTATCCGGAACATACCTTGGCCTCTCATATATTGGGTTATATTGGAGAGATCAGTGAGGAGGAACTGAAAAAGGACACTGAGAAAAAATATCAACAATCTGATCTGATCGGTAAATATGGTTTAGAGGCGCAGTACGAAAAATATTTGAAGGGTATAAACGGTTTCCAGCAGGTAGAAGTGGATAGGAATGAACGCCCTGTTCCCAACAGCAATTTGATCCAGGTAGACCCGGAGAAGGGGAATAACCTGGTGCTGACCCTGGATTATGAACTGCAGAAGGCTCTGGAAGAGGGGATGGATGCCTCCCTGGCCAGACTGAAAAGAAGTGCAGGTGCAGCAGTTGTGATTGATGTGCGCACCGGCGGTATTCTTGCTATGGTCAGCCGTCCTGCATTTGACCCCAACAGTTTGGTGCCTCCCGTTTCCAGCAAAGTTGTTCAGCAGTATTTTAACCCAGAATCCAAGGAAAAACCGATGATCAACAGGGCGATTTCCAGCAAGTATCCGCCAGGTTCGACCTTTAAGCCTGTCACTGCCATAGCCAGCCTGGAAGCCGGGAAGATAACTCCCTCCACTACTGTTCGCTGTGGTGGTGCTTGGACAAAAGATGTCAGAATCAGCTGTGGGGTACATGGTACTGTTAATCTAACCAGGGCTATGGCGGTTTCCTGCAATGTCTTTTTCATTGAAGCCGGGCGCCGTGCTGGCATTGATGCCCTTTATAAATATATTGATGAGGTTGGGCTGGTTAACAAAACCGGTATCGATTTGCCCGGTGAGGTGGCTGGCGAAGCATCCAATCCTGAGAAAAAGAAAGCCGCAAATCTGCCCTGGCTGGAAGAATGGTATAAGAATCAGCAAAAAGCTCTGGAGGAAAAATACGACAAGCTGTTGAAAGAAGCGAAGACTGAGCAGGAGAAACAAAATATCCTCTTCCGCAAAAGGGATGAAGAACGGGTTTTAAAAAGTGAATACCAGATTAAATATAATTTTTATATAAATTGGCAGCCCTATGAAACATATATGACCGCATTCGGACAGGGAGGAGCCTTTACTCCTATTGGTCTTGCCAATTATGCGGCAGCAGTGGCCAATGGTGGCAAGGTAATGAAACCCTACCTAGTACAGCGAATTGAATCACCTGAGGGTGAGGTCATCAAACAGTTCGAACCTACTGTTATAAATGAGATCGATGCCTCTGCTGAGACTATGGCTATGGTAAAAGAAGCAATGAAGGCAGTCACATCCCCTGGGGGTACTGCGTACAGCCTCTTTAGGGACTTTCCGGTTAAAGTAGCTGCCAAAACAGGAACAGCTGAGTATAAAGAAAAACAGTATCACGGGGTTTTTATCGCTTTTGCTCCTGCTGACAACCCGGAGATCGCTTTCGCCGGGATTATAGAAGATGGCTATCATGGTTCCACATCTGCAGGACCTGTGTGCAGAGATGTTTTTAAGGCATATTTCGGAGT
Source organism: Syntrophaceticus sp. (assembly GCA_012842275.1). GTDB lineage: Bacteria > Bacillota > DSM-12270 > Thermacetogeniales > Thermacetogeniaceae > DTU068. The sequence continues at coordinate 7,801 of DUSK01000071.1, read as the reverse complement.
AAAAGATGAGGATAATACATCAAAAACTCAATGAGTCTGATTTTTGTCAAAGGCTGCTAAAAAAAGCTGGAAATTCAAGGAATTTTTTGTCTTGTTTTTTGAGGAGACGGGAAGGAATAGAAAAGCTCCAGATAGAAATATCTATCTCAGCAATGGAACTAGAGGTATAATATACCTGTTCTTTTTATGTGGTAGAGATACCAAAACAGACCAGGGGGTGAATAGTTTGGAGCAGGAGGCTGTAGACGCTGTAAGCTTACGGGCCCGGAAAAAAAAGAAGGGTCGCAGGGCCAAGGAACAGACTGATCCTCAGGAAGCCACAGTAATGGTCGATCCTCAGGATGACAAGGCAGAGGAGGATACATCGATAACTGCCGGTTCCACTGAGAGGGATAATCAAGAAAAAGACGATATTCCCGTGATTCGTTATACCCCGGTGCGACAGTTCAGAGAGGATATTATTTCCCAGGAACAAACGATTTTAGTACAGCGAACCATACGCTCCGGACAGAGGATTTTTTATCCGGGCAATGTGGTGGTCTTAGGGGATGTCAACCCGGGGGGAGAGGTAATTGCTGGAGGAAATATTATTGTGATGGGCACTTTCAGGGGTATTGCCCATGCAGGAGCCCTGGGTAATGAGGATGCAATTATAGCTGCACTGCAGCTGGAGCCATCGCAACTCAGGATTGCTGGGTATATCACCCGGGCACCAGAAGGGGATTATGCCAGTGTCTATCAGCCTGAAATAGCAAGAGTTCAGGATGGGATTGTAATTATAGAGAAGTACCAGCCCGGATATGACATATATCACAGAGGAGATCGTAAAAGGAGGAGCATAAATGGGTGAAGTTTTTGTTATTACTTCTGGTAAGGGTGGAGTGGGAAAAACGACTACCACCGCCAATATCGGTACAGCACTGGCTATGCTGGGCTACCGGGTAGTAATGGTGGATGCTGATATCGGGCTGCGTAATCTGGATGTGGTCATGGGATTGGAAAACAGAATTGTTTATGACCTGGTTGATGTGGCTCATGGCCGGTGCCGGTTGCGGCAAGCGTTGATCCGTGATCGTCGTTTTGAAACACTTTACCTCCTGCCTGCAGCACAAACCAAAGATAAAAATGCTATCAGTCCTGAACAGATGAAATCTCTTTGTGAAGAGATTAAAAATGAGTGCGATTATCTTTTAGTGGACTGTCCTGCAGGGATTGAGCAAGGGTTTAGGAATGCTATTGCTGGAGCGGACAGGGCAATTGTGGTCACAACACCTGAGGTGGCAGCGGTAAGAGATGCGGACCGCATTATTGGCCTGCTGGAAGCATCTGAGGTCAGGAATCCACTTCTGATCATCAACAGGATCCGCCCCAAAATGGTCAGAACCGGGGATATGCTTGATGTTGATGATGTTATCGAGCATTTGGCCATTGAGCTTTTAGGGATAGTTCCTGATGATGAAGCTATCATTGTTTCCACTAACAAAGGTGAACCAGCGGTATTGAACCCCCATTCCAAAGCAGGTGAGGCATACCGCAATATTTCACGCCGTATTACCGGAGAGGAGGTCCCCTTTATGAACCTGGAAAACGGGGGAGGTCTTATGGATCGGGTCCGGCGTCTATTAGGTTTGCGTACTAGTTGATCGGAGGAGATATAAGTGTTGGAACTGCTGCAGCGTATCTTCCGTAGAGATTCTTATAAAACAAGCAAAGATGTTGCACATGAGAGATTGCGACTTGTGTTAATGCACGACCGTTTGGATCTTTCACCAAAGGTACTGGATGAACTACGCACTGATCTGATGAATGTGATCAAAGAGTATATGGTAATTGATGAAAAAACTATGGAGATCAACCTCGAGAAAGATCAGAATTGTGTGGCATTGGTAGCCAATATCCCTGTGATCAGAATGAAAAGGCTTCCTCATAGCTAATTATAATCTGCCTCCCCTTGATCTTCCTGCCCGGAAATATGGACGCAGTCCTGAGAATGGATTATTATTAAAGAGGAGTATGGTATGAGAAGGGAGAGGCGGTAGTTGCCACTTAATAAGCGGCTATTGAAGAACCTTGATTATATCTTAATTATAGACATCTTAGTGATCCTGGGTATGAGCCTGCTTGTACTGAGCAGCGCTACCGCCAATATCACAAGTGATCCCCTTTACTTTGTGAAGAAACATCTTATTTCTATCATATTGGGGATTGCTTGTGCTGTATTTATATTGTTTTTTGATTATGCAAAAGTTGTTCGCTTTAATAACTATATCTATGCTGTGTTGATTTTTCTGCTTATTTTGGTTGAAGTCAAGGGCATTACTTCCCATGGAGCACAGCAGTGGATAAATTTAGGACCTTTTAATTTTCAACCCTCTGAGTTTGGGAAAATAATGATGATTGTTTGCTTTGCCTCCTATCTGGTCAAGAGGCAGGGTGAACTAAAAACATTCAAGGATTTGATCCCTTCTTTTCTTTATTTTTCTGTACCCTTTTTATTAATTGTTGCTCAACCTGATCTTGGCACTGCTCTGGTTTTTGTTGTCATTCTATTCGGTATGCTCTTTTTGGCTGGAGCCAATCCTAGGCTGTTAGCAGGTATTGTTTTTACCGGAGCTGCAGTTGTGGCTTTGGCCCTGGTATTGCACTTTTCACCTCTCAATTTTCCCCTTCCCTTAGAGGAGCATCAACTCAACCGGCTGATTGCTTTTGTGGATCCCTATAAGGATCCGCATGGTGCCGGATGGAATATTATACAGTCTCTGGTTGCCATCGGATCAGGAGGACTTTTTGGGAAAGGTCTTTACAACGGCACCCAGGTGCAACTCAATTTCCTTCCTGAACACCATACTGATTTTATATTTTCTGTGGTGGGAGAAGAGTTGGGTTTTGTAGGGGCTGCTTTTTTACTCCTCCTTTATTATGTTTTAATCGCCAGAACCATCAGAACAGCTTTCCGTTCCAGGGATTTACTGGGGAGGCTGCTGGTGGGGGGTATTTTCTGTATGTGGTTATTCCATATTTTTGAGAATATCGGGATGACCATCGGGGTAATGCCTATTACCGGAATACCTCTACCCTTTATGAGTCACGGTGGTACTGCTATGATCACCAACCTGATCGCTGTAGGGATCATATTAAATGTACAGCTGCGCAGGGAAAAAATGCTGTTCTAGTTATAACCAACCATAGGCGGCCATATATAGAAACTAGAGGTGGTCGCATGTGAAATATTTATCCTTGCGCTGGGTGAAAAGTTTATTGATCCGTTTTGCTTTGGCTCTTATTATCTTTGCGGCAGTTTATGCAGGCACTGTTTTTGATGGGGTTTGGGGAAGTTCTGTTCGCACCGGTGTCGAATACCTGTTGACAAAAAACTATGATCTCTCCGGTTATTTGACCAGGCTTTCCTATTTAATTCCTGATCTGCCCTCATTAGATATGCAGCCTGAACTGAATGTGGAGGTAAGCACATCTGGTAGCTTTCCCGATCTTCCGGTTTCAGGGAAGTTGGTTAAAGGCTTTGGCTGGCAGAGGGATGAGAATGGCTGGCCGGTATTCATAGCAGGGATTGAATTAGCAGTGGACAAAGGAACAGCAATCAAGGCGGTCCTACCGGGCAGGGTTGTGTACGCAGGTACAGATAAGTCTTTGGGAAGGATCGTGATTATTGAGCATGATCAAAATTGTGCCACCCTTTATGGTCGCCTTGGGGAGATAGGGGTAAAAGCCGGCCAGGAGGTAGTAGAGGGGCAGGTAATCGGAACTACAGCAGGGACACATTTTCACTTTCAAGTTAAGGAAGGGGATCAACTGGTTGATCCTCTTGCACGAATACAGTAAGTATTTAACTTGAATTGAAAAGGGGAGAATAATAAAATAACAGAATAGCTACTAATCCAGGCTTTATAGGAGGCATAACTTGTGACAATAGAGCAGTTGTTGATCGAAAAAATTTTGCCCCGGGTGAGAAAACCTGCTCAGTATCTGGGTACAGAGTGGAACTCTGTTCATAAGGATTTTGATGCAGTCCCTGTAAGGATGGTTTTTGCTTTTCCCGATCTCTATGAGGTGGGTATGTCCCATTTGGGGCTGCAGATCCTATATGGTTTGGTCAATCAAAGGGAAAACTGCTTGATGGAACGCGCCTTTGCACCTGCTGTAGATATGGAGGCTGAACTGCGCAGAGCTGGATTGCCTCTGTTTAGCCTGGAGTCCCACCGCCCCCTTAAAGATTTTGATATTATTGGTTTTACTCTGCAGTATGAACTGACCTTTTCCAATGTGCTCAATATGCTGGATCTGGCCGGACTTCCGCTCAGGTCCGCTGACCGGCAGGATGATCAACCATTAGTGATTGCTGGCGGCCCAGCTGCGTACAACCCGGAACCCCTTGCCCCATTTATTGATGCCTTTTTGATCGGTGAAGGTGAAGAGGCTGTACTGGAGATACTGGATCTAGTGGGTGAGGTCAAAGGGGGCAAAGGACGAGCCTTCCGCTCTCAGCTCCTGGAGCGTCTTGTGGAGATTCCTGGTGTTTATGTGCCTTCATATTATAGAGCGGAGTATACAGAACAGGGCCGTTTCAAGGGGATAAAACCAATTCACCCAAAGGCACCGGAACGGGTGCAGCGCCGGGTGGTGCGGGATCTGGATACCGCTTATTTTCCTCTATCACAACTGGTACCCCTCTCTGAGGCTGTACATGAACGGGGTATGCTGGAGATATTTCGCGGTTGTACCCGCGGCTGCCGCTTTTGTCAGGCAGGGGTTATTTACCGTCCGGTGAGAGAGAGAAAGCCGGAGACACTGCTTGCAGCTGCCAGAGAAATAATCAAGAATACCGGCTTTGAGGAGATTTCTCTTATTTCTTTGAGCAGCCTTGATTACGGGGCATTAGATCAACTGCTCCCACAGCTTACTCAGGGGTGTGAGGCAACAAGGACCGGGATTTCCCTTCCCTCACTGCGTGTGGATTCTTTCAGTGTGAAAACAGCTCAGGGGCTTCCCGGACGCCGGACCAGTGTCACCTTTGCCCCAGAGGCGGGAACTCAGCGTCTGCGGGATGTGATCAATAAGGGGGTAACTGAAGAGGACCTCTTCAAAGCTGTTGAGGCAGCTTTTGATGCCGGATGGTTTGCGGTTAAGCTCTATTTTATGGTTGGTCTGCCCACAGAAACCATAGATGACCTGAAAGGTATAGCGGATCTGGTGAATGAAGTGGTGCAGATAGGTAAGAGCTACAGCAGGGGGAAGAAAAGACCACGGGTAACGGTTAGTGCCTCCTCCTTTGTTCCTAAGGCACACACTCCCTTTCAGTGGGAGGGTCAAAACTCCAGAGATTTACTGAAAAATAAGCATGAGTATGTGAGGGAGCTGGTCAAAAGGAGCAGGGCTGAGTACAACTGGCATAGTATTGATACCAGCTTTTTAGAGGCCTGTTTTGCCAGGGGTGACCGGAAACTGGCTGATGTTTTGGAAGCAGCTTATCAAAAAGGCTGCCGGTTTGATGGCTGGAGTGAGCATTTTCGCTTTTCTCTCTGGATGGAGAGTTTTCAGGAGTTGGGGCTTGATCCTGTGGATTATGCAGAAAAATCTTACAGCTATGATGAGGCTCTGCCATGGGAGGTTATTGATGCAGGTGTTTCCAGGGATTTTTTAATTGAGGAACACCAGAGGGCACTGGCTGGAAAGACAAGCCCTGACTGCCGCACAAGCAGATGCGGTAAATGCGGTGTCTGTTCATCATTGAAAGTTGCTAATTGTTTGGTTAAGGGGAGGGGAAGATAGTGTCCAGGTACAGGCTGGAATATATGAAAAAAGATACAGCACGTTATCTCTCTCACCGGGAACTGATGACTACACTGCAGCGCGCTTTGAAGCGGGCATCCTTTCCTCTTACCTATACCAAGGGGCATCACCCCCGCCCTAAGCTGTCCTATGGGCCCCCTTTAGGTGTAGGAGTAGCAGGATTGAGGGAGTATATGGATCTGGAATTGGATAGGCAAATTTCCAGCAGGGAATATATCCAGTTTCTTAATGATCAACTCCATCCAGGCATCAGTGCACGGGATCTGGTACAGTTAGACCCCGCTGATATGGGGTTGGGGAAGTTTATTAACCTTGCCTGCTACCGGATAGAACTGGATTCAGCTATTTCTTCAGCTATTACCACAATTTCTTGGGAACAACTGTTTAATAAACTGGAAGAGGAATACCCCGGCCTTAAAGAAGGGTTATTGAAATGGTGTGCTGATCCGGTGGAAGGTTATTTAGAGGTATTGATGCAAGTAGGTCAAGAAGGGGTCTCACTGCGCAATCTCCTGGAAGCTCTTAATAAAGGGATTGGTACTACTGTTTTACTGCCTTCTCTGGTAACCCGTACAGGTTTGTTTCATCTGGAAAACGGTATGATTACAGACCCATTAAATAAGTGTACATATCTACTATAGGAAAAATAAAGTATGTATAATATTCCAATAGATGCCTGTGCAGTCCCTATTTCTGTTCTGAGGGTGAGTAGCGGTAGTTAGGGAGGAAAAGATTTTATGAGGGTTGAGTGATATGGAGAAAGATATTTATATTCATGTAACCAAGGAAGAGACAAAGGCTGCTGTCTTGGAAAATGGGAAACTGATGGAGATCTATATTGATCGTTCTTTTCAGAAGCGATTAGCCGGGAATATTTATAAAGGTAAGGTAGCCAATGTGCTCCCCGGGATGCAGGCGGCTTTTGTCAGTATTGGTCTTGAAAGAAACGCTTTTTTGTATGTGGAAGACATCAGATCCAATAATCAGGAGAAAGCACTACCTATTCAAAATTTGGTGCGCGAAGGTGAAGAACTGCTGGTACAGGTTGTCAAGGAACCATTTGGTACCAAGGGAGCTCGGGTGACAACCCATCTGACCTTTCCAGGGCGGTATGTGGTTTTCATGCCTGATCTCAACACTGTTGGGGTTTCCCGGCGCATCAAATCGGAGCGGGAGAGAGAGCGATTAAAGAGGATAGCTGAAGAGGTGCGTATTCCGGGGCGTGGTCTTATTGTGCGCACTGTGGCTGAGGGTGTTTCTGCAGAGGAATTGGAAAGGGATGTGCGTGAGCTTTATAATCTCTGGGTTATGGTCAAGGAAAAGGCCGCCTGCAAGTCTGCACCTGCATTAATCCACCAGGAGCTTGAATTGGTTTCCTGGGTGGTTAGGGATCTCTTTGGAGAGGATGTGGACCGGCTGCTGACCAATGACCAGGAAACCTATGAGAAAATAATCGAGCTGGTTCAGGCCTTTGAACCCAGTTTGCGCAGCCGGGTCTATCTCGCCTCATCTGATTTTGTTGAGCAGTTTGATTTGGAACAGGAAATGACCAAAGCGCTGCGCCCTAAGGTTTGGCTGAAGAGCGGCGGCTACCTGGTGATCGATGAGGCTGAGGCCTTGACCGTTATTGATGTCAATACCGGCAAATATACCGGGACAAAAAACTTTGCTGAAACGGTTTTCCGCACCAATATGGAGGCAGTGCAGGAGATCGTGCGCCAGATTCGCCTGCGGAATTTAGGGGGCATCATTATTATCGATTTTATTGATATGGAACTTCCGGAACACCGCAGTGAGGTGATCAGGCAGCTGGAAGAGGAATTGAAGAAGGATAAGACCAGAACCTGTGTGCTTGGTCTTACCCAATTGGGCCTGTTAGAACTGACCAGAAAAAAGGTTCGTCCCAGTTTGAGCAGTTTGCTTGAACGCTCCTGCCCCTATTGTGAAGGAACAGGCAGGGTTCTTTCAGAAGAGAGTGTCAGCATGAATGCCT
>DUSK01000070.1 GCA_012842275.1 Syntrophaceticus sp. | reverse complement strand
CTGTTTCCGCTCCTTCCCCGAAGGATGCCTTATTTTATAGACATCGCTTCGAGTGGATTACTGCGGTCAGTCTCCCCCTCACAGTGGCGGGACCGCACCTTTCCCCCTGTAAACTCATCAGTTGAGCTCCAGGAGTCCGGTTTCCCTGTCAAGCCCTTGACCGGGCACCTGTTCCCATTTTCAGTTGTCAACTATTTTATTACTATTCGCTGTTCATATTATTATTCCTGCAGCCGGGCGCAGAAAATCTACTTACAGAATTCTTCCTTCCTTTAACTGAATATTTTACGACACCCATCAAGTTTAACACAACAAATATATACAGCTTTGACCAGTCTTTACACAGGGCTTCCATGATATATTAGATTCCCTGCATCATCCAACTTTAATCGCACATTCTTTTCCTTTCTCAAAAAACAATAAGCATTCCCGCCTAACATAACTAAAGCATTTTCATGAGCAAGGCCAATGGTAACTGTAGCTTCTGGGCCTGTCAAAACCTTAGTGGTACATCCCCCATTAGATCCCAATTCCCCTATTTGTACATTTCCCTGGGCTTGAATCTCTCCTCCACGAAAAACACCATTCACAGTTACATTTTGATCAGCTTGAATTCTCGAATTATAACAACCACCACCAGTTATTTTTACATCACCTGTGGCAACAACCTCTGTATTTACAATGCTAGATGCCACAACATGACTATCGGAAAACACAAAGGAAACTAAGTTTTTCTCCCATTCTAAAACCCATTGGGTGAACCTCTTTAACTCTTGAAAATCATGCACCATGCGGGGAAAATGAACCAATACCCTTTCTACTTCTTGGATAAACCTTTGCAGATCATTACTGACAAACTCCAGAGGCAACTCCCTAACTTGCTCCTGGATAGTTTTTAAAGATGCAATCAAATAATTATATTTTTCATTGATCAGCAGGTACAATAATTGCCCCGTTTTGTTCTGTACGCTGTGTTTTAACCCTGAATATCCATACAACTGTTCAATGGCCAATGTCAATTTTGTTAAACCATCTGCTAAAGTGCGTACATGTGATATGATTCCCTTTACAAAGCTTGCGGTTACTCCTGCAATAACAACTGATGAAAATATATTGCCCCTGATCCAAATTGATCCCGTTGCTTGAATTTTCGCTCTGGATACTAACCCTCCAATTCTTATATTCCCGCCTGATTTTACCTCCATTCCTTCCCCTACATTGCCTGATATCAAAACATCTCCATTAAAATTTATGTTTCCGGAAGAAAGATCCACATCACCTTCATTCACTAATTCAGGAATAATACTTACTCTGACGGCATTAGGAGTCATGGAAGCCACCGGACGCCCGGCACGTGCTGCCACAGCTTGTTTACCATCCTTGGTGAGAACCACTCCTTCTCCCGCTATAAGAGCAACATCTTTGGGCGGCGGAGGCACTATCATATCTCCTTTAACACTTGTTCCGGGGGTACTTAATCCAGGTGGGTGCTTGATAGCTAAGATTTCCCCCTCCACTACTGAAGTAAAAACATACCTTTCTCTAAAATCAATTATCTCCTCTTCCCCAGCCGAAATAGGTAATTTGGAAGCAGTATTAAACAGCAATTCTACCCGTCCATCATTCCCTGCTTTTGGGGGCATGCCTTGGGCTATAACAATCTCTTCCTCAGTACAGGATGTAACACCCCTAGAGCATGCTTCCCAATCAATCCCGTACTTAATACCCTGCCGGTCTAGCTCCTGCAATAATTCATCCCATGTAAGTGCTGGAAAACGCTCTTCCTTTTCCTTGACAACCAGTTGCAGCTTACTGGTAGGACAGCGGTCAGCTAATTCCCGTTTAATTCTCACAGCAGGTGTAACCCGCAATACTGCTTGTAAACCGTCATCAGAAATGGTTACAGACCATTTACCTTCTTTTTGTTCAGTTATCACCTTTATTTCCACTGTATCTTGTACAGATACTGGAGTTAATTGATTGCATTCATGGCTATTTACAATCAACTTAACACCTGAACAAGGTATCACTACAGGATATGGACCTCCCGGTTTGTGACTAATAAAAAAACGGCCATCCTTTATCATAGCATAGGGCTTACCTGTTTCGATGTCCGCACAATAACTTATCATATCAATTTGCTTAGCTAAAGGAACACTATCGCTCTTATCCACCAGATACCACTCCTGTTTAATCATCTTTTGCATCAACACTTGCCATTCGCTTGTTCTCTCTTCCAGCCTTGGGATAAAACACAGCGTATAAGTGTCCTTTTTCAAGTGTTAATTGAGCATTATATACCAGCTCTACTACATTATTATATATTATACAACATTTTTCGACATTTTGGATAATCATTGGGTTATAAATACATAAATGCGCAAAACTTACAGCTTTTTATTGTTTCGAACCAAACGTGGGACACACCATGTTTACGGGTTATAAAATCAGAAAGATCGTTAAAATACAGAGTAGGGTAATCAAAATTACCCCACTCTGACTCTGTCCTATTTGATAATCCATGTTTAGTTCTCCGTTTTGTAGATCAAGCGACCTTTTTTATTACCTTAGCATTTGCTAGCCCAATCTCTCCCGGTATTTTTGTAAAATCAGCTTTGTACAAGTCCCCGTGCAAGAGTTACTGCGCCGGCAGCATCGCTTGCATAGCCATCTGCACCTATCTCATCGGCATAGTCCTGGGTAACCGGTGCGCCACCGACCATAACTTTAATTTTATCACGCAAGCCTGCTTCTTTAAGTGCATCTATTGTTGTTTTAAGAGCAGGCATAGTAGTGGTTAACAAAGCAGAAAGTCCCAGTATCTGCGGCTTTTTCTCCTCTACCGCTTTGACAAAATCCGCTACGGGGACATCAATTCCTATGTCTATAACTTCAAACCCTGCCCCTTCCAGCATCATTGCTAATATTTACATTCGTTATTTCAATAGTTCTGCTGCTGCTGCATCAAGAATTTCATTTACCTCCTGATCCAAATCCTCTGGCAGAGGTTTAACTTCATCTTTCTCTAGCAATTCATAAACCCGCTCACGTGCAAGAGTTTTAATCTCTTTTTGTCCCTTTTTCTCCCAATCACTCCATACTGAGTCAAAGCCTAGCTTCGGTATAAAGAGTTCTCCACCTCTCAAATATTTAACTGTGTGTGGGTGTGCCAAAATCATGCCGCCATTGATCGCACTAGAAAGAACATCCAGGCCAATCGTATCATCATTGACCGTTATTCCATTAGCTACTCTCTTTATTAACCCCATAATCTCGTCATCTATTACCAACTGTTCATAGGAGGCAACCATCAGACTGGCCATTGAACCATACCCGGAAATCCAGTTAGTCCCTGCCAGAGCAGGTACTAGAGCATTAATTGCCTTTTCATAACCGTTCTGACCATCAAATGTACAGGATGTACAGCAAAGGCCATATAAATCAGAAAGAAAACCATTAGAAGATGCCAGTTGAGCAGCGGCAGCACTGACCAAACCTGTTTCCGGCAATCCCATAATAGTGCAGCCTGTTTTCATATTGGCATAAAATAACCGGGAACCATAGAACAGCGGTGTTTTCGGATTGATTACATAAGCCACTGTGGCAAATGCTAGTATCTCCGCGTTCACCTGAGCCAAGCCTCCTGCCAGTGTTAATGGGCCGGACATCCCACCCACAGGGGCGCTCAAGATCGATGTTGGAATTCCTGCAGAAATAATATGTTTCATAGTATCACAAATAACCTGCGGTATCTTTAAGGGAGATTCTGGTGAAACTCCCACGATCCCAATGGGGTTTTCAGCCAGTGAATCACTACCTCCTGCAAAAGCCTGGAACAACTTAACCACATATTTGGCCTCACCAGGGTTAGAAATACCAGGGCCATAAATAGGTTTCTTGGAATACCTAAACATCAACTCAGTCTGTTTAACCTGAGTAATAGGAGTGGGAACATCATCCGGATACAAAAGTGAACAGGGTGTATCCAGGTTTTCCAATTGGTTCATCAGGCGCATAGTAGCAATGACATCATCAACAACCGGTTTTCTTTTCTGGCCAGTCTCCAAGTCAATTATTTCAGGAATACCCCCTGTGGCGTGAGTGACAAGTGAGTCAGGTGTAATTTCAACCTTAATTCCATCGCGGCTGGTTAAAGTGACATGATTGTGTTTTTTTACATTGGCAATTACTTCTTCTAATAGATCTGCCTTAAATTTGACACGATCGCCGTCAACATCGCATCCTCG
>DUSK01000007.1 GCA_012842275.1 Syntrophaceticus sp. | reverse complement strand
CTGAAAAAGGGCAACATAATACTAATAGCAGACGGTGCCATCAAACTAAAAGTAATGGAAACAAAGGAAAAGGAGATTAGCTGTCTAGTTGTCAACGGTGGAATACTGAGCAACCGGAAAGGAGTAAATATCCCCGGCATATCTTTAGATCTCCCCTTTTTAACGGAAAAAGACATTCAAGATATCAACTTTGGGATCGAGCAGGGGGTAGATTTTATCGCTGCTTCATTTGTGCGGCGCCCCGAAGATGCTCTGATGATCAGAAGAATGTTAGAGTCAAAAAAAGCTAATATCGACATCATCGCCAAAATCGAGAATGCAGAAGGTGTGCAAAAACTTAATGATATTATAAAAGTGGTGGATGGTATAATGATCGCCCGGGGAGATCTAGGAGTGGAGATCCCTTGTGAGGAAGTACCGCTCATTCAAAAAAGGATCATCGCTAAATGCAATAAGGTTGGTAAACCGGTAATCACCGCTACTCAAATGCTGGAGTCTATGATTGACAGCCCCCGTCCTACTAGAGCAGAAGCCAGCGATGTAGCCAATGCCATTATAGATGGCTCTGATGCCATCATGCTATCGGGAGAAACTGCTTCAGGAAAATACCCGGTGGAAGCGGTGCAGTTCATGGCAGGGATAGCTAGGCGAGTGGAGGATTCTCTCGACTACGGCAGATGTTCACATGGTTCTGATGCTGAATTCTACACGGTAACTGATGCCATTGCCCACGCAACTTGCACAATAGCCGCGGATTTAAAAGCATCCGCGATTATCACAGCTACCAAATCCGGTTTTACAGCCCGGATGGTTTCCAAATACAGGCCAAAAGCTCCGATTATAGCAGCCTGCCCCGATGAAAGCATCTGCAGAAAATTAACTCTTGTCTGGGGAGTCAAACCAATCGTCGGTTACACAAAAAACAGCACTGATAAAATAATTGAAGAAGCAATAGAGCGGAGCCTTGAAGCAGGCTTAATTAAAAATGGAGATTTGGTAGTTCTGACCGCGGGAATTCCCTACAAAACAAACCTGATAAAAGTATCGATCATTGGAGAGGTACTTGCCAGAGGAACAGGAATAGGCAGCAGCATAGTAACAGGTAAAATACGGATCTGCCGAACACCTGAAGAAGCGAAAAAAAAGATACAACCGGGAGATATTCTAGTAGTCCGCTCCACAGACAAGGATTATATTCCCTTTATCAAAAAGGCAGGAGCAATAATCGCAGAGGAAGGAGGTCTCACATCTCATACTGCCATAACCAGCTTAAATTTAAAAATTCCGGCTCTGGTGGGAGTAGATGGCGCCTTGGAAATCCTTGACGATGGTAGTACTGCCACCATTGACCTTATCCGCGGCTTGGTTTATAAAGGCATAATTACAGTTCGATAATTCTATATCAATTATTGTACTTCTCCAACATAATTGCTAGATAGAGATACATTGCATCATAAAAATTGCGGGGATCCAATCCTGTCAGGCTGTTTACCCGGTCAAGGCGATAGGTTAAGGTGTTCCTGTGCACAAATAGTTTGTTCGCAGTTTTATTGACGCTCAGATTGCAGTCAAAAAATGTCTTAACTGTTTCCTTCAAATTATCATCAAGGACTTTAATAGTCTTTACTATTAATTCTTCTATATTTTCAGGAAGATACTCCAGTATAATATTTACTCCTATATCATCCCAGTAATAAATACTAGGGGTTCCCCATATTTTTCTGGTAATCTTCAGGACCAAACATGCCTCCCGATAGCTCTTAGAGTACTCCTCATAATTATTGGCCTTATTGCCTATACCTATGGAAACAGTCATCTTAAACACCTTATCCAGCATATCAGACAGTTTTCTGGCAACACTATCGAGGTGGTTTTTTAATTGTTCATCTTTTAAACCCTTAGGCAAATTATACAGGATAGCAAAGCGGTCACGTCCAACCCTAGTAATCATACTTGTCTCTTCATTAATCTGCCTTAATCTTCTCTGAACATCAGAGGTCATACTCTCCAGTTTTAGTTCTCTCCCTGCATTGCAGCGCACCCAGTCTTGAAGCGGAACCCCGCCGATCTTAATGATATCTATAACCATAGCCACCCGAGGCACTTCAATATCACACCCCAGGGTTTTAGCTCTGAGTCTGAATAAATCCATATCATTCTCAAAACGGCCCTTCAACAGGTCATGAATAAATCTATCTCGAGCCCCTGTCTCCACTTGCAATTGCTGCCTGAGAAAGGCATCCTGCAGCATAAGCTCAACTGTATTTTTTAGCAGCTGAGCATAGACCCGGACCTCCTCCGGATCACCTGTGATCCCCACAACTCCAATGATTTTATCTCCGAAAGTGATAGGAAGGCTAATTCCAGGTAAAACCCCGTCAATCTTTGAACTCTGTTCTTTGTCAATTTCAACAGTTTTACCGGTTTTAATCACCTCAAGAGAGGGTTCATGAAAGGTATTGATCCTGCTTTGATCCCCACTGGCAATAATAATCCCATTCTCATCCAAAATATTGATGTTTTTCTTGATAATTTCCATGCTGTTTTTGACTATATTCTGAGCCAAATTTGCAGAGAGCTTCATCCATGCCCACCCTAAATACATTGTATAGTACATTGCAACACTGGTATTTAGATGATACTAACTATTATTCGCACTATTTGTCACTCACCGCCATCCACCTGCGGCATAACATCACTGCTGCATTAGCATCTTTACCATGGGCATCAGCACCCACATATTTCGCCACCTGTTCATCGGTGGGGCTGCCGCCGATCATCACCTTTATTTGACCTCTGAGACCTGTATTGGTAAAAGCTTCAATAGTGTTTTTCATGGGTTCGAAAGAGAGGGTCAGCAGCCCACAGAGCCCGACCACTTGCGGCTTAAATTCTTTAACCTTTTCTACGAAAAGCTCTGGAGAAACATCAACCCCGACATCCAGCACTTCAAAGCCATTGACTTCGAGCATAAAAGCGACTATTTTCTTGCCGATATCGTGAATATCCCCTTCAACTGT
>DUSK01000006.1 GCA_012842275.1 Syntrophaceticus sp. | reverse complement strand
CCAAAGGCATTGAATAAAACCACATTTGCTGTTTTTCTGCCCACCCCGGGAAGGCTTAACAGGGAGTCGAAGTCAGCAGGTACCTTTCCTTGATAATCAGTGAGGATCTTTTGTGCAGCAGCAACCAGGTGGGCAGCCTTGGATTTGTACAGACCCACGGATCTGATTGTTTTTTCTACATCAGCTGGGTCAGCCTCAGCCAGAGTCTTGACATCGGGGTATTTTGCAAACAGGGCAGGGGTTACTCTATTCACCTGCTCATCTGTGGTTTGCGCCGACAGAATGGTTGCTACCAGTGCCTGATAGGGATTGGAGAAGATCAAGCGCGGCCCTGCATCAGGATATTGTTGGCGCAGGAGGTCGAGCACAGCTGCTGCAAACTGTTTTGTGCCGCAAGAAAAACGCATCCCTTTCTACAACCCCTTCCGACCGGTCAGGGGAAAAGTCCCCTTGCCTGGCCCAGAATGTTCACCGGATCTGCATCATAAATGTTAATAAATAACCAACATTTTTTAAATCTGTCTGGACACTTTCTTAAGCACAATTATTAGATTATTACATTTTGGTTTTTTAAGCAATAAGATGACTTTATGTTCGGAGGTGAGTAACCTTTGGAGGAAATCCTGACCGCTAAGTTTTGGCAGAGCAGAGCGCCTGATCCTGATGCCATTATCATGAATAAGGATCAAATCGATGCCTTTAACTGTGAAATCAGAAATAGTCTGCCTGGTGTTATCCAGGACTTAACTGCCCACCCCCAGCTGATCAGTGACAAAAAGCTCATAAATATGCTTTTGGCAAACCGTTTGCCCCAGACTGATCTCTATCATAAAGGCTGCCGGTTAATGCCGTCATTCTTTACTGATCTTCAGAAGGAGTTGAATTTGGCGGGGGTTAAAAAATCTAATCAGGTGACCTATGGTTGCACAGTCAGGACTACTGTTGTCAGGTCATTGCCGACAAATTGTCTGGTTACAGAAGACCCTGCAGACCGGGAGTTCGATATTTTTCAGGAATCAGCTCTCGGTCCCGGAGAACCGGTCATTGTGCTCCATAAAAGCTCCAGCGAGAAGTGGTGTTTTGTCCAGGCAACTTTTTGCAGGGGCTGGGTGCTTGCTGCAGACCTAGCAGTCACCGGCGACCGAAAGAAATGGCTCAGTTATTTACAAACTGATGAATTTTTGCTGGTAACAGGGAGCAGGCTGCATTTGGGCTATAATCCCTATAACCCTGATATATCCCAATTGGAGTTCTTCATGGGTGCGAGAATTCCCCTGGCAGAACAGGAACAAATCCCTGAGGTTATTGATAATCAGTCACCAGAAGGCAGTTATGTTGTTAGGATACCTGTGCGCGGCAAAAATGGGGAACTTGTTTTTAAATTGGCACTGATACCCCGTGGGAGTGATGTGGCAGAGGGATACCTGTCTTATACCAGGTCAGCGGTCATCGGGCAGGCATTTAAGATGCTGGGGGAACGCTATGGATGGGGAGGTATGTTTTATTTGCGGGACTGCTCCGCTTTTATCAGGGATATATTCAGCTGCTTTGGTTTTCAATTCCCCCGCAACTCCAGAGATCAGGCAGCAATCCCCGGAAAGGTTATTTCCCTACAGGGAGCAGACAGGAGTGAACGCAGTTGTGTACTGGATCTGCTGCTTCCCGGAGCGATTCTCTATTTTCCCGGCCATGTGATGCTTTACCTAGGAAAGCATAGCGGTGAATACTATGTAATCCATGCCATTGCTTATTATAGTAAATATGACCCCATGGTAGATGGTGTTCTCGATGCAGTGCCGCTTAATGCGGTAACTGTCAGCCCTCT
>DUSK01000069.1 GCA_012842275.1 Syntrophaceticus sp. | reverse complement strand
ATACCCAGCAATGCCCAGATCAGCTGGCGTTTAAAAAAATGAGCGCCATCAGCATAGGTCACCTGTGCAGAAACATAGCTTGCACTATAGACCATCACAATTCCAAAGGTTAATAACAATAATACAATAATGAACAATATAAAATCAGGGGCCCGGCGCCCTTTCTTCATTTTAACCCCCTCCTTCACAGTTTCTTAACCTCTGCACGGAAAAGTTCGCCCCGTTCCTCATAATCTCGAAACATGTCCCAACTGGCACACCCCGGTGACAAGAGCACAATATCACCTGGCTGGGCAATTTTGTGCGCCAGTCTAACAGCCTCAGGAAGTGAGCTCACATCCCATATCCTGTTATATCCTGCATCCTCAGCTGCCTGGTGAAACAGTGGAGCAGCCTCTCCGAGTAGAATCAAGGCTTTGACCTTTTCCTTGATCTTGCAGATAAGTTCCCTCAGGTCACTTCCTTTGTGCTGCCCTCCTGCGATCAAAACTATCGGTTCTGTGAAGGAATCCAACGCTTTGATAACTGCCTCTGGATTTGTTCCTTTTGAGTCATTGATATAGCGCACCCCGTTTACTGTCCGCACCTCCTCCAGACGGTGGGGAACGCCGGGAAAGGTTTGCAGGGCTTCAGCCACAACATCTTTGTTGATGCCTGCCAGCAGGGATGCGGCAGAGGCTGCCAGAGCATTCTCCAGATTATGTCGGCCAGGCAGGCTGATCTCAGATATAGAACAAAGGGTTTCCTTGATACCTTGACAGCTATAAATGACCTTTGAGTCACACACTCCGATCCCCTCCTGGGGCAAACTGCAGGCAGAAAAACCACAGATCTTGCTGGGAATATTGTCCCTATGAGCTGACAGCCAGGGATCATCCAGGTTGATCACCGCAAAATCACTGGACTTTTGATTGGCAAAGATACGAGCTTTTATCAATCCATAGGTCTCAAGGTCTCCATGTCTGTCCAAATGATCCGGTGTTAGATTCAAAAAAACAGCGATCTTTGGTCTGAAAGATTGAATCCGTTCCAGTTGAAAAGAACTAACTTCTACTATCCAGTATTTTTTATCCCTGTTACGAAGATTTTGTTCTACCTCCTGGATCATAGGAATGCCAATATTGCCGGCAACCACAGCATTTATTCCTGCTTTTTCAAATATATAGCCGATCAAAGATGTTGAAGTGGTTTTACCATTGGTTCCGGTTACAGCTATCATCGGTTCTTCAATAAACTGCGCAGCCAGTTCCAATTCACTCCAGATTGGAATTCCATATTTCTCTACATCCTTGACCAGTTTGATATTCCCAGGCACACCGGGGCTTATTATGACCAAATCATAGTCCCCGGCCTTCACCTCAGGGTAACCACCGGTGATTAAGCTAACCGGTAAACCCTTTAACCGCTCAAACCCATAACCTAACAAATCTTCTGTTTTACAGTCAGTCCCTGTGACCTTTGCTCCCTGATTGATCAGAAAACGGACAGCAGCCTGTCCGCTGCGTGCCAATCCTATAACAAGAACTTTTTTTCCGTACAGATCGATCATTTGCTTTCTCCTACCTACAATCAGAATTGGGATTTACCCCATCCCCTTCACGGACCACAAGCTGAGAAGAGCAAAACAAAAACCCATCAGCCAGAATAAATGAACAACCTTAACCTCCGGCCAGCCGCACAGCTCAAAATGGTGGTGTAAGGGGCTCATTTTAAAGACCCTCTTCCCGGTCAGCTGAAAGGATACTACCTGGATAATCACGGATAGCACCTCAAATACAAAAACTGCACCTAAAATAAGCAGAACCAGTTCTGTTCCGGTGAGCACCGCAAGGGCCGCTAAGGCTCCTCCCAGAGCCAGAGAACCGGTATCGCCCATAAATATTTTAGCTGGATGATAATTATGCCTTAAAAAACCCAGCGAACCACCGGAAAGGGCACCGGCAAAAACCGCTGCTGCTGTGTTCCCCATCATCCAGGAAATCAATATATAAACACCAGCTGCTATGGCCATTAACCCGCAGGCCAGTCCGTCCAATCCATCGGTCAGATTTACCGCATTTGTGGCAGAAATGAATACTAGCACTACAAATGGATAATACAATAAACCAATATCAAATTCATTTCCTGTAAAAGGTACAATGATCGTTGTATCTCTACCCAACAAGACTGCACCCCATGCCAGCAAAACACCTAACAGAAGCTGCCCCAGGATCTTATGTCTGGCCTTAAGCCCCAGGGGTCTTCTCAGTACAACCTTAAGGTAATCATCCAAAAAACCTAAAAGCCCCGCACCCAGAGTAATACCCGTCAGCAACAGGGTTTTCCAAATATCATCTGTGAACAGGAATGCGGCTATTGTTAAACCCAATAGGATCATAACCCCACCCATTGTGGCAGTACCCTGTTTTTTTAAATGGGTCTTAGGCCCGTCATCCCTGACCTCCTGCCCAAACTTCATTCTGTATAGTGTGGGGATCAACACAGGTCCCATAATCAGAACAACAACCAAACTAACCAAAAAAGCCAATATGCTAGCAGTAATATCACTCACCTGCGAACACCCCTCTAACAAGAGATGCTGTGATCTCTTCCATCCGCATTCCCCGTGAACCCTTGATCAGAACCACATCCCCCTTTTCCAGATAGGACTTAAGAAAAGCAATTGCTTCTGCCTTTTCCTGAAAAGTATGGATGCGTTTTTTGGGTAAGCCGGCCGATTCAGCACCAACAGCAATTTCCCGGGCTAGTTCTCCCACTGTGCAAAGGCAATCAATTGACAGAACCGCTGCCTTGACCCCCACCTCCCGGTGGCCGGTTATTGTTTCTTCACCCAACTCATACATATCTCCTAAAACAGCGGTTTTTCTGTTTCCATCAACTGCTGCCAGCAGTTCCAGAGCAGCTATTGTTGATGCAGGGCTGGCATTGTAGGAATCATCGATGATCTTTGTATCCCTGATCCCTGCTTTTACATCCAGCCGCATTCCTGTCAAAGATACATAAGCTAAACCTGCAGCTATCTCTTCAGGATTTAAACTGAATTTGTAACCTACAGCTGCCGCAGCCAGGGCATTGGCTACATTGTGCCTCCCTGGTAAGGGAAGAAAACAGTCTGCCTCTCCTGAGGGAGTGTGTAGTTTAAAATCCACCCCTTCCAGTCCACGCAGTCTGATATCAGTAGCCCTGACCTGGCACTTACTATCTGTTCCGTAATATATTAGCTCTCCCCTTACCCTGCTGGCCATTTTGAGCTGCCAGGGGTCATCAGCATTGAGCACAGCACAGCCTTCAGGGGGTAGTGAGGAAAGGAGTTCCCCTTTGGCCTCAGCAATAGCCTCCTGGGACCCCAATAGCTCCAAATGGGTTTTCCCTATATTGGTAATCACCCCTAGCTGGGGACGGCTGATTTCACATAATTCAGCGATCTGGCCGCGCCCGCGCATGGCCATCTCTAAAACCGCTGCCTGGTGTCTGTCGTCTAAGTTCAATAAGGTCAGAGGCAACCCAATCTCATTGTTGTAATTCCCTTCAGTTTTAATAACTGCCATCTTACTGCCCAGAACACCGGCAATTAAATCCTTTGTAGTGGTCTTACCTGTGCTGCCCGTTACAGCCACCACAGGTATATCAAAAAGGGATCTGTAACCCCGCGCCAGGGCCTGAAGGGCCTGCAAGGGATCAGAAACCCTGATCAGCGCTTTATCCCGTTTACAACAAACAGGGCGGGATATCACTGCTGCCGCAGCACCCCTGTGAAAAGCATCCTCTATATAGTCATGACCATCCACATGTTCCCCTGAAAAAGCGAAAAAAAGGTCCCCAGGCTTGACTTTCCTGCTGTCGATACTCACACCTGTTATCTCTACCCGGGAACATCCCTTTTCCAGAACAGCATCATGGATCGTTTCCAATACCCAGTCTAAGCCCATTGCTTTCATTTGCTAACAGATGATCTCCTTTACTAAAATCTCTCTGGCAACCTGCTGATCATCAAAGGGAAGCACCTGATCACCGATAATCTGATATGTTTCATGACCCTTCCCGGCGATCAGCACAAAATCCCCCTCCCGGGCCCAGTGAAGGGCATGTCTGATGGCTTCATAACGATCAGCGATCACCTTATAGGAGGCAGTTTTGCATTGCTTGATACCCTCCACGATCTGCCCTACAATCTTTTCAGGGTCCTCTGAACGGGGATTATCAGAGGTGATCACAGTATAATCACTGAGCTCTCCCGATAATCTTCCCATCAAAGGACGCTTCCCCTGATCCCGGTCTCCTCCGCAGCCAAACACTGTGATTAATCTTCCCCGTTTAATCTTGCGGGCTGTTTTCAAAACATTCTCCAGCCCATCAGGGGTATGGGCATAATCTACAACAACAGTGAAATTTTGTCCTTCATCAACCAATTCAAACCTTCCGGGAACCCCCTTCACTTCCTTTAATGCACTGCTTAACAGTTCTGCAGGAACACCCTCTTTAAGGCCCACACAAACAGCCGCCAGACAATTATAAACATTGAATTCACCCGGAAGGGAAATGGAGATAGGAATTCTTCCCTTGCTGCTAACCGCAGTAAAAGATGTGCCTCCTGAAGACAGTTGCAGATCTATTGCTTTCACATCAGCATCTTCCCGCACGCCATATGTGATCACTGGAACCTCAGTGTTTTTTACGATTTCTTTCCCTACCGGGTCATCAATATTAACAACAGCATAACAGGGGCGATTTTTTGTCCTCCCTTTACCCAGACCTTGAAAAAGCAGCATCTTCGCTGCTTTATATTCATCTAAATCTTTATGAAAATCAAGATGATCCTGTGTCAAATTTGTAAAAACCCCTACATCAAATTCACAACCCTCCACCCGGTGCAGATAAAGGGCATGGGAAGAAACCTCCATAGAAACAGCAGCAACACCAGCTGCCAGCATCCTGTTCAATAAGTCCTGAAGATCCAGGGATTCAGGTGTGGTGCGCACCCCTGTCAGCTTTTGGTCACCTATTTTATTCCAGATGGTGCCGATAATACCTGTTGATATCCCCCCGGCTCTCAGCACAGCTTCAATCAGATGGGTAACAGTAGTTTTTCCATTGGTACCGGTTACACCAATCAGAGTCAACAACCTGCTGGGATGGCCAAAATAATTTGCTGACAATTGGGCAAGGGCCAGCCGGGAATTCTCAACCCGCACCAGAGAAATCCCTCCCGGCACTTCAACATCCCGTTCCACCACCACTCCAACAGCTCCTCTGGATAATGCATCATCTATATAAAGATGCCCATCTGTGCGGTAACCTTTGATACAAACAAAGATATAGCCTTTTTTTATCTGCCGGGAATCGTAGTGCACACCCTCAACAATTTGTTCAAGCCCTCTCCCCTCCAGTACCTTAATTCCCTGGAGCAGATCTTTCAGTCGCACAAAACCACCTCTAATTGGTTATTTTTACATTATACCCCATCTTGCCCCACCTCAATCAAGGTGCAACCTCTACAGCAGAGGGAGGCTTAAATTTGACTCTGATCTGCTCACCAGCAGGAACTTTTGTCCCAGGAGCTGGTGACTGCTCTACAGCAATTCCCGTTGGATAGGGGTCCCCTTCAGGAACCAGCACCAGGCCCATCATTCCCAACAGTTCAGCTGCATCCCGCATGCTCTTCCCCTTAATATTGGGCACAATGCGTTCCCCCTCCTGTAATTCCTCCGTTTTCTGCAGCTGCAGCAGCACTTTGCTGCCTATCTTTACCCTGATGCCATCAACGGGAACCTGACCGTAAACAATATTTCCGAATCCTGAACGCTCAACCTGCAGTCCGGCATCTTTTAATATCTTTTCCGCTTCATCCACCGGGAGGTTGATCACCATGGGAACTGTTGTCATCTCCTCATCAGATTTCTTATCCTTTTCACTATAGCGCACCGGAACTCCGAGATAGCGAAGACTGTCCCCCACCACTGCTCTGAAAGCAGGGGCTGCCACTGTACCTCCATAATAGGGATAACTTTTAGGTGAATCAACCACAACTAAACACACCAGACGGGGGTCATCCACAGGTGCAAAGCCCAAAAAAGAGGCGATATAATCGCTGGAAGAATAACCCCCACCCGGTGCAGGTTTTTGAGCTGTACCTGTTTTTCCCCCTACAGAATAGCCTTCTATGTAAGCATTGCGCCCTGAGCCGTGTGTTACAACATTCTCCAACAATTCCCTTTCAATCTTAGATGTTTCTTCTGAAATAACCTGCCTTATTACTTGAGGCTGAAAGGTTTTTACTACCTCTCCATCCTTATTGCGCAGTTCCTTAACTATATAGGGCTTCATCAGCTTACCCCCATTGACTACAGCAGAAAGAGCTGTAACCATCTGTAAGGGGGTAACACTATTGGTCTGGCCCATGGAGATAGTAGCCAAATCAACGGGTTTTACCTGATCTTCAGGAACAAGGATACCAGTGGCTTCTCCGGGGAGTTCAAAACCCAAGGTGCTGCCAAAACCAAAACCCCTTATATATTTGTAAAGCTTTTCTGTGCCGAGCCGCATCCCTAAAGTAATAAAGCCAGGGTTACAGGAGTTTTGCACAACCTCAGATAGACTCTGACTGCCATGTCCCCCATCGACCCAGCAGTGGATTCTCTCCCCGTCAACTTCAATAAAACCGGGGTCATGAAACCTTTCCTCCTGATTGGTCACACCCTCTTCCAAGGCTGCAGCCAGAGTGACAATTTTGAAAGTCGACCCAGGTTCATAACTGTCATTCACAGCACCATTACGGCGCACATCAGCTCCATACTTATGAAATTCATTGGGATTAAAATCCGGCTTGTTGGCCATAGCGAGAATCTCCCCGGTCTTCGGGTCCATCACTATAATTGTAGCACGTTTCGGAGAGTGTTTTTGCATGATCTTATCCAATTCCCGTTCTGCAATATACTGGATCGTTTGATCTATAGTAAGAACTACACTAAGGCCCTGTTCCGGTTCAATATATTTTTTTGTTGATTCGGGAATTTCATGTCCTGCCGCGTCATATTCAACCAACAGGTACCCATTGATACCCGCCAATTCTTCCTCAAAAGCGACTTCAATCCCTTCCAGGCCCTGGTTGTAATCACCGGCAAACCCCAGCACATGAGAGGCCAAATTCCCCTTGGGATAAAAACGCTGGGGTTTAGGAACGGTACCAATCCCCGGCAGATTCTTTTCTCGCAGTTTTTTTACCTCTTCCTCTGTCAGCTTAAATTTCAGCCAAACCGAGTGCTGATCCTGAGTAATCAGTTTATAGACCTTCTCTTTATCCATATCAAGAATCTCAGCTAATTCCTGAGCAACACCCTCTATATCTTCTGCCTTTTTTACCTCTGCAGGAACAGCATAGCAGGCATCTGCATTGATACTGACCGCCAGTTCATTACCGTTACGGTCATAGATATCCCCTCTTTTCGGTTCAACAACTATTTCTCGGATTCTGTTTTCCAGAGCTTTTTGTTGGTACCAGGTGCCTTTAATGATCTGAAGATAACCAAGACGCAGCACAAGTAAGAAAAAAATAAAAAAAAGGGCAAAAAAAATGAATGTTATTCTTTTTCGCACCTCAACACTATATGTACTCACAATAACACCCCATTACCGAGGCGAAGCTTCTGCCCGGTTGATCCATTTCAGGAAAGCCATTGACCAGCTATTACTATCTTTACCCTGGTCCTCTTTTTTCTGTTCTTGGGCAGTAGCAGTTTCATCCTCAGGGGGAAGAGCAGCAAACAAGATACTGTCAGGCTTATGCATGCCCAGCTTGTTAACTGCAACTTCCTCAACCCGATCAGGGCATTGAAGCTCCGCAGCCTTTAATTCCAATTGTTTGTAATCTCTCTGCAGCATAGCTACTTTCTCTTTTTGGGCTTCAAGCCGGTAACTCAAAGCTGTCACCTGATGATTCATATTGATATAGTAAAGCCCCAATCCAAAGCCGCATAAAATCAGTGCAATCACCTGAAAATAGATAAGAGTTTTTTTATGCGGTTTGTTTTTTGGCCTATTTCTTGGTTTATTTCTTAGTTTATTTTTGTTCCTGACACGGGCTCTGGCTGTGCCTGCTGAGTAACTGTTTTCCGCTAATACCAATTTATTCACCTCGGTTTTTTTATATTACCCTGCTATGACCGTCTTTTCAGCTGCCCGTATTTTTGCGCTGCGTGATCTAGGGTTAACAAGCACCTCTTCTTCTGAGGGCAACAGGGGTTTTTTGGTGAGTATTTGCAAAATATTTGAAGCCGCATATTCCCTGAATATCCGCTTCACAATCCGGTCTTCTAGCGAATGAAAGGAGATCACCACAATTCGTCCCCTTGCTTTCAAAAAAGAAATGCCCGCCCTGAGACCTTCTTCAAGCCCTGATAATTCATCGTTAACAGCAATCCGTAATGCCATGAAGGTACGTCGGGCGGGGTGGGGGCCCTTGCGCCGGGCAGCAGCAGGAATAGCTGCCTTAATAATCTCGGTAAGCTGACCAGTTGTTTTAATTGGAGCTTTTTTTCTCCTCTCAACTATAAAAGACGCGATACGGCGTGCCCATCTTTCCTCACCGAAACGATAAATGATGTCTCCTAATTCCTTTTCAGAAAGTGTATTGACCAGGTCCGCCGCGGTTGTCGCTGAACTATCATCCATTCTCATGTCCAAAGGAGCATCATAGTTGTAACTAAAACCCCGTTCCGGATCCAAAACCTGATATGAAGAAACACCCAGATCAAATATAATCCCATCGACCCCAGCTATTTGTAATTCATGAAGAACATCTGCCAAAAAGCGATAATCCCGGTGCACAAAGGTCACCCGGTCAAGATAAGGGGCAAGAACCTTTTGTGAACGCTCAATTGCATACCGATCCTTATCAAAGGCTATCAGATGCCCTCTTTCCCCTACTCGATTCAAGATCTCTTTAGCATGTCCACCGCCGCCAAGGGTGCAGTCCACATAGATACCGCCTTCATGAGGATTTAACAGGTCAACAGCTTCTTTGAGCATTACCGGAGCATGTACTACTTCACTCAATAAAGACACCGCCTTTATCCATTTGTTCTGC
Source organism: Syntrophaceticus sp. (assembly GCA_012842275.1). Lineage (GTDB taxonomy): Bacteria > Bacillota > DSM-12270 > Thermacetogeniales > Thermacetogeniaceae > DTU068. The sequence continues at coordinate 1,472 of DUSK01000069.1, read as the reverse complement.
TAATTCTTCATATGTTTCCTCTGCTCCGGCACAATATTCATCCCAGCGATCCGCCGCCCAGATCTCTATGCGGGATGACACTCCGATGATAGCTACTTCTTTCTTGATCTGTGCATATTCCCTCAAAGACGGTGGTAACAGGATCCTCCCCTGTCCATCCAATTCACACTCTGTGGCACCTGAAAAGAAGAAACGGGAAAAAGCGCGGGCATCTTTTTTGGTAAGGGGGAGATTTCTCATTTTTTCTTCCATCCCCTGCCACTCTTCCAGGGGAAAAACAAAAAGACAGTGATCCAGACCCCGGGTGGCAATACAGCGCTCACCCAGACAACTCCGGAATTTCGCCGGAAGTATCAAACGTCCCTTGGCATCTATATTGTGTCGATACTCACCGATAAACATTTATCTCCCCACTTTGTATATATGACACACCACTTTACTCCACTTCCCGCCACTTTGTATTTTTCTCTATAGAAAGATAAAATCCTTCCTCCCACAGAAAAAAAATAAAAAAACCGGGGCTGAAACAGACCCCGGTTTACGAGGTGTATTAAGCCAGTAGAAACCGGCTTAATACTATAATCTCTTATCTCTCATATGGTGTGATAAGCCACTTGATAACGTTATCCTTCTTGTTGCCGAACACATCATATCCCTCGAGGAGATCATTCAGCGGTTTGCGATGGGTATAGAGAGGCTTGGCATTGATCCTTCCAGCCTGAATCAGATTGATCAGCTCAGGAATCCGGTTGGCATTGACGAGGCCCATGCTGATCTTGATGTTCTTGATCCACATCTTGTTCATAGGAATTTCCTGCGGCTGTTCAAATACACCGATGATCGAAACATTTCCACAAGGCCGTACAGCCTCCAGAGCCAGATCAAAGGTTCCCTTGACACCTACAGCCTCAATGGTACTGTCGGCACCGCGGCCACCGGTCAGATCCCTGATCGCTTCGGGAACATTGACTTCCGCAGGGTTCAAGGCCATATCTGCATATCCCTGTTTGACAGCAAAATCGAGCCGGTGCTGGTTCATATCAACTGCGATGATTCTTGCAGGGCCCCACAAGCGGGCAGCCATCATGGCGCACATGCCCACAGGGCCGCTTCCCATCACTGCTACTGTGTCCCCAGGTTCGATTTCGGCATTTTCAGCACCGAAATAACCTGTAGATAGGATGTCACCGACCAGCAGAACATCGTCTTCTGTTAGACCTTCCGGTATTTTATGGCAGCCCAGATTAGCATGAGGCACCCGGACATATTCTGCCTGGCAGCCGTCGATCATATAGCCGAAGATCCAGCTACCGGTTGTGCAGTGGGCATAATTAGACCCCCGTCTGCAGTAGAAGCACTCACCCCACTGGGTAACACAGGAAACAGCAACCCGGTCCCCCACCTTCACATTCCTCACTGCAGGGCCTACCTCTACAACCTCTCCACAGAATTCATGACCAAGAATTCTGGGT
>DUSK01000068.1 GCA_012842275.1 Syntrophaceticus sp. | reverse complement strand
TGCGATTTTCTCCTTTTATGTATGGCATTTTCTCCACCTCTCTACCACCCTTTATTTCGATCTTTATCCCCTTAATTCCTTTTTCTGTGGGGAGTTTTCACACAGTCTGCCGTCCCCTTGACTCACCCCGTCCCCTTGACTCACCTTGACTCAGGTCGTTTTATTCCTGCGCTAATTATTTTGGAGTTTACATTTTTATCAAAAAGTGATATCATATTAATATAAAGATAACATCAAGGAGGTATCGCTGTGGTTGAAAAAGATGCTGTTAAAGTAAATGGTTTTTTGGCAATTCTAGTGCTTATTGCTCTGCTCGCAGGCGCGGTTTTCGCCTTTATCAAAAATCAAATTGTTTTGGGTGTTGTTTTAACAGTGGTGTTTACGATCCTTTCTACAGGGATTAGGGTTGTGCAGCCCAATCAAGCAAGAACCATAATCTTTTTCGGTAATTATGTGGGAACCCTAAAAGACAGCGGTATATGGTTTGTTGTTCCTTTATCTACAGACCGAAAAGTTTCACTGAGGGTGCGCAACTTCAACAGTAAGACATTAAAGGTCAATGATGTGGAAGGCAATCCTATTGAGATTGCGGCTGTGGTGGTATTCCGGGTGATCAACTCTGCCAAAGCTGTTTTTGATGTTGATGATTATGAAGAGTTTGTGGAGATCCAGAGTGAAACCGCACTGCGGCATGTGGCAACAAAGTATCCCTATGATCTCTTTGAAGATGAGGGGTATTCACTGCGAGGCAATACAGTAGAGATCGCGGAAGAACTCTGTCGGGAACTGCAGGAGCGCCTGGCCATTGCCGGGGTTGAGGTGTTGGAGGCCCGTCTCACCCATCTTGCTTACGCCACAGAGATCGCCAGCGCTATGCTGCAGCGCCAGCAGGCTGCCGCTATTTTGGCTGCCCGCCAGAAGATCGTTGAAGGGGCTGTTGGAATGGCTCAGATGGCCATCGCACGGCTGGAGCAGGATGGGCTTGTGGAGTTGGATGAGGAGCGCAGGGTAAACATGATCAACAACCTGCTGGTAGCCATTATATCTGACCGCGGTGCCCAGCCCATTATTAATACGGGAAGCCTTTATTAAAGGGGTATCTGTCTGTGCCCAAGAAAAAATCATTTCCGCTTCGCATCGACCCTAAGCTCTATGAAGTTATCGAACGCTGGGCTGCTGATGAATTGCGCAGTGTAAACGGCCAGATCGAATTTCTCCTGCGGGAGGCCGCGGTGAGGGCAGGCCGCCTACCGGGTAAAAGGCAGTTTCAAGGAGAGAAGGAAGAATGAAAGGGTGGATCTCTGCTCTAGCTTGGCAGAGGTTGTCAGCAGAGTTTAGCCAGCTGACATTTTGATTAAATTAAGTTAAGGGAAAAGGGGTGAGATTATGGAGTTTTTGAGAGAGAACATTTCGCTCCTTGCGCCATTGATTATTTTGCAGGTTGTTTTGTTTGTTATAGGTATTGTGGACCTTTTACGGCGTGACCCCCAACAGGTGCGCTGGGGAATTAAATGGGTTTGGGTTCTTATTCTGCTGATCAACATCATCGGCCCACTGATTTATTTTGTCTTTGGTAGAAAGGAATGAATCTATGTTTGCTGTTGAAACAAGAAAGCTGAGCAAACACTTCGGGAACAAGGCAGCTGTTGATGGGCTTTCCCTCAGGGTTCCAAAGGGGTCGGTTTTCGGTTTTTTAGGTCCCAATGGTGCGGGAAAGACAACCACCTTGAGGATGCTGGTGGGTTTGGCCCGCCCAACTTCCGGTGACGCTTTTGTTTTGGGTGAATCTGTTTTAGCAGCCGGCAAGCGGTATCTGCGCAGGATCGGTTTTCTGCCGGATGTCCCCGGATTTTATAATTGGATGCGGCCGGCAGAGTTTTTAATGCTGGCCGGTGAGATTTTCGGCATGTCCGGGCGGGAGCTTCGAATGAGGGTAGGTGAGGTGCTGGAGATAACAGGGCTGAAGGGTGTAAAAGCGAGAATCGGGGGGTTTTCCAGAGGAATGAAACAAAGGCTGGGATTGGCCCAGGCCTTGCTCAACCGGCCGGAAGTAATCTTTTTGGATGAACCCACATCAGCCCTTGACCCAATTGGGCGCAAAGAGATCCTCGATACCATTTCCCAGCTCTCTGGCCGCACCACAGTGTTTTTCTCCACTCACATACTGAATGATGTGGAGCGGGTTTGTGACATTGTTGCTATTATCAATCATGGCCGCCTGTTGACACAGCAAAGCATCAGTTCGCTCAGAAAGAGTTATTCATCCCATAAGATCTACCTTGAACTTGAAGGAGAGCCTGACATTTCAGCCAAAATAGAAGGCCAACCCTGGATTGACCGGATCGAAAAGAGCGACAAAGGCTGGTTTATTCACCCTGCTGATCTCCAGGCTGCCCAGCAGGCACTACCCCGTATGATAGCTGATCATGGTTTAGTCTTACGCCGCTTTGAGTTGGTGGAGCCCTCATTGGAAGATATCTTCGTGAGGTTGGTGAATTACCGGTGACAGGTGCCAGAACATTTCTCAAAAAAGAATTCCGCGAGATAGGAAAGACTTATAAGATCTATGTGATCCCGATCATTTTCCTGGTATTGGGGTTAACAAGCCCGCTTATCGCCAAAATAGCACCCGATTTGGTCAAATCGCTGGCTGGAAGCGGCAGTGGAGTGGTTATTCAGCTTCCACTGCCTACTGCAGTGGATGCCTATTTGCAGTTGTTTAAAAACTTCAATCAAATCGGTATTTTGGTGGTTTTGATTTCATCTATCGGTCTTGTTGTAGAGGAAAAGAGTCGCGGCACCGCTGTACTGATTCTAACCAAACCTGTGCCCCGGTGGGCTTTTATCATCAGCAAATATATAGCCAGTGCTGTCCTGATCGTCGGCTCAACCCTGCTCTCTTACTTTGCCTGTTTATATTACTGTGGGATTCTTTTTGATGAAACACTTTTTAAACCCTCCTTTCAGGGGTTAATACTGCTTTTGGTTTACTACTTGCTGGTTTTGGCAATCGCTCTGCTCGCCAGTACGATTGGCAGCACTTCAGTTGTCTCCGGAGGCCTAGCCATCGGTGGGGTTTTGCTGCTGTCACTGCTGCCCTCCCTGCACCAGTGGTTTGCCCGCTATTCGCCAGGTGCATTAAGCGGTATGGAAACCAAACTGGCAGCGGGCAGTATTGTTTTCAGTGACGCAGTGCCTGCTCTAATTGTCACAGCTGTGCTTGCAGTGCTGTTAGTAGCAACTGCAGTGGTGGTATTTCAAAGACAGGAGTTATAGGTCCGATCAGGGGGACAGTCCCAGTGATCGTTCGTCTAGTGTGACAAGGGTGTGACAAGGGGACGGGGGTCGCGTCATCATGAATGTGACAAGGGGACGGGGGTCGCGTCAACATGCACACATATCACGGCAGTGAGTCAAAGTGCCTGTCCCCTTGACTCGCAGTGAGTCAAAGTGTCTGTCCCCTTGACTCGCCAAGTGCCTGTCCCCTTGACTCGGTGATCGGCTGTGATCGGGCCGATCACCCAACGTGTCCCGGTCAACCTGTCCGGTGATCGGCGGTGATCGGTCGATATTGTGCAGGAAAAAATCGGATGAAGGAGAATATTTTTAATTAAACATTGACTGGAGGAGATAATATGGATGAGGAGAAGGGGAAGAGTTGGGCAGCCTTACTTTTAGAGGTTTTCACAAGTCCGGGTAAGGCGTTTAAGGAGATTGCGGAGAGGCCCCGCTTTTGGGCGGCTGGAATCACGCTGACCATCATCAATCTTGCTTTTGCACTGCTCACTCTGCCCAAGTGGCGGGAGTTTTCTTTGATAGGGGTGGATTTCAGTGAGTATGCCACAGAGCAAATGTCAGCGGAGGCACTTGAGGCTCTGACTCAGACCACAGCATCTGTGAGCCATATCCTTATAGCTGTTCTGTCACCTTGGGTAATGTCGCTGATAGTTGCGCTTTTGTTAAAAATTTTTGCTGCTGTCCGGGCAAAGGAAGCGCCTTTCGGCAGTTTGTTTGCTGTTGGTATCTATGGATATGCTCCGGTTGTGCTCGGCGCGGTGATCACAAGTATCCTGATTATGTTTACAGCTGTTGAAAACATTGATAAGGTGAATCTCACCCTGGCCGTGTTTGCCCCAACCGAATCAGGCTTTTTGTATTCTTTTCTGACAGCCTGCAGCCCCTTTACCTGGTGGAGTTTAATCCTGTATGGGATCGGAGCTGCTGCTGTGATGAAAGATAAGCAGCCAAATGGTGCTATAATCTTTTTGTTTGTACTTTGGCTGATGTATGCCTTAATAATAGGTGCACTTGGAAACTGGGCAGCTGGTCTTTACTAGAGGCTGAGGAAGGAGGATCTTGTTGAAGAAGAAAATCGCAGTATTTTTAGGCCTTGCACTGATCGTTGCAGTTATTATCGGAGCGGTGATCAAAAGCAACAGTGAGTCGGTGGCAGAGGTTAAAACAGCAGAAGCCAAAACCATGGAGTATGAGGATAAGGTTCTGGCCACTGGGAAAGTTGAAGTGGTGGACTCGGTGGATGTGGCATCTACATTAGCAGTGCCTGCCAAGCTGACCCTGCTGGTTGAGGAGGGTGACCAGGTTAAAAAAGGGCAGGTTATAGCGGAGTTGGATGTTTCTGAACAGAAGAAGCAGTTAGCAGATGCAGAAAGGTCTTTAGAGGCGGCAGAGAATGCTCTGGCCAATGCAAATAAGGCCAAACAGGAGATCGCTGCAGCAAAAAAAGAAGCTGAACAAAACCTGGCATTAGCTAAGCAGGGATTGGAGGCTGTGAAGGCACTGATTCAGGAAGGAAAGGCAGGACAAGAAGAGCTACTTGAGGCGCAGCAGGCAGTTGCTGCAGCAGAACAAGCCAAAAATGCAGTAGAAATGCAAGCAAAGAGCATGGACACTTCTGCTCTGCAACTCCAGGTGGAGCAGGCCAGATCGGCTGTTGATGCGGCTCGCTCTGCAGTGGAAAAGGGGAAGATTAAATCACCGATCGATGGTGTTGTGCTGCAGGTATTTGCAAAAAGCGGGAGTTATGCCCAAATGGGCATGCCCCTGCTGACAGTGGGCAATTCGGAGCAACTACAAGTGGTTGCCAAATTAAGCGAGCAGGATATCAATGGTGTTAAAGTAGGGCAGGAGGTAGAGGTGCGCTGGGCAGGTGCACCTAAACACCTGGTTAAGGGTAAAGTGAAAAGAATTGCCCCTGTGGTAAGCGCTCCGGAAATGGGCCAAACGGAAACCCATATTAAAGTTTACATAACTATAGATGATGGGGCGGCCCTTAAACCAGGTGCTACAGTGGATGTGGTTATCTACCGGGTGAAACCCCGCCAATCCCTGCTGGTGCCCAATGAAGCTATAATAGAAGATGGTGAAACAAAAACTGTATTTGTGGTTGATAATGGGACCGCAAAAAAGGTGACAGTTCAAACAGGCCACAGCAATGAACTATACACCGAGATAAAAGAGGGAATCAAAGCAAACACCAAGGTGATACTGGAACCCAAAGACATTAAAGACGGGCAGAAGGTGCGCCTAACTGGCGGTGGAGCCCAGTGATCAGGGTCAACGGACTGACCAAGGTGTATGGAAGCGGAGATGCTGCTGTACATGCACTGCGAGGGGTTGATCTGGAGATTCCCGAGGGAGATTTTGTGGCCATTATGGGTCCCTCCGGCAGCGGCAAATCCACTTTTTTGAGTATTTTAGGGTGTTTAGAGCGCCCTTCCTCTGGTGATTACTATCTGGATGGCAGGGATGTCAACTCACTGGAGGATGATGAACTGGCGGACCTGCGCAACAAGAAGTTGGGGTTTGTTTTTCAAAGTTTCAACCTTCTGCCCAGGCATAATGTTTTGCGTAATGTGGAAATGCCCCTTATCTATGCAGGTGTACCTAGCGATGAACGGCGTAAACGGGCGCAAGAGCTGTTGGAACAGGTGGGATTGGGGCACAGGTTGACCCATAAACCAGCTGAACTATCGGGTGGTGAACAGCAGCGGGTGGCTATCGCCAGGGCCTTGGCCAATAACCCGCTGGTTATTTTTGCTGATGAGCCTACAGGCAATCTGGACACAAAGTCCAGTTTGGAGATCATGGAGATCTTTCAACAGATGCACCGGGCCGGCAGGACCATTGTTTTGGTGACACATGAGCCGGACATTGCCGCTTATGCCAGGCGGGTAATCCATTTCAGGGATGGGAAGATCGTGCGGGAGGAGACAAAATGATGAACTTCGCTGATCTAGTACAAATAGTATGGGAAAACCTGCGCGCTCACCGCTTGCGGGCTGTGCTCACAACTATCGGCATAGCTATCGGAATTGCCGGTGTGATCGCTGTTGTAGCAGTGGGACAGGGAGGGCAGGCTGTGATCATCTCTGAGATTGAGAAGATGGGCAGCAGCCTTTACTTTGATATCAGCCCCGATTACATGCGGGGGGAGACAGCTGATTCCAATACTTTCAGTATTGAGGATCCCACAATTATTAAAGAATTGTCCCCTGCAGTTGATAAAATGGCGGCGATTACCCTTGGGCCGATGGTGGATGTCAGACTGCCCAGCAGCGATAAAAAAACGATCATGGCATCCCTTTACGGCACAAATCCTGATTTGATCCATATTATGAACTTATCTTTAGAAAAGGGGCGCTTTATTACCGATCTGGATGTGACCTCCCACTCTCGGGTGGTGGTTATCGATGCCGGCCTTGCTGAGGACCTGTTCCCTAAAGAGGACCCCCTGGGGAAAAAGATCTTTGTACAGGACACACCGCTGACCGTGGTGGGAGTCCTGGAGAAAGCCCCATCATCAATGATGGATATGTTTAATGTCAGAAGCCTTTATTCTCCTATCACCCAGGCCCAGGATATGCTGAATACTAAGGTGATCAACCAACTCTGCGGCACTGCTGTGTCTGAGGAAGCACTGCCCCAGGCCATCTCTGACAGCATTAAGATACTGGAGAGCAGGCATTCCAGTGTTTCCAATCACTATGTAGGCACAACTCTGGAGGAGCAACTGGAGATGGTGGGTAAAGTAACATCCATACTGACCACCGTTATCGGTGCTGTGGCAGGGATTGCTCTCTTAGTGGGTGGTGTAGGTGTGATGAATATTATGCTGGTGGCGGTTACCGAAAGGACCCGGGAAATCGGACTCTTAAAAGCACTGGGTGCCCGCAGACGGGACATAATGCAGCAGTTTTTAGGGGAGGCTGTGGCCCTTTGTCTGCTGGGCGGCTTGATCGGTATGGTAGTTGGTATCGGCGGCGCCTTTGCCATCGCACTGGCAGCACACTGGCCGCCCTTAATCTCTGTTTGGACTGTGCTGCTGGCTATAGGTTTTTCCGTAATTATCGGTATCTTTTTTGGGCTTTACCCTGCCAGCAGGGCGGCATCTTTAAGCCCTGCAGAGGCATTGAGGCACCTCTAAACTGCTTTTGCATAATTGTTTTATTTGTTGTGTAAAATTGAATAGAGGCAACAGGCGTCCTCTGTGGCGCCTTTTCTCTTTCTACTGCCAAAGCAGCTTTTCCAAAAAAGGGGGTTTGAACATGCCAGAGGGCAGGGTAAAGATGGTTTTTCCCGGAGGGAATACCAGTCTGGGCTTTTACTCATTTTACGATTATATTATCGGTGATGACGCCAAGCGTGTCTTTTTGCTCAAAGGAGGCCCGGGGACCGGCAAATCGACCTTTATGAAGCGGATCGGAAAAGAGTTGCAGGAGAAAGGGATTGATCTGGAATACCACTGGTGTTCATCGGACTCCAACTCTCTCGACGGGCTTGTGCTGCCTGCATACGGGGTAGCCATTATCGATGGCACAGCACCCCATGTGACTGATCCCCTTTATCCAGGAGCAGTGGATGAGATCATCAATTTGGGTGATTACTGGGATCAGGAAAAACTGGTGCTTCATAGAGATGAAATCATCTCCCTTAAAAAGCGGGTGACCCAGTGTTTTGCCACAGCTTACAGCAGCCTGAAGATGGCAAGGATGGCCCGGGAAGAGGAGAAAGACTACCGGGATAAAGCCCTTGATTACCAGTGCTTTCACCGCCTGACCGGTAACCTGTTGAGGCAGATCTTCGGACAGGATTTGATCTGGGGGGAGGGGGTTCCCCGGGAAAGGCATCTTTTTGCTACTGCTCTGACCCCACAGGGGATCGTCCATCATCTTCCCACACTGCTGGATAATCTTACATTTCTCTATTTGATTGAAGGTGAACCGGGATCAGGAAAAGAGGCGATATTAAAAGAGGTGGCGGTATTCGCTTACCGTTCAGGGTTGACAGTAGAGGTATACCACTGCGCCTTTGATCCGACACTCATCGATCTGGTGGTGCTGCCGCAGCGCAAAACCGCAGTGCTCAATGTTTTTAAAGAACTCGATTTTGTCCCGGAATCCGTTCCCAATTTGAAGTATTGTGAGAGTATTAACTGCAATATCTGTTTGGATGAAGGAGTTCTTATGGGATATGAACAGGAACTGCGGGAGGCAAAAGAACTGTTTGACAACTGCCTGAAAAGAGGACTTTCCTATCTCAATAAGGCCAGACTGTTTTATGGAGAGTTGGAAAAGCATTACCTGGAGGCAATGGACTTCGATGGGGTAGAAAGGTGTAGAAAAGAAGTTCTTGAAAGGATAATGAATATAGTAGGCGAAAAGAAATAAGGGGCAAAGATGCCCCTCACCTGTCTAGCAGTCCCTGTAATGCTCTGGCACGGCGTGCCTCATCCCGAGATAACCCATCTCCCCGGAGTGTTAAATCAATTTATCCAGCGTTACATCCAGTTCCTCCAGCAGGGCATCCTGTGCTCTGATCCAAACCTGGTGAACTTTACAGTGGGGTTTTCGTGTGCAGTTTCCTGCTTCACTCAAGCATTGGTTGAGGTAAAAAGGACCCTCTACAGTTTCAATTATCATTCTGAGCGTAATTTCTTCCGGTGACCTGGCAAGCATGATCCCACCTGCTGATCCGCGCTGGCTGATGATAATTCCTTCTTTAATTAAAGGGTTGAGAACTTTTGTTAAAAATGCAGATGGTATATCCTGTTTGGCAGCGACATCCTTTGTGGTTACATGTCTTTTGCCAAAATTTCTTGCTAACTCCAGAACGCATCTAATAGCATATTCTCCCTGCCTGGTAAGCTGAATAGGATCACCTCCTAAAGATCACCGGCAGATCACCTAGGGAATAATAACAACTGAAGCTAAACAGTGTCACAACTATAATTTTTTATCAAAATAATAGTTGACAGCTTAGATGCTATTACCTATACTAGTTGGAAATATATTTTTATTGGAAATATATTTTTTATTGAAATTATATTTTTATCAGTTGTCTACTCTTTTATTCATAAAGTAAAACTGGTTAAAGGTCATGACGGGAACATGTTCTGCTGCGGAAACCCGGTCACAGAGAGCTGGGGTTGCTGAAAATCCAGTACCGGGAGCAGCAAGAACGCTCATCCCTGAGAACTGCTATCTGAACGGCTGTAAGGCCTAGTAGGTGCTGCCGGACAAAACCGTGTCCGTTATATGAACGGATTAAGAGTGGCTGCTTCAAATTTGGGCAGCAATCAGGGTGGTACCGCGGGTCCCTCTCGTCCCTGACAGATATTGTCGGGGAAAGAGGGGTCTTTTTTATCCATGCCGGGAATATGTGCAAAGCTAACCGGTAAATTAGAAGAAACAAGAAGGGGGCTTCGAGAATGGGATTGATCATTTTTCTCAATGGTGAATTTGTTGATGAAGAAGAAGCGAAAATTTCGGTCTTTGACCACGGTGTGCTGTACGGAGATGGTGTTTTTGAGGGCATTCGAGCCTATAATGGTCGTGTTTTTCGCCTTGATGAGCATATTAACCGTCTTTATGAGTCAGCAAAATCAATTCTTCTGGATATCGGTATGACCAAGCAGGAGCTTAGTGAGGCCCTTTTGGAAACCCTGCGGCGCAATAATCTGCGTGATGCTTATATCAGGCTTGTGGTCACCAGAGGGAAAGGGGATCTGGGGTTAGACCCCCGCAATTGTAAGAAACCGACTGTTTACATCATCGCAGCAGGAGTCCAGCTGTATCCTGAGGAGTTATATGAAAAAGGGCTAGAGGTTATAACCGTACCCACCCGCCGCAATATAGTTGAAGGGGTCAATCCACGGATCAAATCCTTGAATTACCTGAACAACATTATGGCAAAGATCGAGGCCAATCTGGCAGGAGTTCCTGAGGCGATTATGCTCAACAGCGAGGGTTATGTCACAGAGTGTACAGGGGATAACATCTTTATTGTGAAAAACGGTGAGCTGATCACACCTCCCACTTACCTGGGTATTTTGGAGGGAGTGACTCGCAATGCTATTCTGGAACTTGCTGAAAAAATGGGCTACCCCACAGCAGAAAAGGTGTTTACCCGGCATGACATCTTTGTGGCAGATGAATGTTTCTTAAGCGGTACCGCGGCAGAGATGATCCCGGTTGTGAAGGTAGATGGCCGCACCATCGGTGAGGATGGCAAACCAGGGAAGATCACCAAGGATCTGATGAAAGCATACCGGGATTTGGTGATGAGTGAAGGTACTGAAATTTACTCTGCGGACTAGGAGCTAAAATTGTGCTTGAACCGAAGCTGCTCCAGGGCAGCTTGAATAGCAACATATTAGTAACAATCCAGAGGAGAGGGGGTAAACCCGCATGAAGAGTGAGATCATCAAAAAGGGGTTGGAAAAAGCACCCCACAGGTCCTTACTAAATGCATTGGGTTTGACAAAATGGGAGAAGGACCGCCCTTTTGTCGGAATTGTCAACTCGCAAAATGATCTTGTGCCAGGACACATTCACCTCAATCAGATCGCTGATGCAGTAAAAGCAGGGGTACGTGCAAATGGGGGCACCCCGTTGGAATTCCCGGCGATAGCTGTTTGTGACGGCATTGCCATGAACCATGAGGGAATGCGCTATTCCCTGGTGAGCAGGGAACTGATCGCTGATTCTATCGAAGTAATGGCTATGGCCCATGCCCTGGATGCACTGGTTTTGATCACCAATTGTGACAAGGTAGTACCGGGGATGCTGATGGCTGCGGCACGACTGAATCTCCCCTCAGTGATCATCAGCGGAGGGCCTATGCTTGCTGGTCGCTTCCAGGGCAGGGATGTGGATCTGAACACAGTTTTTGAGGGTGTTGGGGCCGTTCAGGCGGGAAGAGCCAGCTTGGAAGAATTAGAGGAACTTGAGGAAGCGGCCTGTCCAGGGTGCGGCTCTTGTTCCGGAATGTTTACGGCCAACACCATGAACTGCCTCAGTGAAGCACTGGGAATTGCCCTCCCCGGAAATGGCACAATTCCAGCAGTGAGTGCTGCCAGAATCCGCCTGGCTAAGAATGCCGGATGGCAAGTGATGGAATTGTTGCGCAAAGGAATCTGTGCCCGTGACCTTTTGACTGAAAAGGCTTTTATCAATGCTTTGGCCCTTGATATGGCATTGGGGGGATCAACCAATACAGTTCTCCATCTCCCGGCTATTGCCAGGGAGGCTGGGATCAGCCTTGACTTGGAGATCATTGATCAGATCAGCAAGAGGGTTCCTCATTTATGTAAACTGAGTCCTGCAGGAAGCAGCCATATTCAGGAATTGGATGCAGCAGGAGGTGTCTCTGCTGTACTCAAGGAGCTTCTGTCCCATGGCTTGATAGAAGGGGATACCTTAACAGCTACAGGGAAGACACTCTCTGAAAATGTAGAGTCCAGATCCATTAAACTGCCTGAAGTGATCCGTACAGTTGAAAATCCTTACAGCAAAACCGGGGGCTTAGCCGTTTTAAAGGGCAACCTGGCGCCAAATGGGGCAGTGGTCAAACAGGCTGCTGTAGACCCCGAGATGTATCAGCATACAGGGCCTGCCCGGGTTTTTGATAGTGAAGAGGATGCAGTGAAAGCCATTTTAGATAAAAAAATCAAATCTGGGGATGTGATTGTGATCAGATATGAGGGGCCCAAAGGCGGGCCCGGTATGCGGGAAATGCTGACACCCACATCAGCTGTGGCCGGGATGGGGCTTGACCGGGAAGTGGCTCTGATTACAGATGGGCGTTTCTCAGGTGCAACACGGGGGGCATCCATCGGGCATATTTCCCCTGAAGCGGCTGAAGGCGGCCCCATAGCTTTGGTCCGGGAAGGTGACCTGATTAAGATTGACATACCCGGGCGAGAACTGAATATTCTGGTAGATAAGCAGGAGTTGGAGAAAAGGAGGAAAGAGTGGCAGCCTCCTGAGCCCAAGGTCAATCATGGTTACCTTGCCCGCTATGCGCAGCTTGTTACATCTGCCAGCGAAGGCGCTGTCTTAAAAAGCGGTGGGAGGTGGAAACCATGAAAATGACTGGAGCTGAAGTCATTATTAAAGCCCTGGAACGGGAAGGTGTAGAAGTTATCTTCGGTTATCCGGGAGGAGCGGTTATTCCTCTTTATGACAAACTGTATGACTCCTCCATCAAACATGTATTGGTGCGCCATGAACAGGCTGCGGCCCATGCAGCCGACGGCTATGCCCGGGCCACAGGTAAAACAGGAGTGGTGATCGCCACATCTGGGCCTGGCGCTACCAATTTGGTCACAGGTATTGCCAACGCCTGTATGGACTCTATTCCTATGGTTATTTTTACAGGGCAGGTTGCGCTTTCTGCAATCGGAAGGGATTCTTTCCAGGAGGCTGATATCACCGGAATTACACTCCCTATTGTCAAACACAGCTTTCTGGTGAGGGATGCGAACAAACTGGCCTCAATTGTAAAGGCCGCATTCCATCTGGCCGGCACAGGCAGGCGCGGACCGGTTTTGATCGACCTTCCCAAAGACATACAAACAGCTGAGGCAGAATTTGACTATCCCGAACAGATATCCTTCCGGGGGTACCGCTTGCCTGCCGAACCCAGTGCCGCTCAGATCTATCAGGCGGTTAAAACCATCGGACTATCCCGGAGGCCTGTTATTTATGCCGGAGGAGGTGTCATCGCCTCTGGGGCAGCGAAAGAGCTTAAGGAGTTTGCAGAGAAGACTCAGATTCCTGTAACCACTACCTTGATGGGGAAAGGGGCTATACCGGAGGACCATCCCTTATCTTTAGGCATGGTGGGAATGCACGGAACTTATTATGCCAATTTTGCTGTATCCCACAGTGACCTGCTGATCGCTGTAGGGGCGCGTTTTGACGACCGGGTGACCGGCAGGCTTGACACCTTTGCAACCCAGGCCAAGGTAATCCATATTGATATCGATGCAGCTGAATTAGGAAAAAATGTCAGGCCCCACCATGTTCTGAATGGTGATGCTAAACAGGTTCTGCAGGAATTGCTGTCTCGGGTAGAAATACCCCAGACAAAAGAATGGCTGGAGCAGATCGCTGTCTGGAAGAAGGAACACCCCCTTTCTTACTGCCAGGATGGGGATAAAATCAAGCCCCAGTATGTCATAGAGCAACTCAGAAAGCTGGCAGGAGAAGATGCTATTGTTACTACAGAGGTGGGCCAGAACCAGATGTGGGCAGCCCAGTATTATAAGGTGAGCAAACCAGGCACCTTTATTTCTTCCGGAGGTTTGGGAACCATGGGTTTCGGGCTGCCGGCTGCTGTGGGAGCTCAAATAGGCCGCCCTGATGATTTAGTGATCTGCATTTCCGGGGATGGCAGCTTCCAGATGAACATGCAGGAGCTGGCCACCATTGTGCAGCAACAACTGCCGATAAAAGTCATCATTCTCAATAACGGTTATTTGGGGATGGTGCGGCAGTGGCAGGAGCTTTTCCATAATAAGAGATACTCTCAGACCGAACTCATTCCCGTGCCTGATTTTGTCAAACTGGCTGATGCTTACGGAATTGCCGGCTATCGCGTAAAGAGACCTGAGGAGGTAGTCCCGGCACTGGAACAGGCCATCAATCACCCAGGAGCGGTGATAGTTGATGTAGTTATCGACCGCGAAGAAAACGTCTATCCTATGGTTCCTGCGGGAGGAACACTAACAAAGATGATTGGGGTGTGAAAGATGAGACATATACTTGCAGTATTAGTTGAAAACCAACCGGGTGTTTTGACACGTGTTGCCGGTTTGTTCAGCAGGCGGGGATACAACATAGAAAGTCTTGCTGTTGGCCAGACCCATGACCCGGAAATCTCCCGCATGACCATTGTTGTTGACGGGGATGACCGAGTGATCGAACAGGTGGTGAAACAATTGGAAAAGCTTGTGGATGTCATCAATGTGAGGGATATCTCTGAGGCTGAGCATGTTGACCGGGAATTGGTATTGATCAAGGTCAAAGCTGAGCCGAAGGTCAGGGGCGAAATTATGCAGATCGTTGATATTTTTAGGGCACGTATTGTGGATATCGGACACAATTCACTGATCATCGAGTGTACAGGTGATGAAGGAAAAATTAAGGCCATTGAAAAATCACTGAGACCCTTTGGCATATTGGAATTGGTGCGTACCGGCAAAATTGCCATGGTGCGGGGACCGAAATATGAGGAGGAATAGAAAAGAAAAGCTGCAGATGGAGTGAACGCAGCCCAATAAAAAGAGGTGATGGCATGGAAGAGAGAGTTTACATCTTTGATACCACACTCCGGGATGGTGAGCAGACTCCCGGAGTGAGTTTAAATACTGAGGAAAAACTGGGGATCGCCAGGCAGTTGGCCAGACTTAATGTGGATGTGATTGAGGCAGGGTTTCCTGTCGCCTCCCCCGGGGATTTTGATGCTGTGCAGGCCATCGCCCGGGAGATAAAGGGGCCGGTGATCTGTGCACTTGCCCGCGCCAATAAAAACGATATAGACCGGGCGGCAGAAGCCTTGAAACCGGCAGAACGCAAGCGGATTCATACCTTTATCGCCACATCGGATATTCATCTTAAATATAAACTGAAGAAGACAAGGGAAGAGGTATTAAAGTTGGCGGTAGAAGCAGTAAAATACGCCAAGCAGTACACAGATGATGTGGAGTTTTCAGCTGAGGATGCTTCCCGCAGCGACTTAGACTTCCTGTGTGATGTGGTGGAGGCGGCGATTGAGGCAGGAGCAACAGTGATCAATATACCGGATACTGTGGGCTATGCTGTGCCTGCAGAGTTCGGTGAATTTATCAGAGCGATCCGCCAGCGGGTCAAAAAGATAGACCAGGTTGTGTTAAGTGTTCACTGCCACAACGATCTGGGCCTGGCTGTATCCAATTCACTGGCAGCCATCCAGGCGGGAGCCAATCAGGTGGAGGTTGCTGTCAACGGTTTGGGGGAGAGGGCCGGCAATGCAGCTCTAGAAGAGGTCGTCATGGCTCTCTACACCAAACAGAACTATTTTAACCGCAAAACCGGGATCAGATATCAGGAGATCTACAGGACCAGCAGAATGGTCAGTTCTCTGGCGGGAGTTCAGGTACAGCCCAACAAAGCGGTGGTAGGCAAAAACGCTTTTCTGCACGAGTCCGGGATCCATCAGGATGGTGTATTAAAGGAACGCACTACCTACGAGATCATGAATCCGGAACTGATCGGTGCCTCCAGGGACAATATCGTCCTGGGCAAACACTCCGGGCGCCACGCTCTCAGGGAGCGGTTGGCGGAGTTGGGTTATACCCTCAAGGAAGAAGAACTGGATAAAGCATTTGCCCGCTTTAAAGAGATTGCTGACCGCAAAAAGGAGGTCACTGATCTGGATATAGAGGCCCTGGTGAAAAATGAGATCCGCATCTCAGGGGATCTTTATCAATTAGCCTATCTGCAGTTTTACAGTGGAACAAACATTATCCCTACAGCAACAGTGGGCCTCAAAAGAAACGGGCAGACCTTTGAGGAGGCTGCATGTGGGGACGGCCCGGTGGACGCGGCCTTCCATGCCATTGATAAGATATTGGGAGCACATCATATTGCCCTAGATGATTACAACCTGACCGCGATCACCGGGGGGAAAGATGCCCTCGGTGAGGTTACAGTGCGGGTGAGGCATAAGGATAGATATTACATCGGGCGCGGTGTCAGCACAGATGTGGTAGAGGCGAGTGTCAAGGCCTATTTGAATGCGGTCAATATAGTAATCCAAGAAGT
>DUSK01000067.1 GCA_012842275.1 Syntrophaceticus sp. | reverse complement strand
TGATGGAGACAGTGCCTTTCCTTTGATTCGGGCTGCCGAAGATGACCTCTATCGCATCAAATATAGCAAAGGAACTGATTATCTGTACCAGTCGGTGTTATGCCAAATCAATGCCTTGAAAATAACTGAAGCTTTTCCTGCTCTGCAGGCACTCATTTCCTTGATCAATGCCAAGGACCGGTACACCTATGGTCATTGTGAAAGGGTGATGGGCTATTCTCTGGCTCTGGCAGAGAAATTACAACTACCAAAAGACGACTTAGACAAGCTTCGTTATGCGGCTGCACTGCACGATATAGGCAAAATCAGAATTGAAACAAGTGTTTTAAATAAACCCACTAAACTGAATAATGAGGAATGGAATATCATACAGCACCACACCATCTGGGGAGCACAACTGGTGGAAACACTTCCTGCCTTTGAGGAGATTGTCCCACTGATACGTTCTCACCACGAAAATTATGATGGGTCCGGCTACCCTGACGGTTTAAAGGGAGAGGAAATACCACTTTTAGCGAGGATCCTGCGCATTGCTGACAGCTTTGATGCCATGACAACCACTCGCCCCTACAGAGAGGCTCTCAGCTATGCCGAGGCATGTCAGGAACTGAGAAAATATGCCCGCATTTTTTACGACCCTGAACTGGTTTACTTGTTTCTAGAAGTAGTTGAGGAAGCCTTTATCAAGGCTGTGCGCTGATTTCACTCCAACGATCTATTTGCCCTTAAAGAATAAGATTTATTTTTAACGAAAAATTAATAGTAATGATTACTATCTTGCTTCTTATATGGTAATATATTACAAAGGAGTGATATATTTGAATGCACTACTTGTTTACCCCAAATGCCCTGACAGTTTTTGGAGTTTCAATCACGCCCTAAAATTCATCGGTGTCAAAGCTGCCCTACCACCCCTGGGGCTCTTGACCGTGGCAGCTTTACTTCCAGAAGATTGGGATAAAAAATTGGTGGATATGAATGTTCAACAGCTAAAGGACGAGGACCTGAAATGGGCTGATTATGTGCTGATCAGCGCCATGTCAATTCAGAAAAAATCAGCCAATAGTGTAATCAAACGCTGCAAGGAACTGGGGGTTAAAATCATAGCCGGCGGCCCCCTTTTTACATCTGAACCGGAAAAATACCCGGAAGTGGACCATTTAGTCCTGGGTGAAGCTGAAATTACCTTAAAGGCATTTCTCAATGATCTAGAAAAAGGCAAAGCAGGTCAAATATACTCTAGCTCTCAAAAACCTTCCCTGGATAATACTCCATTTCCTTTATGGGAATTAATCAACCTGCATGACTACTCCACAATGAGCATCCAGTTTTCCCGGGGCTGCCCTTTTGATTGCGAATTTTGCGATATCACAACCCTTTACGGTAGAAAACCCCGGTTAAAACCAACCGGCCGCTTCATTGAGGAACTGGAAGTTCTCTATAACCGCGGCTGGAGGGGTGGAGTGTTCATTGTTGATGATAATTTTATCGGGAACAAGGTCCGCTTGAAAAAAGAATTGCTGCCTGAGTTGATCAAATGGATGGAGGAGCACAGGAATCCATTCTGGTTTACTACAGAGGCATCCATTAACCTTGCTGATGATGAACAACTATTAAAGATGATGCAGAGTGCTAATTTCACCTCCGTTTTTATCGGAATTGAAACTCCGGATGAAAACAGCCTGCAGGAATGCAATAAATACAACAACACCAACCGGGACCTGATAGCTGCGGTCAAAAAGATTCAGAACTACGGGATCCAGGTAACCGGTGGGTTTATTGTGGGTTTTGACAGTGACACCCCTTCTATCTTCGAACAGCAGATCAACTTTATACAGAAAAGCGGGATCGTCACCGCCATGGTGGGGCTGCTCAAGGCTCCCGTAGGAACCAAACTTTTTAAGCGTCTGAAACGGGAAAATCGCATTCTGCCAGATACAGAGTTTACCGGCAACAATACGGATCTGTCACTAAATTTTATACCTAAAATGAATATGCAAAAGCTGATCAGCGGGTACAAAAAGATCGTAACCACCATCTACGACCCATCATCCTACTATGAGCGAGTGATGGAGTTTTTTAAGGAATTCAAACCCGCCAAGAAAAAAAGCATCAAAATGCTGCGCTTCTGCTATGTAAAAGCCCTCTTTAGAGCAATGTTCATACTGGGTGTACTGGAAAAGGGCCGGCGCCACTACTGGAAGTTCCTGGTGAAAACCCTAATC
>DUSK01000066.1 GCA_012842275.1 Syntrophaceticus sp. | reverse complement strand
GGTAAATATGATCCCCCACATCATCCTTACCCAATACGGTAAATAAGGTTGGTGCCAACTTCTGCTTGGCCAATTCCGTAGCCAACAAAAACCTATACCACCACAATAAAGATCTATGGTTGAGTCCTCTACTTGAGCACTTATCTCTAACCAAGCTTTACCTGCGATGAGAATCCCTGATCTTTCATCAAGTATATAACCCCTACCTAATATAAATCCTTTGCGCATGAGATTGGAAATATGTACAGCTGCAGCAGATCGTGTAATTTGCAGCTTTTTCGCCAGTTCCTCCTGGGAAATGGTAGGGTCCTTTTTCAGGTGGGCAAGTATTTCTTTTTCCCTTTTGGTCAAATAGGCCATTTGGCAACTCCTTATATCTTAACAAAAGCTGTAGTTTATTTTAATATTGTTTGTTTATATCATAACTAATTCTATTATTAGATTTCAATTCCTTTTATTTCTCAAAATATCTGTAAAACTGCTCAGCTGTCATTAACACCTCTCTAGGTTTTGATCCTTCAAATGGTCCGACTATACCTTTCGCCTCCAGCATGTCAATTAAACGGGCAGCCCTAGCATAACCGATGCGCAAACGCCTCTGCAGTAAAGATGATGAGGCCTGTCTCATTTCAATAACCAGTTTTGCTGCATCTAAAAACAGTTCATCTTCGTAATCATCCTCTTTTTGCACTTCTTCCTGTTCTACAGGGAATTCGGGAACATATGTAGGAGTGCCTTCATTAATAAGATGTTTGACGATTTCTTCCACCTCAGCCTCTGTGACCAGAGCACCCTGTATGCGTATCGGTTTAATGGCACTCACCGGCATAAAGAGCATGTCCCCTCTTCCCAATAACTTTTCTGCCCCATTCATATCTAAAATGGTTCTTGAATCGATTTGGGAGGAAACTGCAAAAGCAATGCGTGACGGAATGTTTGCTTTGATTACACCAGTGATTACATCCACAGAAGGGCGCTGTGTTGCGATGACCAAATGAATCCCTGCAGCCCTGGCCATCTGAGCAAGTCTGCAGATGGCATCCTCCACATCGACCGGTGAAACCATCATGAGATCGGATAACTCATCAATCACCACTACAATATAAGGCAAAGGCTGCTCCTGAGGGTTCTGGAGCTTTATTTGGGAATTGTATTTAGTTATATCCCGAACCCCCAGAGATGAAAAGAGTTCATAGCGTGTTTCCATCTCCTTGACTACCCATCTTAGGGCTCCAGCGGCCTTTTTCGGTTCTGTTACCACTGGGGCTAAGAGGTGAGGGATCCCGTTATAGGTTATCAATTCTACCATCTTGGGATCGATGAGCAGCAGTTTCACTTCACTGGGGTTGGCTTTGTAAAGTATGCTGCAGATTATGGTATTGAGACAAACACTTTTCCCTGAACCTGTTGCTCCTGCAATTAAGAGATGGGGCATTTTTGTCAGGTCTGCTACAATAGGATTGCCGGCAATATCTTTACCTAATGCAAGGCTGAGTTTGGATGCGGCATCTTGAAATTCATTGGTTTCCAGAATCTCGCGCAAATAAACAGTTGCTATTTCCCTGTTTGGTACCTCAATACCCATAGCCGCTTTTCCGGGAATAGGAGCCTCAATGCGCACAGCAGGAGCAGCTAAACTGAGAGCGATATCATCTGCCAATCTCATGATTCTACTCACCTTTACCCCCGGTGCCGGCTGGATTTCATACCTTGTTATGGCTGGCCCTTTATGCACCTCGCTGACACAAACCTTGATCCCAAAATTGTTCAACGTTTCTTCGAGAATACGCACATTTTCAATCAATTCTTTGTTTAAACGACTGCTCTTGACCTTCATAGGCTTTTTTAATATTGAAAGTGGAGGTGCAGAAAAACTGCTAGAAGGAATCAATTTTTCCTCTTTTTGAGAATGAGGTATTTCCGGTTCTTCTGTAATATTTTCCTTTTCTGCTACCCCTTCTGATTCCTGTTGTGTGTTATAGTCTACAATCACTGGTTCTTCTTTTTTCTTTTCCACCGGCT
Organism: Syntrophaceticus sp.; assembly: GCA_012842275.1. Classification (GTDB taxonomy): domain Bacteria; phylum Bacillota; class DSM-12270; order Thermacetogeniales; family Thermacetogeniaceae; genus DTU068. Next base: position 8,080 of record DUSK01000066.1, on the reverse strand, counting down.
CTGCTGGTGTTTTAACAGTTTTTTCAGGAGAATCGTCTTCAATAAATAGTATGCGCTCCAACCAAGTTTTCAGCACAGATCCGGCTCTAACAAAAAACTCGGCTAATTTTTTTATAAACTGGCTAAAGGGAATACCGGTCAGCATAACCAGACCGGTAATGCACAGAGCAGCAGTGAGAATAATAGTACCTGGTCGTGCCAATAGGTAGATAGAGGCTATACTCAGTAAGGCTCCTATAAAGCCGCCTCCTTTTCCCTCCACACCAGCCTGGTAAAGGATCGGAATGGCACCACTTCGGGAAACATCAGCTGGGAGCAGAAGCAGGTGAAGAATAATCAGAACAGCTGCAAATAACAGCACAACCCCTATATTCCTGGATCCTTCCAAAAAGGGACGCCGTAGCCAACAATTAACACAGGCAAAATAAATGATCAATAAAGAGAATAGCAAACAGCCTGTTTTACCTGTGCAGAATGTTAGCAGGCTGATCAATAGATTACCGATAATACCTGTTGATTTAAAAAAACTGACAATAATGAGAATAGCCAGAGCAAAAAGTGCCACCCCTAAAATCTCATATTTTAAGTTGTCGTGATTAGCGCTCCCCTTCTTGTTCTTCCTACGCATAATCATTCACTTCCCCTCTACCTAATCATCCCAAATTATAACACTTCAAAGCGACCCGGAAAACTGCATTATTTATCTGCGATGGTTCATAATAAAAATAAACAATTAATGAAGGGGGCTGTACATGCAGGACAAACATGAACCAACACTACCACCCAAACCAAGAAAACAAACGCAAGGAGTAAAGAAAATCGATACCATTAAAGAATTCGGCCAAACGGATGTACCTACAGTTAAAACAAATATACACTGTCTGCCAATAATCGGACAGATAGAGGGGCATTTGATCCTGCCGCCCCAAAATAAAACAACAAAATATGAACACATCATCCCACAGCTGGTTGCTATTGAACAGAATCCGGAGATCGAGGGGCTCCTTATCATTTTAAACACTGTGGGAGGAGATGTCGAGGCAGGTCTTGCCATTGCTGAAATCATTGTCAGCATGACAAAACCAACCGTTTCCCTTGTTCTCGGTGGAGGGCACTCTATCGGTGTCCCTATTGCAGTAAGCGCCCGTTATTCATTTATAGCCGAAACAGCAACAATGACCATTCATCCCATCAGGTTATCAGGTTTAGTGATCGGTGTACCTCAAACCTATGAATATATGGATAAGATGCAGGACAGGGTTATCCGCTTTGTTGAAAAGCACTCCCGCATTTCAGAAGCGAAATTCCGCGAACTGATGTTTCAAACCGGGGAACTGGCTAGAGACATCGGGACTGTTCTTGTGGGAAGAGATGCTGTGGAGGTTGGTTTGATCGATGATGTGGGAGGGATCAACAAAGCCATTAAGAAACTCCAGGAATTTATTAATGAAGAAAAAAATAAGAAGGGAGATTATCTGCATTGATATTATATACACCCCTCCCCTTGGAACTGGTTCTGATGTCTGATAACAGCAGTTCACCCTATCAGGAAATTGAATATGATGGAGTGACACTGGTGGTCCAACCGATGGCTATTGGCTTAGGAAAAATTGTTCAGGTGAAAAGTACCGATCCCAGTGTTTACCTGCGACCTGAACTGCAACCTGGACAGCAGATCCCTCTCTTACCAAAACATTAATATAAGTTTCTATTTCATATTAACTGATGTTAATTTAAAAAAAACAAAAGTTCAATCATTAAAAAACAGCCCTGGTACTTTTTATTTTAGGGCTGTTTTTGGTATTCGTTTATACCTCCATAATGATCGGCAGGATCATTGGTCTTCTACCTGTCTTCTCAAAGAGGTATTTGCCAACTGTTTCCCTGACAATGGACTTAATAGCTGCCCATTCTGTGATCTGCTGGTATTCACACTCATTGAGAATTGTGCGGACCCGTTCTTTGGCTTCCTCAATCAATTCCTCAGATTCTCTAACATAAACAAATCCCCTGGATATAATATCCGGGCCGGCAATCATCTCACCGTTCTCCTGGTTCATAGTCATTACAATAATGACCAACCCATCCTGGGAAAGCTGCTTTCTATCCCTGAGAACAATATTCCCGACATCTCCTACACCAAAACCATCTACCAATACCCTTCCAGAGATCACCCTTCCTCCAACAGTCCCGTGCTCTCGGGTGAACTCCAAAACCCGTCCGTTTTCTACAACAAAAATATTTCTGGCAGGAATCCCTACATCCTGTGCCAGTTGAGCATGTTTAATCAACTGCCGGTATTCACCATGAACCGGGATAAAAAACTTGGGTTTCACCAGATTCAGCATCAGTTTCAGTTCTTCCTGGCTGCCATGACCAGAGGCGTGAATACCGGAAAAGGGTTCATAAATCACCTCTGCACCCTGCCGGAAAAGATGATCAATGGTTCTGTGTACCATTTTTTCATTACCGGGAATAGGAGTTGCTGATATAACCACTGTATCCCCCGGTACGATCTCTATTCTCTTATGATCACACATAGCCATTCTAGTCAGGGCAGACATGGGTTCACCCTGACTTCCGGTGGTCAGAATAACTACCCTGTTCTTGGGGAGCAGTGGAACCTCATCAAGTTCGATCAGGGTATCTGGTGGAATTTCAAGATAGCCCAGATCTTTTGCGATATTCACCACATTCACCATACTCCGCCCAGCCACTGCAACCTTTCTTCTATATTTGGCTGCTGTTGATATGGCCAGCTGTATACGGTGAATATTGGAGGCGAAACTGGCAATGATAATCCGTTCCCTTGCGTTACGAAAGGTTTGATCAAAGGTTTCAGCTACCACCCGCTCCGATAATGTAAATCCCGGTCTTTCTGCATTGGTGCTGTCTGACATCAAGACCAGGACTCCCTCTTTGCCCAATTCAGCAAATTTATGGTAGTCAGTTCCCTGATTATTTACTGGGGTCTGATCAAACTTAAAATCACCTGTATGAACTACCAATCCTACAGGTGTGCTGATCCCCAAGGCAACTGCATCTGGAATGCTGTGGCTGACCCGAATGAATTCAATTTTAAATACCCCGAGCTTGATAATATCACCCATTGAAACACAATGGGTTTCAACATGATCAACAAAACTGCTCTCTTTCAGCTTGGCATCCAATAACCCCAGAGTCAGTTTTGTAGCATAAACAGGTGCATTAATTTTCTGCAAAATATAAGGCATTGCACCAATGTGATCCTCGTGACCATGGGTTAAAACAATCCCCCTGATCTTGTCCTTGTTCTCAATAAGATATGTTATATCAGGGATTACCAAGTCGATACCCAGCATATCATCATCGGGGAACATCAGCCCGCCGTCAATAACTAATATATCATCCTTGAACCTGAGCACAGTAATGTTTTTGCCGATCTCACCAAGACCACCTAATGGTATAATTTTTAAACAATTCCCTTTCATGGATTCACCTCCTTCTATTTTATATTCTTATAATTACAAAGAAAAAACCTACCTTCAATATCCCTCGAAAGGCAGGTTTAAACGCATCCGTTCCCTTTCATTATTCTATTATAGCGTTATTTACAATGAAACACAAGAAACCTAAGAAAGGATGTTCAAATCCTCCAAAACTTTCTTTACAGCTTCTATCTCTTGTTCAGTTGCCTTCACCAGAGGTAGGCGGGGAGGACCTGCTTTAATTCCGATCAGCTCTACAGCAGCCTTGATCGGAACGGGGTTAGTGGTAATAAAGATTACTTTAAAAAGCGGGAATAGCTTTAAATGTATTTCTCTTGCAGTTTCAACTTCTCCGGCCGCATAGGCCTCTACCATTTGCTTGATCATCTTCCCTGCTACATGAGAGGCAACACTGATTACACCGTAGCCGCCAACAGAAAGCATAGGCAGAGTAAGAGAATCATCCCCACTGTAGATTAAGAAATCTGCCGGTGTTTTTCTTCTGATCATTGATACTTGATCCAAATTTCCGCTGGCTTCCTTAACTGCTACGATATTCTCAATTTCTGCTAATCTAGCAACTGTGTCCGGCATTAGGTTGCAGGAGGTACGACCCGGAACATTATATAATATAACCGGAAGCTTGGTTTCTGAAGCAATGGCTTTAAAATGCTGATAGAGCCCCTCCTGACTGGGCTTATTATAATAAGGTGTTACCAGCATAATACCATCACAGCCCAACTCTTCTGCCTTTTTTGTCAGTTCTATAGATGCGGCTGTATTATTGGAACCTGTTCCTGCAATAACCGCTGCTTTGCCTGCTACTGCCTCCTTAACTGTTGCAAACAACCGGCACTTTTCCTCAACGCTCAAAACAGGAGATTCCCCGGTGGTCCCGGCAACAACAATTCCATCGGAGCCATTATTCACCAGATGACAGGCGCAACGATATGCTTCATCATAATTAATCTCACCATTTTCAGTCATTGGTGTAATCATCGCAGTTAAAACACGCCCAAAACCCTTCATCTTTTTTCACTCCTTAATTCGATTTATATCTACTTACAACAGGCTTCTGCTATGAAGAATTTCGGCAATCTGAACAGCATTGGTAGCAGCGCCTTTTCGCAGCTGGTCTGCAACAATCCAGAGATTAAGTGCATTTTTTTGTGAATAGTCTTTTCTTATTCTTCCCACAAAAACCTCATCCTTATATGATGTAAAGATGGGCATAGGGTACTTCATCTTCTCCGGTTCATCCTCTACAACTACTCCTGGAGCATTATTTAAAATATTCCTCGCCTCTTCTGCTGTAAGCTCTTTTTCAGTTTCTATATTAACCGATTCTGAATGGCTGCGCAGCACAGGTACCCGTACAGTGGTGGCTGTGATCTGTATCTCCGGGTCATGCAAAATTTTCCTGGTTTCATTGAGCAGCTTCATTTCTTCTCTGGAATATTTATTATCACCAAATACATCTATATGTGGAATAAGATTAAAGGCGATCTGGTGTTGAAATACCTTTGGTTGCTGAACATCCTCTCCTGCTAGCAGCTGTTTTGTCTGTAGCAATAGTTCATCTATCGCTTCCTTTCCTGCCCCCGATACGGCCTGCATAGTAGTGACCACCGCCCTTTTAACCCGGGCTGCATCATGGAGCGGCTTAAGGGGTACAACAAATATGATTGTGGAGCAGTTTGGGTTTGCTATAATACCGCGATGCTTCTGCACATCATCAGGGTTTACTTCAGGCACCACTAAGGGCACATCAGGCTCAAGCCGAAAGGCACTGCTGTTGTCGATCGCTACTGCACCCTCTTTAACCGCTTCAGGTACAAGTTCTTTACTTACAGGTCCACCAGCAAAAAAAGCTATGTCCACATTCTTAAAAGAAGAGGGTTTTGCCTCGGTAACTGTTAGCTCCTCACCACAGAAGGTGATCTTCTTCCCCTCTGACCTGGCACTGGCTAGCAGTCTCAACTCAGCAATGGGGAAGTTCCTTTCCTCTAGGACTGTCAGGAGTTCCTGGCCGACAGCACCTGTTGCACCAACAATAGCTACTCTGTATCCCTTTGTCATCACCAATACCTCCTGCATTCTCTGGCTCATATAAGATCAGAATTAGACACTCAAAAATAAATTCCTCCTGATACTAATTAATTTTCACTGTATTCAATTAACACAGGTTGGATCTGTTTTCCTTGCAAGGCATAAATAATGGTATCAATTATTTTATCCATTTTCGCAACCAAAGAATTCGGCTTTGCCAGAGGGTTATCCTGTCCAAAAGGCACCATGTAAATATTCTTTGTGTTAAGCAGCAAAGCAATATTCTTTGCATTGAAACCAAGGCCGTCATTGGTTGAAACAGCAATAACAACCGGCAGCCCGTTGCGCAGATGTGCCTTGATCGCCATTAAAGCAGGAGAATCAGTGATACCATTAGCAAGCTTTGCCAGTGTGTTACCTGTACAGGGTGCAACAACCAGAATATCAAACAACTTACCGGGTCCAATGGGCTCTGCTTCAACAATTGTTTTAATCAAAGGCTTCTTGGTCATCTCCTCTAATTTACCGCACCAATCAGCCGATTTACCAAAACGGGTGTCAGTAGAACTGACAGAGTAAGAAACAACAGGATACACTTCGGCCCCCTCATCTATAATCTTTTCTATTTCTTTATAGACCTTTGCGAAAGTGCAGTGGGAGCCTGTTAATACAAATCCAACTTTTAGACCCTGCAGACGCATCCCAGGCACCTCCCTTTACTTATTCTCTAAAAATATCATGAGGCACTTCTCTGAGAATAAGTTGGGGAATAACCTGGGCTAGGATCTTGCCACCGCTTTTTGGTGCCACCAAACCGGGTAAACTGGGTGCCAGAATTGCCTGAATCCCCATTCTTTTGGCCGCAGTAAAATCAGTTCCCCCGGGGCTAGAGGCCAGGTCTATGATTAAGGTATCTTTGTTCATCAGTGATAACAGCTTATGGTCCAGAACTAATGCTGGTATGGTATTAAATATTACATCTGCTTCATGAATAAACTGATGCAGTTCACTCAGGTGAAGAGGGCGATAGCCCATTTCCAACACCCGGGCTAGAGCAGGGCGTTTCCTGGCAACAACAGTTGTCCGGGCACCAATTCCATGGAGCATCCGGGCAAGGGTTTTCCCCAGCCGCCCAAAACCGAGCACAAAGGAATTGCTGCCATGGATAGTAATGGGGAGCTTTTCCATAGCCATCTGTATGGCACCTTCAGCCGAAGGGATTGAGTTAAGGATCGCCACCAGATCCATTTCAGCAATTTCGATCATCTTCCACTTGTATTTATTTGCCCATTCCTTAACAAAGTCCCGAGCAAAACCGATAATCAGAATTACACCTTCAGGTATGGTGGCCGCTATTTCAGGAGACAACCGTAATGTGATATCTGGATCCAAAGTTTTTATATTTCCTTCTAAATCTGTACCCCCCATTGGCAGAATCAAAACCTGTGCTTTTGAGATAGCTGCTTCCAGTTTATCCACCAAATGAACCTGAGCAAGTTCAGGACAAGGATGGAAACCAACCGCGGTTACACTTGCCCCTAGTTTGACCAGATCCTGCATCAAATAGATATCTCGTTTATCTCCTCCGATAATCGAGATTTTGATTCCCCTCAAATCCAAGCCCATTATTAATTCCCCTCCTTTCCCTCATCTTAGGCTGTAACATTATATGATGACAGAAAGAAGGGGGTGATTAGCAGTCTAATCCATGATATTCTCCAGCCCTATTACCACACCCTTAAGACCGAGTACCTTGCGTATAGCCAGGATTACGCCCGGCATAAAGGATTCTCGATGCAAGGAATCATGCCTGATGGTCAAGGTCTGGCCTGCTCCTCCGAATATCACTTCCTGATGAGCGATCAAGCCTGGCAACCGTACACTGTGGATCCTGATCCCCTCCCAATCACCTCCTCTGACACCGTTGATTTTTTCATATTCATCGGGGTGTCCCTGTTTAAATGAACCTCTTACCTCCTGGATCCCCTGTGCAGTTTTTAGGGCAGTGCCTGAAGGAGCATCGATCTTTTGATTATGATGCAGTTCAATAATCTCAACATCTTTAAAGTAGTGTGCTGCACGTCTGGCAAAATCCATCATCAGTACAGCCCCAATAGCAAAATTCGGCACTATTAAGACAGCCTTACCTGACCTTTCAGCTAACCTTTCCAACTCAGCTATACCTACACTATCCAGTCCGGTTGTACCAATTACCGGTGCCACACCATACTCCAAAGCAGTCTTAGCATTATGCAAAACAGCCTGGGGATTAGTAAAATCAACTAAAACATCTGCTGATGTAGATGATAAAACAGAACTCAGATCATCGCTGATCTTTAAATCACATTTTAGCCCGATCAGATCCCCTAAATTCATACCTGCTTTGCGTGGGTCCACCGCACCTACAAGCTGTATTTCCGATGCCTCTTTAATAACCGCTTTTGCTGTTTCCATTCCCATCTTTCCGGCAACTCCGGTAATAACTACCCGTAATTGGTTTTTATTCATGCTATCCTGCCCCATTTCTAGTACATTTTTGCCTTTATTCTCATATATCTGATGCT
>DUSK01000173.1 GCA_012842275.1 Syntrophaceticus sp. | reverse complement strand
TTCTGGAGAGAGTGTGTTCAGGGGAGATAGAAGCGGCAGCTGCCTCCTATTATGAGCGGGCCCTGCACCTTTTAAAGAGGGCGGGGATGTGGGGTGCTTTTGCCTGGTGTTACAGCGACTACCAGCCTCATCTCTTTGATCAGCCGCCTCTCAAGGAAAATCCCCATGAAAGATCCTTTGGCTTGTTTAAGTCTGATGGCAGTCCCAAAAAGGCAGTGGGGGTTTTTCAGGAGTTTGCCAAAGGGGTGAAGGAGGCGGCAGACACCGGCGCTGCCTGGGACCTCTCCTGGCTGCAGGGGGAGGATCCGGACCGCTTTTACCAAAAACCCCTTTTGGAAATAAAAAGGCTTTACAGAAAATATAAAGAGTGGTTGGCAGACAGAGATAATTGATTGATGGCTATCATTTGAAGTTATCATTTGAAACTAATCTTTTGCATTTCTGATGACCTGTTGTAATGGGGGGAAGGAGCTTTGAAAATCGCATTATTATCACCTATAGCATGGAGAACACCGCCAAGGCATTATGGGCCCTGGGAGTATGTTGTTTCACTTCTTTGTGAGGGGCTGGTAGAAAAGGGGGTTGATGTTACCCTTTTTGCTACCGGGGACTCCCAGACCGCAGCAAAGCTGGAGTTTGTCAGCAAAACCTCCTATGAAGAGGATAAGTCCCTGGATCCCAAGGTCTGGGAGGCGATGCACATCGCTCATTTTTTTGAACAGGCTGAAAACTATGACCTGATCCATAACCACTTTGATTTTTTACCCCTGACCTACAGCAGGTTAGTGAGCACACCCTTGTTAACAACCATCCACGGCTTTTCTTCAGAAAAGATCCTCCCGGTTTTTTTGGAGTACAGTGACCGGAGTTATTATGTTTCCATCAGCAATGCGGACCGCAGGCCCGAACTGCCGTACCTGGCTACTGTTTATCATGGCATCGATCTGAAGTCTTATGATTTTGTGCCGGAGAGAGGGGACTATCTCCTTTATTTTGGGCGGATTCACCCGGATAAGGGTACCTGTGAGGCCATTGAGATCGCCCGCAGGTTCAAGATGAAACTGCTCATCGCCGGAATAATCCAGGATGAGGACTACTACCGGGAACAGGTGGCGCCTAAGCTCGATCAAGAGCAGGTTATTTACTTGGGGCCTGTGGGGCCTGAGAGAAGGAACCAGCTGTTAGGGGGAGCCTATGCCCTCTTGCATCCCATCAATTTCGCAGAGCCTTTTGGCTTGAGTGTTGTTGAGTCTATGGCCTGCGGCACCCCTGTGGTTGCTTTTAATAAGGGATCGATGCCAGAGGTGATCAGGGACGGGGAAACAGGCTTTCTGGTGAACAGCATTGATCGGGCGGTGGAAGCACTAAAAAGGATCCCTGAGCTAGACCGGGTGGCCTGCCGCCGCTGGGTAGAAAACCGCTTTAGCAGGGAGCGCATGGTGAATGACTATTTGGCTGTCTATAAGCTGATCCTGGAAAAAGAAAAAGCCAGCTTGCGCTCTGCAAACACACCCTGGGGGCGCTGGGAGGTTCTGTTGGATGCCCCCGACCATAAGGTGAAGAGGATCATAGTAAACCCCGGCAAGCGTTTAAGCTACCAAAAGCACTTTAAAAGGCGGGAGCACTGGTTTGTGGTGTCCGGGCAGGCCCTGGTAACCCTTGATGGTGAAAAGATAAGGCTTAACCCGGGGCAGTCGGTGGACATAGCCTGTGAGGCAGCCCACCGCATTGCTAATCCCGGGAAAACGCCCCTTGTTTTCATTGAAACCCAGACCGGCAGTTACTGCGGAGAGGATGATATTATCCGCTTGGAGGATGACTACGGGCGTGTCTGATCTTCCCTTACTTCTTCTGGGATCAGGTCGCCGACAAGGCCTGTGGCCAGACATACATGGGTATCAGCAGCTCCGTAATAAACAAGGATTTCGTCCTCTGCCTCCAGGATCTCCTTATCTTCCGCCGGTACCGCACCACAGGTAAAGACCACATTGGGAACCCAGCTCTCACCTGGCCTGCCGATCTCGTATTCGGTTTCCGGGGTGAGGATGGGATTAGGTGAGCGGTAGATAACCCGCTCCGGTTGGTCAAGGGGGACCACCATGACCCCCAAGCGGTAAACCCTATCCTTATCAACTCCGTGGTAGATCATCAGCCAGCCGTATTTTGTTTTGATCGGCTGTGCACCGGCCCCGATCTTCAAAAAGTCCCACATCTTACCGGGTCGCGGCCCCATGATGATGGTGTGGTCCCCTTTCGGGGCAGGGAATTCAAGTTTATCCATAAAGGAAACCCAAATGCTGGGCTCTATCCGGTGGTAGATCACGTACTTGCCTTTGATCTTTTCCGGGAAGAGGATAGCATCCTTATCCCAGATATCCTGAAAGGCCAACCCCATACGCTGCCAGCGGTGGAATTCCCTATTGAGGAAGGCATCAACAGGGATGGAGGCGGCAGCGATCTGGGCGGTCACTCCATCATAAGCTGTGTAAAGCATATAAAGCTGATCATCGATCACCACCACCCGCGGGTCCTCCACACCCTTTTTCTCCTCCTTGGTCCGGGGTGCAAAGATGGGATAGTCCAGGCGATCCAATACCCTGTAACCATCGGTAACTGCCAGGCCGATGCGGGAAACCTCATCATCCCCATAGGCTCTGTAGAGCAGATAAACGCGATCCTTGATCCTGACTGCAGCAGTATTGAGCACATATTTGCTTTCCCAGGGATGTTCTTTAATGGGGCTCAGGATCGGGTTCCCTGAATAGCGCATTAAAGGTTTTGCCGGAGGATAATCCTGGGTCTCCTGGGCAACAACTGTCACATCCTTTGGCTTAACACCCAACAGCACATCCAGCAGGTCATCATCGGCCTTGCCCTCTCCAATGGACTGGGTGATGCGGGGCAGGATTTCACCCGGGTCAAACCCCAATTCAGAATGGATTTCCTCCAGAAAGTCATGGTTAAACCACCTTTCCTCCACATGGGAAGACAGAGGTGTCGGGATCCCGGTCCCCCCTTTGCTGCTGTAGCTGGCCCAAGTCCAGGCCGAACAGGGGATAAAGGTTCCATCTTCTAAGACCTGGCTTACACCGTAACTGTTGCAAAGGGCTTTAAGCAGTTGTGCCCGCTCTGTATGTCCGGTCAGGGTCAGGTGCTGAGCAAGGATGCGTATATTTCTCACCAGAGCCCGGTGGTGGTAATTTTCGAAAATGTTGTAAGCTGAAAAAGGGGTCGATTCAAAGCGGCCGATGAGGGAGTTGCGGATCTTGGCTCCCAAATTTCTTCTTTCCTTGGCATAGGTTTCATACAAAAGTGAGTAATTATAGGCGATCATGATCTGTCTCATGATAAACAGGAAAAAGCGCAGTTTGGGGTATTTGCCCCCTATCCCTTTGCTCAAGGGGCTGACCACCAGCCTGGTGGTCAGTTTGTTGAGGTCTGAGATCTTCCCAAGTTTAAACGTTTTCCCCATCAATCCGCTGCCTGTGAACAGGGGTTTCAGTTCGATCTCAGTCATGTCCTCTGGGGTCAATTTATCTAAGATCCACAAAAGGGTGCGGTCAGCCCATTTGCGGGTTTCTATCAAATTGGCAATGGTGATCGCATCCCTGGGCAGCGATTTATCCAGCAGTTCCCGGGGTGTGTGGCAGTTAGCAGGTATCATAATATTCAGCGGAGGGAACCTGATCACCGCTTCCTCAAAAATCTCTTCTTTGATGCCGAAGATTTTGGGGTGCCCTAGGAAATTGAAGATGGCGCCAACAACCTCCCTTGCTCCCTCTTCAGTATAGACATTTCCAGGGCATAGTTGATCAATGGTTTGCTCCAGATCCCCCATAAACTGTTCTAGACGGGAGGCGATTGCTCTGGAATGGGAGTCTGCAGGGATCAGCAGGTCCTTTTCCAAAAAGTCCTGGAATTTGCCTGTATAGCGGGTCTGCAGCCTGTTGAACAGATCGCTTATCCTGATCTCCTGTCCCCGCCATTGAATGGTTTTAGGAAGGACAATGGGTTTGCCGGGAATGAACTCCAGGTAGTCGGCAGGGATGATCGGGGGTTTGTGTTCCCAGGCTTTTTCCCGCCACTTTTTAATAAACCAGGTGCTGTTCTGCAGAAAACACCTTCTCTGCTCCTCTTTTTTATGTTCAGCCTGACTGGCAATAATGGCAGCAGCATAGGCGCTTTTTTCAATGGCCAGTTCTTCTTGAATGTTTTCCAGCTGTTCTAAAAAGGAGGCCATCCTCCCGCAGAAAACCGCAGTCAGGGCATCCAACACATCTTCTTTACTGGCATCAGGTGAAAAGCTGTAATGGAAGAGCAGGGAATAGACCACACCGACCCATGTTTCTTCATCCAGGTAAAAATCCCGGGTCGGAGAAAGGGCGCTGCGTTCCAGTGCGGTTAATATGTTGCGCGGGCAGGTCTCCGCAAAAATGCTGTAGTACTGGTTAAAGCCGTTGCGGAATTGGTGGATCAGTGCTCTGGTTTCATGGATCTGGGCTGCAGGCGGGTCCTGATAGGGTTCTAAACCGCAGATGTCAGGGGTATGGAGCACGCATTTTCCCCCACTCCAGTGTTCTTCATCCCTTTTGATCCGCTCAAACATAAAGGAGGCAAAGTCCTTGAAAAGATAGATCAGTTTATCGAGGGAGGCAGGCTCCATTTTGAAGCCTAAAGGAACCTCACATATCCTTCTCTTTTGAATGATAGCTGTGGTGATCAGCCAGGGATCGATGCCAAAGCCCCTTGTATGATCAACCCAAAACTTGATGGCAGTGCAGTATTCCTCCACCATGTCATGGGAGATGGCATAGATGCCGCACAAGGGGTCGGAGATTCTGTACCTGTAAAAGGTTTCGAAAAGTGGCCTGAGAAAGAGGTTTCCCAATAAATCCTCATAATACTGACGCTGAAAAGTAGTGAGCACAAGATCATAGCCCTCCTGGAGGGGGTCAAGGAGCCTGGGGATGGAATCAGCCTTGAGGCCGGATCCCTTTAGCCCTACAGAGTCGGCAGTCAACAAAAGCAGGTCCGCATCCAGTTTATTGGCCACTTCCATAATAGCCCTGATGCTCATCCCCCTGCCATTGCTGCCCGGCAGCATCAGAAATTCCAGATGGGGGTATCTGAGCTGCATTTTCTTGACAGCTTCCAGAGCATCTGCGCCGGCAGGGTCCCCCACACAGGTGATCAGTGTTTCTTCCCTTTTGTGGGTTGGGGAAAGGCTTTCTTCCACAACCTTTAACACCAGTGGGAGGGTGTGAGTTTCATTGTAAAAGGGAACCCCTACCACGAGGTTCACACATTTGTATTTAGCGGCTTCTTCCAAGGGCCCCTTGATGCTCCGCTCAAAGAGCATCTCCTGGTCTAGGTCTTTAATATTCCCAATCAAAATCACCCACCTCTTGCTGCCTGATGGCGTTTTTTATTACCGCGCAGTTATGTTGAAGCCCCTCTTTAGTTTTGGCTTCGCATCTGGCTACCAGGACAGGTTGGGTATTGGAGGCGCGCACCAGCCCCCAACCGTCATCAAACAAAACCCGTACCCCATCGATATCGATAACTTCATATTGCTGACGAAACTGTTCCACAAGGTTATTGACCACCTGGAACTTTTTCTCATCAGGACAGGGGATCCTGGTTTCGGCTGTGGAGTAATAATGGGGTAGATCAGCCAGCAGTTGGGATAGAGGTTTATCTTGTTGGGATAAAATGCGCAACAGCCTTCCTGTGGCATATAAGGCGTCATCATAACCATAATATTCATCAGCAAAAAACATATGCCCGGACATTTCTCCGGTAAACACCGCCCCGGTTTCCTTCATCTTGGCCTTGATCAGGGAATGACCTGTTTTGTAAAAGACCGGTTT
>DUSK01000065.1 GCA_012842275.1 Syntrophaceticus sp. | reverse complement strand
GGGGAGCCGGTTAAGCTCTATCGTTTTGAAGTGATCCGCTACAAAGAGGGCAGATGACAGGAGATTGGTGACTTATACTGGACCCATTGAGGAGTGGTTTGATGCAGGAAGCTAGGTATTATGAAAAGATGGATGATCAGCTGGTTTGGTGTCATCTCTGCCCCCAGAACTGCAAAATAAAGCCTGGGAGGAAAGGGATCTGCCGGGCGCGCCAGAACCATGATGGGGTACTCTATACTCTGAATTACGGGAAACTAACCTCCTGGGGGATTGACCCAATCGAAAAAAAGCCTCTTCACCGTTTTTGCCCGGGTTCATTGATCTTTTCCGTGGGCACCTTTGGCTGTAACTTCCGCTGTGGCTTTTGTCAGAATTGGGAGATCGCCCATGGGGATCTCCCAACTAGGGAAGTAACAGCTGAAGAACTGGTGAAGATCGCGCTGGATGCCAGGAGAGCAGGTTCTATCGGTATTGCGTATACTTATTCAGAACCTATGATTTGGTATGAATTTGTGTATGATACAGCGAAGAGGGCGCGCCAGGAGGGGCTGAAAAATGTATTAGTTACCAATGGTTTTGTGCAAAAAGAGCCCTTGATGGAACTGCTCCCTTATATTGATGCGATGAATATCGATGTTAAGGCTTTTACAGAGGAATTCTACCGCAAAACCTGCGGCGGTCAGCTGGATCCGGTTTTAAGAACTGTAGAACTTGCCCATAAGACCTGCCATGTGGAGATTACCACTTTGGTGGTGCCGGGGATGAATGACAGTGAGGAGGAGATCAGTTCACTTGTGGACTGGATAGCCTCTCTGGATCCATCGATCCCCCTTCATTTATCGCGCTATTTTCCGCGGTATAAGTTCGACCTGCCTCCTACACCTATTGCCACACTGAAAAGGGCGAAAGAGATCGCTTTGGAAAAGCTGAAATATGTATACTTAGGCAATGTTTAAACCGGGCCGATCAGGGGGGCTGTCCCGTCCCCCTTATACACCTTTTATTCCGCTTCTGATTGCATCTGTTTATTCTTCCAACCCGTTTCTATTTGTTTGATTAGTTCTTTTAAGTCCTCACAAAATCTTTCCGGTAGCTCTCCTTTTTTTAGCCAAATATAGAGGCCGCCCTTGGTATCTGAATTCAGTTCCTTATAATTGTTCTTTAGCTTATCAAATGCATCTTTTGCCACATCAATTGCTCGCGGTTGAAAATATAATTGCACACTATTAGGGTGGTTTTCAGATAAATATATGCTTAAATAAACTCTGGTTGTAAGCCTTCCTTCATCTGTTTTTTCGACAAGTCCAAAGCTTCTACCAGTTTTGCCCGGCCATTCATATGCAGAACTCATCTCATTCCTGATAATGTTCGTTATCTTTTCCAATATTTCTGTGGCATGAATCCTTTCAGCCAATCTTTTCAGGCTCTCTTCATTGGATTTTTTTGTATATGTATGCTTTTGAGTTGCCTCTTTTTCCTGAAGCTCAACTTCTACTTGTTTTGCTAAAAAAATCTGTTGATCTTTTTTAAAGGCGTGGAAAGTTATGAGAGAAATGTCAACACCGTTTTTAGAAAGGAAACTTACCATGCGTCTAGTCCTATCATCCGCACCTAAGCCAACTAACACCATTTTAGGGGGATTATCTAAGGCGTCCATATTCCCTGAAAACTGTTCTTGATACCAGCTCTCAAAATCTATCTTCTCTATTCCGTTATAACCAGAGCAATCAGATATATGTTTAAAAAGTGTTTCTTTATCAAGCTCATCTAGAAAAGAAGCGTAATCAATCACCTGGGCAATTGCATCCCTTGCTAATGTGCCTCTCTTTAATTCAAAAATTATTAAGTTTCCATCCTCGTCAACACCAATTAAATCAAGAGGCCCACCATCTGTTGTTGTTTGCCTTCCTATCAATTTTAGGCCAGGCATGAGTAAATCGGGATTCCTAACCAAAATATCTTCTAGTTGCTTTTCGGTCTCGGTTTCTCTAACCTCTTCCAGAGGAAGGGGATTTAGCTGATTTTGATCATCTTTATTCAGCGACCATAATTTCACTTTTATCAATTTTCTTCCCCCTTTATATAATCAGCTTTTGGCATGTCCGTTAATATAGAATAAAAGATGAGAATATGCTATGAGCAGCGAGAGAAAAATATGCTGGGGTTCTTGGTCTTTTGTAGTAGGATTCGAGGCAATAGGTGATTCCCCTGCTTTATAACCCAGGGGTAAACAAAGTAAACCTGTTTCTCATGAACTTTGTATTTTCTACAAGGGAATATCCTGTAACAAGACCCCCGTCCCCATGTCATACCCATGTCATACCTATGTCACAGGAGATCAAAAACTCAACCTCCTTAATTCATAAAATACCAAATAGCTCTCCCCGATCGGCTTTTTATTTGCATCAGTGTTGATTGCATAACTCCATTCCAGCATTATGGAACTCCTATCAAAGATGTAGTCCTTGTAGTTTATTCGCACCCTTGCGGCATATCTTAGGAGTTCTTGAAGTTCATGTTCTTTCAGAAAATCAGGGTTCCCGAAATATTTGGTTCTGGGAGGATTTATATCATGAATTATTGTGATATCCCGGCATCCTTTACTTGTCAGGTTCCAGAGGTCAGCTTTAACAGCTTCTATTACTACTTGTTTTTCTTTCACTTCGATAATTCCGCTTTTTATTGCTATGAAATAAGGGTAATAGATTACAAGTCCCTTTTCCCCGTATTCTTTTAAATACTGCTGGCCTTTTAGTTGGGCTTCTTCCGCAGTTACTCCCACAGCACGCGGCAAGCTAATATCTTCACCAAATTCCACAGCTACCCTTATAGTCCAGAGCATATTGGGATCCAATAACTCATTCCCGGAAAATATTTTCCAGGGGACAGAAGGTATTCCTAGGTATTTTAATTCATAAAAACCCTGTAGTTTATTCATTTGATTACCCCATGTCTGTAACAACCCCAATGGAACCCCCTAGTTATCCCTGCGATAAATGATATGATTCTCCGTTTATGTTAAATTTACCTGTTATAGTGTGTTAAGAAGAGATAATAAACCTATTTGGTGATAATAATGGAGAGTATTGCTTAGTTTCAAGTAGTGGTGGATATTTCGATCTGCCTTTTACTAAAAAACTATTGCATGTTTATACACAACATCGTATAATAATGAGAAGTTGATTTTGGGAGCGAGCAATAACAAATTGCTTGCTCATAATATTTGAGCGGTTTATTGGAGCAGAATTAATATGATCTATCAAGAATAAATATAAATATAATAGGGGAGACGGCTATGGCTTTACGAGTAGGTATTGTTGGCGTAACAGGGTATGTGGGAGAGGAATTGGTGCGCATCCTCTGCCATCACCCTGGGGTAAGTGAAATAACTGCTGCTTCAAAGGATTTCGCGGGAATCGCTCTGGATCGCGTCTATCCCTACCTGCGGGGTCATGCAGAAATTGAGATTATGGGGATGGAAAAACTGGATCAACTTATAGACAGCTCTGATGTGGTTTTTCTTGCTCTGCCCCACCGGGTGTCTGCTCCAGTAGCCCAGCAGGTTATTGTGAAAGGGAAAAAAGTTATCGATCTTGCTGCAGATTTCCGCCTTCCGGAGCAAAAGGTCTATGAGGAATGGTATCAAGCAGAGCATGCTGCACCTGCATTGCTGAAGGAAGCGGTGTACGGGATTCCTGAGCTTTTCCGTGAAGAGATCAAAGGCAAAAGGTTGGTAGCAAATCCCGGCTGCTACCCCACCAGTGCTCTGCTTGCTCTGGCACCTCTGTTGAAAAACAGGCTGGTGGACAGATCATCTGTGATCATCGACTCCAAATCAGGAGTGTCCGGAGCAGGAAGGTCATTAAATCTGGGTAGTCTTTTTGCAGAATGCAATGAAAATATGAAGGCTTATGGTGTGGGAACACACCGCCACACCCCGGAGATTGCCCACTATGCCGGGGTGCTGGCTGGGGAAGCTGTCAATATCATCTTTACACCCCACCTGATGCCGGTAAGTAGAGGTATTATCAGCACAGTTTATGCTAAGCTAAACAGCGCTCTTGACAGTTGTTCACTGAAACAGATCTACCAGGATTTTTATGCAGGTGAAGAATTTGTCCATGTTGCTCTTGAGGGTGAAATGCCGGAAACCAAGTGGGTAGTGGGGACCAATAGGTGTTTTTTGGGAGCAGTGGTCAACAGGGACATGGCTGTTGTTGTATCGGTTATCGATAATTTGGTTAAAGGAGCAGCAGGTCAAGCGGTGCAGAATATGAATTTGCTGTTTGAACTTCCGGAGAACACCGGTTTGCAGCAACTGGGCCTTTATCCATAACATGACTGATCACAGAAACATTATCTATCAATGGAAGGAGGTGCCTGTGTTCCCTGCGGGGAACCAGGATCAGAATTGTCAGAACAGGTGAAATACACAGTAATACCAGGCGGGGTTACTGCCCCACAGGGATTTCTAGCAGCAGGAATTGCAGCAGAGGTGCGAAAAAAGGGGTGCCGGGATTTGGCTCTTCTTTATTCGGAAACACCTGCAGTAGCTGCCGGCCTTTTTACTCAAAACTATGTCAAGGCAGCCCCGGTGCTGGTCAGCCAGGAACACCTGGCTAATGGCTCTGCTCAGGCGGTGGTAGTGAACAGCGGGATCGCCAATGCCTGCACAGGTGAACAGGGGCTTGCTGATGCCAGAAAAATGGCGCAATTGACAGGAGATGCCCTGGCTGTCGCTCCTGAAGATGTGATTGTGGCATCAACAGGGGTGATCGGTGAGTATCTGCCTATGGATAAAATTGAGAAAGGGATAAAAGCTGCGGCATCACTTCTGTCCAGGGATGGTGGGATGTTTGCTGCAGAAGCCATTTTAACAACCGATACCACCACCAAAGAATTTGCAGTTAAGCTGACCTTAGCTGGAAAAGAAGTAGTTATCGGAGGAATGGCCAAGGGTTCCGGAATGATTCACCCCAATATGGCCACTATGCTGGCCTTTATTACCACTGATGCTAACGTTGAGCAGAATGCACTGAATCAGGCCCTGCGCTGGGCAGTGGACCGCTCTTTTAATTCCATAACTGTGGATGGCGATATGAGCACCAATGACATGGTTGTTATACTGGCGAACGGGCAGGCGGGAAACGATCTGCTAACAGAGGCTGGCGAGGAATTTGAACTATTTAGGGATGTGCTATTGCTCGTCTGCACTGAACTGGCCAAGATGATCGCCAAGGATGGAGAGGGAGCGTCCAAACTGTTGGAGGTGCAGGTCAAAGGTGCGGCCAGTGAACAGGAGGCGCGCCTAATCGCCCGTGAGATCGCAGGCTCCAGTCTGGTCAAGACCGCTCTTCATGGTGAAGATGCCAACTGGGGCCGGGTGATGTCAGCTGCGGGTGCTGCTGGAGTGCCATTTGATCCTGATAAAGTAGATGTGTATCTGGGGGATCTTCAAGTGGCCGCTCAGGGGAAAGCTATCTCCTTTGATGAGGAACAGGCTAACTCCATTCTAAAGGAGAGTGAAGTGACCATCACAGTGGACCTGCATAGTGGCAATGCTTCCGGAATAGCATGGGGTTGTGATCTTTCATACGATTATGTGCGCATTAATGCCCATTACCGCACTTGAGGAGGGGAATAAAAATGGTCTTAACACCTCTGGAAAAGGCCTCAATACTGGTTGAGGCACTGCCCTATATCAGGAAGTTTTCCGGAGCCACTGTGGTGATTAAATATGGTGGAAGAGCAATGGTCAGCGAGGAACTGGAACGAGGGGTGATCACTGACTGTATTTTGCTGAAGTTGGTTGGCATCCACCCGGTTATCGTCCATGGCGGAGGCAAAGCTATCGATGAGATGCTGAAAAAGCTTGGTAAAGATATAAAATTTGTTCACGGCCAGCGGGTCACCGATGATGAAACAATGGAAATTGTGGAAATGGTGTTAGCAGGCAAGGTGAACAAAGAGATTGTTTCACTGATCAACCAGCTGGGTGGGAAAGGGATCGGGATCTGCGGTAAAGACGCAGGGTTGATCACTGCCCGCCCCAAGCTGCTTCCTGAGGCTGTAAAAGAAGGGGTTGACCTGGGCCATGTAGGGGAGGTGGAAAGGGTCAATCCTGAGATTATTGAAACAGTAATAAATGAGGGTTATATTCCGGTTATCGCACCCATAGGTGTGGGAGAGGATGGGCGCAGCTATAATATCAATGCTGACTATGTAGCCGGTGCGGTTGCTGCGGCTTTAAAAGCAAATAAGTTGGTTCTGCTCACTGATGTTGAAGGAATCTTTGCTGACCGGGATGACCCTTCAAGCCTCCTTTCGGTGATCAAAGTATCTGAGGTTCCGGATCTGATCAGCAGAGGGGTGATCGCCGGTGGGATGATCCCCAAGGTGGAGTGCTGTGTATATGCGCTGAACAATGGTGTTGGGAGAACCCATATCATCGATGGCAGGATCCTTCATTCCATCCTTCTGGAGGTCTTTACAGATCAGGGTGTCGGTACTATGGTTGTGAAATAATATTTTGGTTAATAATCTGTGTAAGCAGGCCGCAAATTGATGATTAAGGGGGAAGAGTTTTGACAAGTGTTCAGATAATGGAAATGGGGAAGAGATACCTGATGCAAAATTATGCACAACTTCCCCTGGTAATCAGCAGGGGGCAGGGAGTGCGGGTTTTTGATGCTGAAGGCAGGTGCCACCTAGATTTTGTGAGCGGAATAGCGGTTAATGCTCTGGGGCACTGCCACCCAAAGGTTGTTGCAGCGATCCAAAAACAAGCGGAACAACTGATCCATTGCTCTAACCTCTACTGGTTTGAGCCACCGGTGGTTTTGGCAAAAGAACTGGCAGCCTTGAGCGGACTTGACCGGGTATTTTTTTGCAACAGCGGTGCAGAAGCCAATGAAGCCGCCATTAAGCTGGTGCGTAAGTACGCTTATAGCTGTGGCATAGAGCATCCGGAGATCATAACTTTCACCAGGTCTTTTCACGGCAGGACTCTGGGGACCTTAGCTGCCACAGGGCAGGAGAAGTTTTCAATCGGTTTCACACCCCTGCCTGAAGGCTTTCGCCATGTTGCCTTTAACGATGTGGCGGAATTGAAAAAGGCTGTGGGTCCGCAGACTGCAGGCATTATGTTGGAACCGCTGCAGGGGGAGGGCGGGGTCTATCCCGCAACTCAAGAATTGATGGATACATTAGGGGAGCTTCAGGATAGAGGAATCCTCTTAATTTTTGATGAGGTGCAGTGCGGTCTGGGACGGACAGGAAAGGTTTTTGCTTATGAGCACTATGGTGTCAAACCAGATATCCTGACCCTTGCCAAATCCCTAGGTGGGGGGCTGCCTATCGGGGCTGCGGTTGCCAGAGAAGAGGTGGCTGCTGTTTTTCAGCCTGGCAGCCACGGTTCCACTTTTGGCGGCAATCCTGTGGCCTGTGCAGCGGCCAAAGCTGTGCTTGATGTAATAAAAGAAGATGGCCTTGTAGAGCAGGCAGCCAGGAACGGAGAGTATATGAAAAACCGCTTAACAGCCTTACAGGACAGATACCCCATCAAAGAGGTGCGGGGTATGGGCTTCCTGCTGGGAATGGAACTGGAGCAGCCTGCTGCCAAACTGGTTAATCTCTGCCAGGAGGGGGGACTCCTAGTCAACTGTACTGCGGAGCGAGTGATCCGTTTCCTGCCACCTTTAATCACAACAAGGGAAGAGATCGATGAGGCATTGGAGATTTTGGAGAAAGCTTTAAAAAAGTTTTTTTCATAGTCCATTGAACCGCACAGAGCACAGGGATGATGGTTTTGGTGGTTGCTAGCAGTGATAAACCGGATGTCAGATCAGAGGGTGACAGAACCATCACGGCGACCGGTCTGTTGGTTGAAAAAGATGTATTAAAAGATATTTTATTAGAAGGGGAGAAAAAAGATGGCCAAAGCTTATCTCAATAAAAGCTTAAAGGGGCGGGATTTTTTAACCATCTCCGATTTTACCAGCCAGGAAATCAGGCTGATCATAGATGCCGCCCATGAATTAAAGAAAGAATTAAAAGAGGGCATTCCCCATCCTGTTTTACAGGGCAAAACTCTAGGGATGATCTTCACCAAGCCCTCAACCAGGACCAGGGTATCTTTTGAGGTGGGTATGTATCAGCTTGGCGGTTATGCACTTTTCCTCAGCGCACAGGATATCCAACTGCGCAGAGGGGAGTCTCTTCCTGATACCGCCCGTACACTGGAGCGGTACTTAGATGGGATTATGATCAGAACTTTTGATCAGAAGGATGTTGAGGAACTGGCCCAATACGCCTCTATACCGGTCATCAATGGTCTGACCGATCTAGTCCATCCCACCCAGGTAATAGCTGATTTGATGACCATTGAGGAGCATCTGGGGAAACTAAAGGGCATAAAGCTAGCCTTTATCGGGGACGGCAATAATGTTGCCCATTCCCTCCTGCAGATCTGTGCCAAAATGGGTGTGCACATGACCATCGCCTGCCCACCGGGTTATGAGCCTTCTGCAGAGATTGTAGCCGGTGCCCGGCAAGATGCAGCTGAGACCGGGGCAGTGTTGGAGATTGTGGAGGACCCGCTGGAGGCAGTCAGGGATGCAGATGCAGTCTATACAGACCTCTGGGCCAGCATGGGGCAGGAAAAAGAGCAAGAGCAGCGCGCAAAAGTTTTTCAGCGCTACCAGGTCAATAGTGGACTTTTGAAAAAGGCTAATCCCGGTGCTGTTGTTCTGCATTGCCTCCCCGCTCACCGGGGTGAGGAGATCACCGATGAGGTGATGGATGGGCCTCAGTCGGTTGTTTTCGATGAGGCGGAAAACCGGCTTCATGCTCATAAGGCTATTATGGCATTGCTTATGTAATAACAATAACAGCTGTTTTGTACAAGCATAAACAACCAGTTGGGCTGAGTGGTTGTGCCCTCCCTCAGCCCGATTTTGCTTTTAAAGGAAATAACCGGTTTAGCGGCGAATACATTTAACAGTTCGCTGAGAATAAATAGAAATGCGGTGTATTCCTTTGAAGGTTTTGCATACTGCAGATGTGCATCTCACTCCTGCAGCACCTGAGAGAATGAAAGCTTTCAGGGCAGTCTGCGATCTAGCAGTGGATCTGGGGTGTTCTGCCCTGCTGATTGCAGGTGATCTTTTTGATACAGCAGAGGCTGCTGCTTCTCTCAGGGCTGAGCTGCGTGAGCTGTTTGATTCATATAAGCTGGAGTTTTTTCTGATCCCGGGAAACCATGACAGAGCTGCTTTTCGCTCAGGGGAGTATTATGGGCGCAAGGTACACACCTGCAGTGAAACAGCGGTCAAATGGGAGTTAGAAGGGATCCCCATCATCGGGATCCCGTATCTGCCGGGAAGGCGGGGGGTTGATCTTCTGCACAGCTGTGTTCAGGGAGAAGGCTCCCCCTCTATTGTTATCATGCACACTAACTTCTATGATTCATCCCTGTCTCTTCTTTACTTTTCCGATGAGAAGGATGATTCCCGCAGCGCTTGTTTGTGGGAACATGATCTGGCTACCCTTCCTGAAGCCTATATCGCTTTAGGGCACTGGCACAACCCCACACTGCCGCCGGTCAAAATCAATAATGTTCTGCTGGCCTACAGCGGCACACCTTATCCCATAGCAAAGGGTGAAAATGGGGCGCGCTGTGCTTTTCTCATTGATCTATCTTCTGAGGGGATCGATGTGCAGGCTGTCAAGATTCCCGGGGTGCCCCGCAGGGAAACTGTAACCTTTTTCTTTGTCCCCGGTGAGGAGAAGAGGATAATGGATGAAATAGCCTCTTTTCTCGAGCAGCAAGCGGACCCTGAGGTGATCCTGGACCTGGAGGTGGCCGGCTGGGTGGGGAGCATCAGTGAGGAGCTCTGCACAGCTGAGATAGAAATGTTGGTGATAAAATACCGGGAGCGATGGAGAGATGTGAACTGCAGTACTGTGCAGGTCACTGGGATTTCCGCTTTGCCGGGAATTGCAAGACAATGTTTGCATCTGTTAGCTGAACTGGAACCACCGGCAGCCCTGGAACTGGAGGATTTAAGGGATCCGTCTTTGAAAGAGCTGTCCCAAGAGGTAATCAAGGACCGGGAGGGGCTTTACCGCACTGCTCTTTCCCTCTTGCTGCAGCAGATGGGAAGGGGGAACTGATATGAGGATTTTGGAACTGAAGTGCTGCCCTGTGGGACCCCTTAGCAGGCCGGTATTTTTTCAGAGCAAAAAGAATTGTGTGGTTGTTTATGATGAAAATGAGGCGGGAAAGACCTCATTGGTTGACATAATTGTGAATATGCTTTTCCGGAAAGGGAGCGCCCAGTCCCGCTTTCAAGCGCGGCGCTTTGATGATTTTCAGGGTTATGTGAAGCTGGAGCATCAGGGGAGAATAAGGACTTGTGAAGGAAGCATTGATCTGGATAAACTATTGGGGCTGCCAGCTGAGTTTTCCCGGCTACCCATCGTCCGGGGAAGTGATCTCAATTTTCTCTGGTCCAGCAACAAGGAGAAGAAGGGCCCCCTGATTGAAGCCTGTATCCAGCACTTTACAGCAGACTGCGAGAACAACCTGGCTGCGGTTGTGGCCGGTGTGCGGTCTGAAGCAGGACTCCCTGCTAAAAAGAACTGCTGGACCAGGGCGAAGACAGAAGAGCTCAAAAACTGTCTTGAGCTGTACAGGAAAAAGGAATTATTGTTATCTGGCTTGGCTAACAGGGAGAAAACCAAGCGAGAACTGCAGAGTGTCAATGAGAGGCTGCAGGCAGTAAAGAAACAATTGGCTGCGGCGGTTGATGAGCAGAAGAGGGTTGCTGAGGAACAGCAGGCAGCTATCTGCAGCGCAGCCGAGGTGTGGGAGAGAAAACTGTCGGCCCTGCGCACCGAATACCGGGAGGGTGGATATGAGCGCTGTTCCCGGGAGGACATCCAGCTGTGGGCTGAGTCCGCAGCAAAAGAACAGGCCCTCAAAGAAAGGGAAAACTGGCTGAAAGCCCAGATAAGTGATACAAATTTGAAAATTTTGGAGTTTCAGCAGCAGCAGGAGAAGGTTTCACGCTGTTTTAAGGAGGCAGAGGAAAGCTGTGCAGCGGCCAGGGGCACCCTCTCTAAACTCAGGCAGGAGAAGGAAGCAAAGGTTAAAGAACACTCTGATCTGAGAGCAGAGGCGCACAACCTCCTGCTCAGGATCAATTCAGCTGAGGAACAGAAAAACCGCATCAGGTGGGCAACTGCTGCAGGCCCTCTGTTCACTGTGGGAGCTGTTGTGCTTTTCCTTGCAGGGCAGCTTGTTCCAGGGTTGTTTTTGCTGGCAGCCGGCTTGGTGATCACCGGCTGGTCCCGAACAGTGTCAGGGATGTGCAGCAAAACTATCAAAGAAGGTGAGGAGAAACTGCTAGAGCTTGCCCGCAGAGCAGGTATACAAGCTACAGGCACAGCTGATGAGCTTGTTAAACTTTTGGAAAGGCAGCTTGAACAACAGGATGACCTGATGAGAGAGGCGCTAGAAAAAGCGGAACTGGAGTGGCGGGAGCAGGAGGGGAAACTGAATGGATTTGTTCAGGAAAGGCTTTTGTGTGAAAGGGAACTGGATAGGCTGGCTGCAAGCCTGCGTGATTTCCACAGCTCTTTAGCGGAATGTGAAAGAGAACTGGATGGGATCCAAAGCTCACTGGAACAGCTGAGGCAGAAGACAGGGAAGGCTGACTTTGCTACACTGGAGAAGGCTGTCAAAGAAAGAGAGGTTTTGGATAGAGATATGGAGATGGCGGCCACCCGCCTGAAAACTCTGCTGGGCAGTGAGGAGCAATGGCGGGAGAGGCTCCTTGCCCTGAAACCCTATTTGCAACAGCACCCTTATCCCCGCTCCCTTGAGGAGCTTGAGGCGGAAAAAGCCCGGCTGGAGGCATTGGTACAGAAATTGAGGGAAGAGGAGGATGAACTGCAGCAGCAGGCTGACAAACTGCGCCAGCAGGAGTTAGATGAGTCACAGAGCCTTTATGCCGCCGGTTGTGGGGACATAGCCTCCCTCGCTCTGCGGCTCCGAGAGGCTGAAGAGCAGCTGAAAAAGGCCATCAGAGAGTCGTTGGCTGCTGTTTGGATTGAAAAGGCGGTGGAAGCAGCAAAAGGGGATCTTGAGGCAGCGCTTTTGGAGCCTTTATCCCGGGCAGCTGAGATCTTTTATGCGATAACAGGGCGTTATGATAGCATTGACTACACTAGAGAGGGAAAAGATGTATTCTTCACGGTCAGCTGCCGGGGAACCGCATACAATGAGGACCTGTTGAGTGATGGGACCAGGGCACAGCTGCTGATGGCTCTGCGTTTGGCCTTGCTGGAAAAGGCCTTAGGGGGAGAGCCTGGTTTTCTGGTGCTGGATGACCCACTGTTGAACTCATCAATAAGCAGGAAACGTAAGGCTATTGAGGTTCTGCTGGATTATGCCCGTCGCGGCTGGCAGTTGTTTTACCTTACTGTTGATCACCCGGCAGTTGAGATCTTCCGGGAGTTGGGCAGAGAATTGGTTGAGTTCAACAAGGTTTCTGATTTTTACGGGGATGCCTGATAATTTATCTACAAGCAAAGAGATGAGAATCATTTCTTCTGTGATAAAATAGAAAATTGAATAATTGGGGGTAATTGTCCAGTGAATGCAGTTGAGCAGGTACGAGAATTTTTAGCCCAATTTCCTTATGACATTAAAGTCCTTGAATTTGAAGACAGCACAAAAACCGCTGAGGATGCTGCCAGAACTGTGGGAGTGGAAGTGGGGCAGATCGCTAAAACCATTCTCTTTATTACAAGTATTGGACCTGTTCTGGTTGTCACCAGTGGTGATGCCAAAGTGCGCCAGAGCAGTTTAAAAAAACACCTGGGTGTGAGCGGTAAGGTGAAACTGCCTGATGCTGATCAGACACTGGAGATAACCGGATTCCCTTTAGGGGGAGTCTGCCCCTTTGCCCTGAAACAGCCGGTGCGCATCCTGATTGATATCAGCATGCGCCGCTTCCCTGTTGTTTACACAGCTGCGGGCAGCCCCAATGCGGTGGCTGCGCTGACCTTTGAACAGCTGCTGGAGATAACCGGGGGAGAACTCTGCGATCTCTGCAGCGCTGTATAAACTTTGTAGGAGGCTCTTTTGTGCAGCAGGCATTATCAGAGGTGGAAAAGATTTTCCGGGAGGTTTTGCCGGGCAGGATTCCCGGCTATGAGGTGCGGGAACAGCAGATTGAAATGGCCCGGCTGGTGGAGCGCGGCCTGTTGCATGAACAGCATGTGCTGGCTGAGGCAGGAACAGGAACCGGAAAGAGTTTTGCCTATCTGATCCCCCTCTCGCAAGCTTTAGGGGATGATCTGCGTGCTGTTGTTAGCACAGCTACCATTGCCCTGCAGGAACAGCTGCTCAAGAAGGATATCCCCTTTTTAGAGGAGGCTCTTGGTATTGATTTCCGGGCTGAATTGGCCAAGGGGAAGGGCAATTATCTCTGTCTCCTGCGCTATCAGGAGGAAGTGCAGAATCAAGGGCTTTTTGCAGATGAACAGCTGGAAAAGCTGAAAGATTGGGTTGATCAGACCAGCACAGGTGATAAGGCAGAGCTTCCTTTTGAGCCAGGGGAGACCTGGAGCAGGATTTGTGCAGATGATACCTGTCTGGGGCGCAAGTGCCTCTTTTATGAAAGCTGTTTTTTGATCAAAGCCAGGAAAAGGCTGCACTGCGCCCGCTTAATTATCTGCAATCATGCCCTCTTTTTTACAGACCTTAACCTCAGATATGCCAGCGGTGGATCTGTTTCCCTCCTGCCTGAATACCGCTATCTTGTTTTTGATGAGGCACAACACCTGGAGGATACAGCAAGGCGCACCATGAGCACTGAGGTTTCCAATATGCGCCTGCAGGTGCTGCTCAACCAGCTGCGCAAAAGGGAGGGCTGCCATTTAGATGCTGTCAATCAAGCCCTTTCTCTTAATAGCAGTTTTTTTGATGCTGTGGGCAGGTTGGAAAACAGCGGCTGTCATACACTATCCCCTACCCCAGAAATCATTAAACTGGGGGAGGAACTCCAGCAGGCGGTCAAAACAACGGTCAATATGTTCGCTGTGGACCTGGTGGGGGAACGGGAAAACGCTATATTTAAGTGTCTGGAACGCTATAACCATGATCTGGGAGAGATCCTGGAGGCTTCTGACCAAGACAAGGTTTACTGGGTGGAAAAGAGTGAGCACAGAAAGCGGAAATTCATTACACTGCATGCCACACCGCTGGATGTTGCTCCTGCACTTGATCATCTCCTCTTCACCAATGATGAAGTAGGCTGTGTGGTGATGACCTCAGCAACTTTGAGCATCAATGGGGATTTTTCTTTTATCAAAGGGAATACAGGCTGCTCCCATGCTCTGGAGATTTCTGTGGGGTCTCCCTTTTTCTATGAGGACCAGTGCCTCCTTTACCTGCCTTCTGACCTGCCCGATCCGAGGGAGCCGGGCTTTTACCCCAAGGCAGCACAGCTGATCGCGGAAATACTGAAAAAAACGCAAGGCCGCGCCTTTGTGCTCTTTACATCATATAAAGGGTTGAATGAGGTTTACGATTTGTTGCAGGGACAGCTCCCTTGGAGGCTTCTGAAACAGGGTGATCTTCCTAAAAATAAACTGATCGAAGAGTTTAAAGATGATATTTCCTCTGTCCTGTTTGCCACAGCGACTTACTGGGAGGGGGTAGATGTTCCTGGTGAAGCCCTTTCCTGTGTAATTTTAGTGAAACTGCCTTTTGCTGTTCCCGATGACCCTCTGACAGAAGCAAAGATCAGGGCAATTGAACGCTCCGGAGGCAATCCCTTTTACAGTTACTCACTTCCTGCGGCTGTGATCCGGTTGCGCCAGGGCTTTGGCAGGCTGATCAGATCACAGCAGGACCAGGGGATTGTGGCGATTCTTGACCCGCGGATCAAGACCCGCAGCTATGGCAGATATTTTTTGGAGGCTCTTCCTCCCTGTAGGGAAATATCAGACATAGATGAAATAGAACTGTTTTTATATAAACAAAACCCTGCTCAATTTTGAGCAGGGCGAGGGAAATATGCCATTGACGTGGAATTGTATATATAGTAGTTTAGATTAAAACAAATCGAGGGGATCGATATGCAGAAAAAGCTGAAAGTTGAAGTAACTGAAGAATTGCTGCTCAAGAGGATTGGCGGTCAACGGAATATGTCAACAGATGAGTACTTGCAGAAAGCGATATCTCTGGGATCCACTCTGATAGATCCTAAGGGCATCTATGATCTTTTTCCGGTAGCCAAGATTGAGAAAGATCGTTTAATACTGGAAAATGGTGAATTATTTCGTAGTGAGCACCTGTGCAAACTCCTTGAGGGAGCGGAAAAAATTGTTGTGATGTGCTGTACCATAGGGCCGGCTTTAGAAGAAAAAGTAAGGGAATTAAATGAAGAGGGTAATTACGGTGAAGCCTATTTCTTGGACATATATGGAGCTACAGCTGTAGGTAGAGCAATGTTTAACTTATTCAAGGAATTACTGGAAGAATTTAAGGGTTATGGCACAACGGTTTATATGGAACCAGGTCAGTTGGACTGGAATATAAGGGATCAAAGGGTGGTTTTTAGGCTCATCTCTCCTGAAGATATTGGAGTTACACTTAATGAGAGTAATATGATGAGCCCTGTTAAATCAACTACAGCTGTTTTTGGTATCGGTGACCCAGCGAAGGTTAAACAGGGCAGTTTTTCCTGTGAGTCTTGTCCAAAAAGAAACACTTGTACTTTCCGGCATGAAGCAGAGGATTTTGTATTATAACCCAGTTGCCCCGGAATAATCCCGGGGCTTTCTTAATAGGGTTAGCAAATAGTGAGAAGTTACATCGGCTGAACATTAGTTGCCTGTTCACCACGGGGCCCTTCGGTCACATCGAACCTGACACGCTGTCCCTCATTTAGTGTTTTAAAACCCTCTTCCTGAATGGCAGAGAAATGGACAAAGAAGTCTTTTCCATCTTCACTTGTGATAAACCCGTACCCTTTGCGTTCATCAAACCATTTAACAGTACCTTCCAAAATTCATTCCTCCTTAAACTTGAATCTGTCTTTAGTATTTGCTTGCACCGGGCGGTTATCACATGTATTTTAACCAAGCGGTGACAATACCTGTTAAATTGGTGGTTAGTGGTTGGTCGTCGTCAATGTTCAGTCAGGACATGGGTAACAAAAATGGTTCAAGAGATAGGTTACACTCCTTTACAATAAGTAGATGAAATTACTCCTAGGAGGGTTTCATCTATGCCATGGAAGGAGATTAACCTAATGG
>DUSK01000064.1 GCA_012842275.1 Syntrophaceticus sp. | reverse complement strand
CCTCCCGGGGAAGGAGCACCCTGGCAGGCAGCGGACGTTTGATGGTTCTGGGCATCTTAGCATCAATATCCCGGTCAACATACATATTAAGCACAGTGCTGCCGCTGATGGCCAGAAACAGACTTCCCAAAAGAGATAACATTGTCACCCAATCTGTGACCATATGCCCTGTAGATGCATACCCTGCCCAGCCTGTAATCAACAGCAAAAAGGTCTGTCTGCTCTTCGTCAGTTCCCAGTAAGCTTTCAGTTTAATGATTATTCTCTCATTCAAACTGTTCAGTTTGACAGCTTGCTGGACATTACCCACCTGTTTCTCCTCTAATCTCACAATCTTCACCTCTTGAGGGGAACTCAAAAGGTTGCTGCTACTCTAGTCGCTCTCTTTGTTCAAATAGTCATCCTATTTTGCGGTTTAAATGCTTAATTGCTGATCAGGAATTCTATCCCCGTATTTTATTGGTTTATTCGGCAAAGAGACACGCTTTTCCTCTTTACATCCAGATCGCAAAGCAGTTTACCAACACAGATGATCAAATTACGCGTAATGAAAGGAGCTTACAGCACCGGCATCAGGTTTAGGCCGGATCATATATCTGATCCCGGATAACTGCCCTGATTTAAAGGACAGATCATTATCTACAACAAGCAGATATGCCGGTCTACCCGGTGCGATAAGGCCCATAGTATCTTCCAGCCCGGCGATATATGCGGCATTTCGTGTTGCCGCTGTTAAAATTTCCTCAGTTGTAAGCCCCGCTTCCCGGAAAAGATGCAGTTCCTGCCAAAAACCCGCACCATGCTGGACTCCAGCTGCTCCCGCATCTGTTCCCACACCTATAATCACACCCAACTGCTGGGCACGCCGGATCATCCGCAGTTGGCGCCGGTATGTCTGCTCAATAACCAGCTTGTCTTTTGCATATCTGCCATCTGGTTTTAGCTGATTTTGCACCGCAACAGGCACAACTGTCGGCACCCAGGCTACACCCTTTTCCGCCATAGCCTTCAAAGAATCTTCACTGAGAAAAAAGCCATGCTCAACGGAGTGAACCCCGGCTTTGATGCACAATCGAACCGCCTCATCAGAACTGGCATGGGCCATTACCTTAAGGCCATGATCAGCGGCTACCTGCACAATTTGTGAAAGCTCCTTTGAATCAAACTGGACACTGCTGACCCGGCCGTATTCCGTAAAACTGACGATGCCGGAAACAAGGATTTTGACCTGGTTGATGCCTTCTACAGCATACCTTTTTATTATTTGAGCAAACTCTCCTGGAGCAAGCCCGGGGCCTAGAAAACTGCCATAGCCGCCATATTTGCGCAGAGCCTTTCCTGAAGCCATGACTAAAGGCCCCTTTAACTCCATCCTTTCAACCATGTCCCGGCAGGCAACTCCGATCCCCTCCCTATCCCCTCCGTCCCTGACAGCAGCAATACCATGGATAAGGTAGGATGAGAGTCTGTCCTGCAGCCTGTCTTTAAGCAGCAGGCGGTTTATTCTCTGTTTTTTCAATGAATAGTTAACCCCATCCAATGCCAGGTGAACATGGCAGTCGATAAAACAGGGGATAATTGTCAGATGATCACCGCCGATTACCCGGCAGTTTTTGTGACTGACGGGCGGTATCAGCTGATCATTCTCTTCCTCAATATGCTTTATCTTTCCATCAGATATATGTACCCTGATATGTTTTCCTGCAATGAAACTGCAGCCTGTAAACAATGCTCCTGCTTCCACAATTAGCCTGTCACTGCAGGACAGCTCGATTAATTGCAACGACCAGCACTCCAATCCCTGATAAAAATACAAGTAAAAATAATAGTATAAAATTATCTAAATTCTAGTTAAAACCCTAACTCTTCTCCGATAATTAATACTGTGATATCTGTGTTCCTCGGCTTTCTCTTCATGACTGAAAAAATACGGCAGATCCTGTTCTTACTGTCACAATCCATACAGGTCCCTGTTTTTACGCAGGGATTGTCCAACTGCAGCCTCTTGTTGTTCATCGGCGATGCAGTTGTTCTTATTCTATCAAAAGCGGCATCGGTATTGGTACAGATTTTGTTTACACCTGCAACAACAATTACCTTTTTAGGGCCAAAGGTCATTGCTGCCACTCTGTTGCCGTTCCCATCTACATTTACCAAATACCCGTCCAGTGTTATAGCATTTGCGCTGCATAAAAACAGGTCACTGACCACTTCCTGTCGCATGATCTCCATTTTCTCTTCCGGTGTCAGCCCAGGCTGTCCGTGATCAAGAACCACACCACCCTTTTCTTTAACAGCCTGTCCCAACCCCAGCTGTTTAACGGTCATAGAACCCCCAAAACCCACTCTGGTACCGGGTGCAACATGTGACAATACATATTCCACAGCCTGCTCTTTGGCGGCTAAATAAAGAGCATGAAAGTCATTTTTGAGTAGGGCCTTTACTACTCTCTCACCGATCACCTCATTATGCCACTGCTTAATACTCATAAATCCTCCCCCTGTTTTATTAGCAGTACAAAATTGTTTAAAAGATTTTTTCACAGAAATTGTTGACAGCTTGCACAGCCAGGCTATCCTCCGGTAGTTCCACTATGGGTTTTCCATATAGGTCAAACTCAGCCAGTTGGGCATCATAAGGAACAACACCCAGCAGCTTTAAGCCTGAGGCGTCGATCTCTTCCTGGAGTAAAGCGGGATCATCGATTCTGCTCACAATCAGATATGCCTCCCCAACATCAAAGGGCAGAGTTTGTATCAGTTCATAGATCCGTTTGGCGGCGCGCACACCCTTGAGCGATCCGTCTGAGACTACCAGCAGTGTATCCACATCCTGGATGGTCCCCCTGCTGATATGCTCCATTCCGGCCTCATTGTCAATAACCATATAATCGTAGTTTTCCTCCAATTTGATAATGCTGTTTTTCAAAACAGCGTTGGGAAAACAGTAACAACCCTCCTGCCGGGGCGCACCCATCACGATCATGTCATATCCATCAGCTTTGATTAAAGCATTTTCAAAAAACCTGTTTTCGATCATTTCCTGGCGTTCGGAATCATCCATATCTTTTTTTTCTTTTACATCTTCTATTATGTCAGACAATGTTTCTTTTACTTCAACACCCAAAGCCTCGTACAAAGTAGCATTGGGATCAGCATCAACAGCCAGCACTGTTCCCTTTTCATTGGCAACCAAGTATCTGATCATAAGAGCTGCAATAGTGGTTTTCCCAGTTCCCCCTTTTCCGGCTAACGCAATATGTTTGGACATCATCATACCCCTTTCTCTTTCTTCAAGTACTACACAATAACAACAGCAGCGGTTGGCTTTTCCCAGATAAAATGCCCTGCCGCTTACCCTGTCCCTTTAGGCTCATTGTCTTTATTATACCTATAATATCACTCTTGACAAAAAGGAGTAATAACAATGTCTATCATTTGAAATAAAAACTGGGCAGCATGTGAGCGGAAAAAGGAACCGGAAACAGATAGGCACAATTGCTGTGTTGCCAATTGCAACATATAACATGCAGCATGTCGAAATATGTTATACAGCTTCAAAAAAGATGATGTCAGAAACACGAAAAACCCCGGGATTTCCTGTGTTCTCGGGGTTTTTACTGGTGCGCCATGAGGGAGTCGAACCCCCAACCTTCTGATTAAGAGTCAGCTGCTCTACCAGTTGAGCTAATGGCGCATACTTACTTTTCAATATTATGATTATGGCTGGGGCGGAAGGATTCGAACCTTCGCATGCGGGATCCAAAGTCCCGTGCCTTACCGCTTGGCGACGCCCCACTGAAAATATGGGGTGGGTGATGGGACTTGAACCCACGACCCTCAGGGCCACAACCTGATGCTCTATCCGACTGAGCTACACCCACCATCACTGTTTTGTGAATTAGCATCTAACATTTTAAACGTTATCCCGGTCATTGTCAAGTAATGATGGAACCAGATAGCCACTTCGCAGGGTGGGGCATACCAAGCCTTTTAAAAAACAAAGGAAATACATCATCCTCTATCGAATTTATCATAAAAATTATAAGATGTAAACAATAGATAAATAGATCCAACAGGCACAGAATCAGCATGTAAATCCTGCTGTTCTTTTAAAAGAGGCATTTATTCTGGGATCTGCAATACATCTCTGAGGAGGCACAGTCTTTGGAAACAGTTGAAAAACCGCAGTTTAACCCATACCTGGCAGTTCTGCTGGCTGTTATGTGTGTATCGCTTTCCTCGATTTTTGTCAGGCTATCCACCGCCCACCCAATGATGATCGCCTTTTACCGGATGGCCTTGTCAGCTTTGTTCCTTGCTCCCTTTGCACTGAACAGAAATGGGCGAAAAGAACTGCAGGGAATGAACAGCAGTGATATAATAGCAGCGATAACAGCAGGGCTTTTCCTCGCTGCCCACTTTACTGTTTGGAATACATCCCTTGAGTATACCTCTGTAGCCAGTTCCACAGTGCTGGTCACCATGCAACCCCTGTTCGTGGTGACTCTGGGATATATCTTCCTCAAGGAAAAAATAAGCACTAAAAGCATGGCCGGTGCAGCCTTGGCCTTAACCGGTAGCATACTGGTCGGTGCCGCTGATTTTCAGATCGGGGGTAAAGCGCTTCTTGGCGATATTCTGGCTTTTTCCGGAGCGTTTTTTATCGCTGTATACTTTTTAATCGGTCGCCAATTGCGCATGAAGCTTTCTCTGTTCCCTTATGTTTTTTTTGTTTATGGAACTGCAGCCGGCTTTTTACTAATCGCTAACCTTTTAGTAAGAATCCCCTTCTATCCATACCCGCCACTGGACTGGCTGTGGTTCATCGCATTAACCATCATCCCTACCATCGGCGGCCATACAGTTTACAACTGGGCCTTGCGCTATGTTAAAACCATTGTGGTATCGGTCAGCATTCTGGGTGAACCAGTCGGAGCAACAATCCTGGCATTTTTAATCTTCCGCGAAATGCCAGGATCGCTGCAGCTACTGGGTGACCTGATCATTATCACCGGACTTTATATCTTTCTTATCTCTGCCCGCACTGAAGAAAAAAACAACTAATCATTTAGTAATTCCTCGAGTTCTGGAGTAAGAGGATACCAGGCCACACCCACTGTACCGGGCCCGATATGCGAACCGATAACAGGGCCTACAGCGGAAAATAGGGGATCTGTACCAGGACAGATCTCTTTAACTCGCCTCAGCAGATCCTCACCCTCTGAAGCACAGCCTACATGAGCCACTGCAGTTTTTATATAGGGTCCTGCCTCCTTCATTTCTGACAGCATCCTGCGGATTCCCTTTTCCTTTGTTCTGACCTTTTCGTAGACGTCAATAATATAATCCCGCTCCCGGTTAAAATAAAGCACTGGCCTGATCTGCAGCAGATTCCCTAAGAGTGCAGCAGCTCCCCCGATCCTGCCCCCTCTCTTCAGGTACTCCAGGGTGGCGGGTATGAAAACTACCTTCAAATTATCTACCACATAGCGAACATTTTCCAACACTTTCTCCTTTCCCAACCCCGCAGCAGCAGTCAGGGCAGCAGCCTGTACAACCATATAAAGGCCAATAGATGTGGTTCCGGAATTGATGACTGTGATATCCAAATCGGGCAACATCTGAGCAGCCGCAGCTGCAGAACCCACTGTACCGCTGATACCCCCTGAAATGTGGATAGAAACGATGCTGTCCACTCGCTCACTTAAGCTCTGGTATGTTTCAAAAAAATCTCCGGTTGACGGCTGTGATGTAGTGGGAAGAATCGAGGCCTGACGCAGCCAGTTGTAAAAATCATCCAGTCCTTTGTAAAAGATTCCTTCCTCAGGAATGGATTTGTCATCATAGTTCACAAGCAGTGAAACAACCTCGATCTGGTATTTTTCTTTAAACTCAAGAGGAAGATATGCAGTGCTGTCTGTAACAATACCTACTTTTCCCATACTCATTTTCCTTTCAGAAAAATAAGCCTTTAAAAATACGCCTTCAACAAAGGCTTTAGAGAATTTATTATTCGCCACTAAATAAAAAATTCCTATGTGTTTTGGTGTATTTTAATTCCTTTTTTAGGTAATCGATCGATAGCAGCCAGTATCCTCAGGAATTTTGGTCACATTTACAGGCACTGATTTCACTGCGGGGAAACCACTTACAGGGTCGAGTATATCATCCGGGGTAATTTTATTTACGTTTACTTCATCAAAACCATGGGTAATCTGCAAAAACCCCCGTAGGATTTCATCCTGCCCTACTATGGAAACCCGTATCTTTAAGGAGCCTTTTGCCGATGTGACTTCTACTAAATCACCATCAGCCAACTGTAAGGAAGCGGCGTCCTCTGGATGGATCTCCAAAAGGGGCCATGGTACAGCTTTTTTAAAACTGGATATATGATGGTAACAGCTGTGATTAAATCTTGACTGCCTTGCACCCGTAATCAAAATAAATTTATAATGACCCTTATTTTTACCACTTAAATAATGAGCCGGCCGGTAAACCGGTAGTTTTTCATATCCGTACTTGCCCAGATAATCGGAGGTAAACTCCACCTTCCCCGAAGGAGTGTCAAAGCCATTTATATGAAATTTTTCATATTTGTAAGCCTTATAAATGTAGCCTTCAGCATTTTGTGCTAACTCTTCCAAACTCAAGCCAAGAGGTTTTATTATCCACCTGTTGAGTTCATCTTCATCATTCCAGGGGAAATACTGGCCTATACCTGCTTTTTTTGCTAAGCTGCTCCAAAACTGATATTCGTTTTGGCATGAATCGAATTCCAGCACTTTTTTAGTTAAGGATATGCTTTGAGGCATTCCCACCCTGATCACCTCTGACCTCTCCAAAAAGCTTGCCGCGGGCAAAACATAATCTGCTAACTTGGCTGTTTCTGTCATAAATAAATCTCTTACAACAAAGAGATCTAAAGATTTTAATGCCTGCTCTACTTTGTTTGCATTGGGATTGGTTAAAACAGGATTGGCACCTGTCAGGATCATCCCCCGCAAAGGGTACGGCCGGCCTTCCAATATTGCATCCATCGCCATGATGCTATGCCCTTCCAGCCGGTTTTCATAAAATACCGGATATTCTTCTGCCCCAATTGGCTTCTCTTTTTCCACATTGCCTTGCACATCAGCAACCAGAGAGTTAAGCACTGGAAATTCCTCAAGCATATCCCCTCCGGGACGGTCTGTGCAACCGCATAAAGCCCCAATGCAGGCAATAGCCCTAATGTTGTTAAAACCGTTATCATGATGCTCTGGTCCAACCCCAACCCTATAGGTGACCTGGGGAGCGCTTTCAGCGATGGTTTTACTTATCTTATAAATATCATCCTGACTGATTCCTGTCTCCTCTGCCACATATTTCGGGTCAAATCTCTGCGCATATTTGGCTAACTCCTCAAAGCCTATTGTATATTCCTTGACAAAAGCCTGGTCATACCATTTATTCTCGATAATAATATTTATAATTCCCAATGCCAAAGCCCCGTCTGTAGCCGGTTTAATCGGGAAATACATATCTGCATACTTTGCAAAGCTGTTTTTGCGCGGATCGATCAAAAGCACTTTTGCTCCGCGTTTCTTAGCATCTTTAATTTTGTTATAAAGGGGAAAATGGGATGCCAATGGGTTAGATCCCCAAATAACAATACATTTTGCAGCCTGAAAATCAGGGGTCGGATAACCGCCGATCACAGATTTTACGGCAGCATGCTTAGAAACAGCGCATAATGTATCATTGGAAAAAATGTTAGGGGTACCAAATGCAAAGGCAAACCGCCTGATAATATCGCCCTGTGTTGAATCTAAAGATTCTCCTTTCCAAACGCCAACACTTTTTGCACCATATTTCTCCTTGATAGACAGTATCTTTTGGGAGATTTCCTGTAAGGCTGTTTCTAAATCAATCTCCTGCCATCTTTCCCCAACTTTCTTCAGCGGTTTTAAAAGCCTTGCCGGCGAATAAACTAAATCCAGAATAGCGCTGCCTTTAACACACAGCCTGCCTTTAGTAACAGGATGATCTTTATCCCCGGTGATTTTTTTAATTTTGCCCTGTTCAATAAATACAACGATAGGACAACGATAGCTACACATGCGGCAAAAAGTCTTGACACTGCAATTTGCCTCACTATAGTTCTTAATTAGCATTAAGCATCCCTCCCCCACTAGTAAAGTCTTTCCTTCATTAAACTCTATAATATTTGCCGAGCTACAGAATAACCACAGCTGATTATTTAACGCGGATCCGGGGATTCAAAAAGCCATACAATAAATCGGCAACCAAATTCGCCAGGCAAAGCATTGTCACAGCCACCATGCTACAGGCTTGAATTAACGGCAAATCTTGATTTTGCATTGCATATAACAGTAATCTGCCTAGCCCAGGGTAACCGAACACCACTTCCGCTACCAGCATTCCTCCGATCATCATACCGGCATCCATTGCCACAATCGTTACTGTAGGCAAAAGAGCGTTTCGTAAAACATGCCGAAACAGCACTTGCCACCGCGGCAAACCTTTAAGATAAGCAGCCCGCACATAATCAGTGCGCAAAACATCTATTGTGCCGGCCCGGGTCATGCGTGCTACATATCCGATACTGTTCAGAGCTACCGCAATCGCCGGCAGAATCAGATAGGGTAATGCTTCACCAAAAGTAGAATCCGGATGGATCGATGAATTTGCCGGCAACCAACCTAGGTAATGGCAAAAAAATGGGATCAATAATAAAGAGCTTACAAATACAGGCAGTGCCACAAACACCATGGAAACAGTCGTGATCATTTGATCAGGCAATTTGTCCCTTTTCAAAGCTGCCAAAACCCCTAACAAAATGCCCAATGGCACATAGATCATCAGAACCACAACAGCTAACATGGCTGAATTGCGCAACCTCGACATCACCATTGGAAATATTGGCATTCGGTTGACAAGAGAATTGCCCCAATCCCCTTTAATGAAATTTACCGCCCAGTCCAGGTATTGAACATAAAAAGGGTTATTTAAGCCAAATTCTTCTCTTAAATTGGCGATAGCTTCTTCTGTGGCAAACTGACCCAGCACCAACTGAGCCACATCACCAGGTAAGAACTGCGTAATAGCAAATATAATAATAGAGGCAAAAAACATGATCACAAAAATAGAACCAATACGACGGAGTATATAAGCTATCATCATCTGACCTCCCCAGGGCTATCCGCTTGTCGAACAATTACTTCGCTTTGCAGGGTTCGCAATTCATCAAGAGTAATGTGACAGCAGATATGATGGTGTTCGCTCACATCCTGCCAGGGCGGCTCCTGCTCTTCGCAAATCCTGCCTATTTTACGAGGGCAGCGGTTGTGAAAACGACAGCCAGAAGGTAAATTGATGGCGCTCGGCACACTTCCTTCCAACCGAATCCGTTCTTGTCGCACATCGGGATCCGGAATCGGAATAGCCGACAGCAACGCCTCTGTATAAGGGTGATAGGGGGGCATAAAAACATCCTCAGCCGAACCTATCTCACATATGCGGCCTAAATACATTACTGCGATCCAGTCTGAGATATAGCGTACCGCAGCTAAATCATGCGAAATAAACAGATAAGATATCTTATGGGTATCCTGTAGTTTTATCAAAAGATTGATCAGGGCAGCCTGTACTGACACATCCAAGGATGAGAGCGGTTCATCGCAAAGTATCAAGGTAGGTTCAGCCGCCAGTGCACGGGCGATGGCTATGCGCTGTTTTTCCCCTCCACTTAATTCGTGAGGCAAGCGATTGATGTAATCTTCGGGCAGGTTCACAGCATTAAACAATTGGCGCACCCGTTCCTGGATCTCTTTTTTAGATAAACCCATCAAGACCAACGGCCGGGCAACGCTTTCCCCTATTGTATAATGGGGATTTAAAGAAGCATCCGGATTCTGGAACACCATCTGAATACTCTTTCTCTGGGCAGGAGTTCTTTTTGAAACACTATAGGGGATCAATTCTCCTTCCAGCTCTATTTCACCAGAGGTGGCCTCTTCCAGTCCTGCAATACAGCGGGATAAAGTTGTTTTGCCACACCCGCTCTCTCCCACAATACCCAAAGTAAAACCGCCGCGCACACCCAAGGACACACCATCTACAGCCT
Source organism: Syntrophaceticus sp. (assembly GCA_012842275.1). Taxonomy (GTDB): domain Bacteria; phylum Bacillota; class DSM-12270; order Thermacetogeniales; family Thermacetogeniaceae; genus DTU068. Next base: position 5,407 of record DUSK01000064.1, on the reverse strand, counting down.
TAATTTTTACTCGGCCACGCTTAAAAAGTGATGCAAACCCTCCTGCTGAAACAGAAAAATGTTTTTTAATATTACTGGCGCTAAGCACTACCGGGCCCTCTTCATGCTTAGAAAAATCCCTTGCATGCTGGCTGTCCATTAACAGTTCAGGCTTGCTCTGTAAAATTTCCCACCTGCGGCAGGCTGTGAAATGGCCTGCTTCAGCTTCAAGCAGTGACGGCCGCACAGCCTTACACTCATCCTCAACCATACTACAGCGAGGACTAAATATGCAGCCGGTCGGAAGTTGATTCATGCGCGGGATATAACCGGGGATCGCGGTTAAACTAACATTCCGCTTGTCATTGGTTATCTTTGGCAAGCAGCCCAACAGCCCTCTGGTGTAGGGGTGCAGCTTGCTTCTGAAAACCTGTTGAACGGTTCCTTCCTCTAATATCTCCCCTGCGTACATTACACCTACCCGGTTACAGATATTTGCCACAACACCAAGGTTGTGGGTAATAAAAAGAACTGCCATCTTATATTCCGCCAATAGCTCACGGACCAGGTCTAATATTGCTGCTTCGGTAGTCACATCCAAGCTTGTGGTTGGCTCGTCCATAATCAAAAGCTGAGGGTTTGTTGTTAATGCAATGGCAATAACCACACGCTGCAGCATACCACCGCTAAGTTGGTGGGGATAGCGTTTCGCCACCGATTCCGGATCAGGCATGCGCATTTTTTTCAACATTTCAACTGCCTTAGCTTTTGCCTCTGCTGATGATAAATGTAAATGTAACCGGGCGATCTCGGCTATCTGTTCACCAATGGTTATCGACGGGTTAACGGCAGCAGCCGGATCCTGGTGTACCATAGTGATTCTGGAACCCCAAACTTGTTGCATCTTGGACATCGGCAGAGCAAGCAGATCAGTGCCGCCGAGTTTAACCGAACCGCTTTTAATCTCCCCATTATCGGCCAAATAACGAACAATAGCCCGGGCTAATGTAGACTTTCCTGATCCTGATTCGCCAACCAATCCATATATTTCACCGGCAGCGATCTGTAAGGAAACATTGCGGACTGTATAGATTGGTCCCCGGTCTGTATGGTATGTTACAGTGAGATTCTTAACATCTAAAATAGGCTCAGTGTCGATTGTTTTTCTGGATCTAGTATCTGTCACTACTCACACCACCCGGTAACAACATTCTGCGCAAGCCGTCGCTCACAAAGCTTACTCCTACAACCAAAATAGCGATAGATGCGGCAGGAAAAAATAATACCCAAGGAGCAACACTAAAAAAGGGCCGTGCCTCGCTTACCATGAATCCCCAGTCCGGCGCAGGCGGCTGTACACCCAAACCTAAAAACCCCAGGGATGCAACCATAAAAATAGCATACACAAAGCGCATAGATCCCTCTACGGCAAGATGCGGCAACACATTGGGCAATATTTCCCTCAATAAAATATAGGGGATACTTTCACCCCGCAGTTTAGCTGCTTCAACAAAGGCCCGGGTCTTGATATCTAAAACTACACTGCGTACCACCCTGGTTACTACAGGAATATACATAAAACCAACCACTAAAATCACACTAAAGAATGAGGAACCCAGGGAAAACAGCACCAGCATAGCCAATAGCAAACCTGGAATGGCCATCATCACTTCCATTAAGCGCATAAGAAGATCATCCAGCAGGCCACCCCAATATCCTGAAACCAAACCCAGGATCAGTCCTATAAAGACAGCCAAAGCCGCACCTGACCCGGCCACTACACACACATTCCTGCTGCCGACGACAACACGGCTAAAAACATCACGACCAAATTCATCTGTTCCGAAGATATGTTCAGCTGAAGGTGGTTGCAACCTCTTTGCAATATTCTGCTCTGCATAATGATACGGCACAAATAAGGGACCAACTAATGCAGTAAGCAAAAATATAATAACAATAAAAAAACCAATGACAGTTAAGGTATTGCGCCGGATCCCCCTCCAGATGTTAAAAAGTTTAGAATGTATATACTCTTGATTGTTTTGCACGCAAATTGCCATAAAAATACCTCCGGCTATTAGATGGTGAGCTCCCCCACCGGTATGGTGGGGGAGCTTCTTACATTACTGTTATTCCCTTTCCAGGTAAACAGTACTGAAGTCAACAGAAACCTCGATTATATGCGGTTTAACGCCTTTCACATCTTTACGGGAAGCCCAAGCACTGTGCTTGAAAGCAGGAACAATGATTGGCCCGCGTTCCATAAAGATCTCCTGAACTCTGTGGTACATTTCAATGCGCTTATTGTAATCCATTTCTGTAGCTATTTTAGCCGCTAAATCATCCAATTCAGAATCGGACCAGTGAGTTTCGTTCCAGCGGGCTCCGGTGATATATGCCTGTTGGAGAAATACTCCTGGGTGTGCCCTAGTACCCCAGTCGGTAATCCCAAGTTCATAATCCAGCCAATTGACGTAGTAAATATCACTCGGAACAAGTTGAATATCCAGATCAACGCCGATTTCACTCAACTGCTCTTTCCAGATTACAGCCATAGCAGAATGTGGACGGACTTCTGGTGAATATATGGTCAGTTTTAAGCCATCAGCATAGCCGGCTTCAGCCAACAGTTGTTTTGCTTTTTCAACATCACGTTTAGGCGCAGGTGCGTCCAGATAATAATCGCCATAAGCAGGGCTAATCGGTGTATCCAGGCCGATTACTCCAAAACCGTCAAAGGCTGCTTCAAGCATTTCTTGCCGGTCAGTAGCGAGCTTGAGAGCCTGACGCACACGAACATCGTTAAAAGGAGCAACATCTGCACGCATGCGAATGGGATAGTGAGTCGCTGAAGGTTTCGTGTAGAGCGTTAAGTCTGGCTCTTTTTCAAACAATGCCAGAGATTCAGAAGGAGGTTCATACATGAAATCAACCTGGCCACTGCGCAATGCCTCCAGCGCAGCTGTTTTATCCGGAATAACTATGAGCTCAAGGCCATCCAGATATGGAAGGGGATTACCGTCAGCGTCCTTTCTCCAGTAATTAGGGTTCCGTTTAAGGACTATACGGTCCTCAGGGTTATATGACTCGATTATGAAGGGGCCAACTCCGTTGGCTTTGGTTTTTAGGTCAGGATTGTCGGCATCAAGAATTGCACGATCGGCAAGATCCAATAAGAATTCAGGGTTGGTTTCTTTTAACTTGAAAACAACGGTATATTCATCAGGTGTTGTGATATCAACGATATTTGAGAACAGATCTACAGTTTTTGCACCTACATCGGGATCACGCAAGCGGTCAAAAGTAAACTTGACATCACGAGAAGTCATCTCTTTGCCATCATGGAACAAAACACCTTTTCGCAATTTAAAGGTCCAGGCCTTTTCCGCCTCATCGTATTCCCAACTCTCAGCTAAGCTGCGCTCGGGATCCGGACGGCCCTGCTCATCACAAAAAACCAAGTAATCATTCCACATCGAGGCAGCCTGATTATCACCTGAAGTGGTGAGGAAAGTCGGATCCAGGGTTGTTGTTGCATCGATGGCTATGCGTAAGATACCACCGTGCTTGGGTGAAAGCTTATCACCTGTCTCATTTCCTGCTTGGTCTTTCGGCGAACAACCAAAAGACACAAGACAAAAGACCAACAATACAGCGATCAAAACACTGCATTTTTTAGACATAATTTACCCTCCCTACTTACTTTGTTCAGTCATTGATTTCTCGGTTAAAGTTTGCATAGGTCATTACGCCGTCACAACTTTAACTGTTCTCATTATCACCTACCTCAAATAGTATTTGTTTGAAAGTCCATTCAGTGCTGAACTGTCAAACCACTGTCTTCATTCTCCTTCAACATTCAGTTTTTGCATTACTATAGATTTTGTGGGACAGCTGGTAGAACATAAGCCACAACCCCAGCACTTTTCAGGCTCATATTTAATTTTCTTTCTCAATTTCCCATTGATTTCCACCTCTTCATTTCCAAAAGTAAAAACCCCAAAGTAGCACCGTTTTACACAGCGTCCACAGTGGGTGCAAGTACTTTCGTCATATATGGCTAAATACTCCACTATAGGGAATTTGCCTTTGCTGTTAAATTCGAGAGCTGCACGTACAGGGTAACAACAGCATGCACAGCAGTTGCACACCCCTGCAGCTCCATTTTCTCTCCAGTCTGCATTAACTTGAAGCATAAGTCCTTTTTTATTTGCATTAATTATTATCTCTTTAGCCTCTTCCTTAGTGATCTCACGGCCGAAAGTGCGGTCTGTAATGTTATCGTCAAAACGAATGCATGTTTCCCTTGGCTTGTCGCAGGCATCTTTTAAGTTCCGGCAATCACAAGGGACAATTCTAAATTTTTTTGATTTTGAAAGGTACTCATCCAATTCATCCAACGGCAGATAAGTTATATTTGATGATTTATCAGCTTCACCTTTAAGCCTTTTTTCAAAGATGGGGCTTTTCTTGTATGTTTCATAACACCATTGATCAAGCTCATCCCTTACCTTTTTCGGGAGGTCAGGGTAGTGATCATCAAACTTGCAACTGTAATTGAGTTTTTCATAAAAGTTCGCAGCAACATAAATATCTTTATCCTTATTGTCTTTATTTAAGACTGATTTCATATAAGCATTTTCCATTAGTTCACGGGCTTTTTCCGTAGTAATACCTAACTTGCCGGCTAATTCCTCTGGTGACATTGCTTTACCATCCATAGCTTCAACAATATCCATATCCTGTTCAGTTACAAACATATCAAGATAAGGAACTGCAACTTCAGGCACCCCAAATAATTTAATGAATTTATCCCGTGTTATCTTCAACAATAAGCCCTCCTAATTAACTGCATTTCCTTTTTTCAATGTTGCTAGAGCAATAACCATTTCTCCTCCTTTTTCAGAAAACAAAAGTGAGCAGAACGCAAACCGGCTGCGCTTCTACTCCCTTATGTCTCATAACTCTAAGTAGACTTGGCATAGACTCATTTAATAATGGACGCCCAAAAATTTATATGGTGAATTAAATTATAGCACATAAACATATGACTAACAAATGTATTTTTAAACAGGATGGTGTAAAAATATTGTGGTATATGGGTTTTTATAGCCAGCTATTATCGCTCGCTATTATCCCTTGACTACACCGAGGGTTTTCAGCCTTTTAACAGGGCGTACCAGATCCAGTTGCTGGCTCAGTACAAAATCAATGTCCTTGTATACCATCCGGCACTCCTCGGCAACATCAGCTTTTTTGCGCTTGCCTAAGGCCACCCCCAACCGGTCGAGATCCTCCATCACCTGCTGGACAGAAAAGGTTTGTTTTGCCTTTTTGCGGGAGTATACCCTTCCCGCTCCATGAGAACAGGAATGAAAACTCTCCGGATTCCCTAAGCCTTCAACAATATAAGAATAACTGCCCATGG
>DUSK01000063.1 GCA_012842275.1 Syntrophaceticus sp. | reverse complement strand
TTATTTTCCTCACGCAAAACAGCAAATTCCTTTTCCAGCCCCTCGATCATCTTCTTCTGCTGCTCATTAATTGCATCACTGCTGATCATTGAAGTGCCGATCAAAATCCCTAACCCTAAAGCCAAAAATACAGCAGCCAAAGAAGCAATGTGATATATAATATCAACAATCAAGCTAAAAAACTCCTTCCGTTTTCCTCCATAACCGGCTATAAATCCTATTATATTCGCAGCAATAGCTTAACCTGCATAATCAACAGTTTAAGAAAACTCCTGGTAGCTGGAGACATAATAACAATAACAAAAATAGGAAGCAAGGCAGCAAGGAATATCTGCAACACATGCTTCAGCTTCAGCCCCTGCCGGTAAAGTTTGCTTACTCCTTTAGCATCAACCAGAATTGAACCAACCTTGAGCCGCACTAAAAAGGTGCTTGCCATCCCTGGACGGCCCTTCTCCAAAAAATCGATCATATTGGAGTGGGTCCCCACAGCCACCATCAATTCAGCACCATGTTCATATGCCAGCAAGAACGCAATATCCTCACTGGTCCCGGGAGCTGCAAAAACAACAGCATCCAAACCCAGTTCCTTAACTCTCGCTAAACCAGGGGCGCTTCCATCTGGATAGGCATGAACCACAATCTCAGCACCACACTGAAGAGCTTTATCAGAAACACTATCCATATCCCCAACAATGATATCAGGCCGATACCCCAGTTCCAACAGGGCATCAGCCCCCCCGTCAACACCGATCAGCACAGGTTTTATTTCATCAATATAAGATTTCACTGTAAGAATGTCATGCTGGTAGCCTGCCCCCCGCACTACAATCATGGCATGCCGGCCCTTTAGTCTTGTTTTTAATGGGGGTGCGGGGAATTCCCCCAGAATCAATCCCTTTTCCCTTCGGGCATACTCCAGGGTATTATCAACAAACTTGGCCAATTCCTGCTTCACATTATCCTCTGCTGCAGCCATTTTCTCCCTCACTGCCTCTTCAGTGAGGAGAACAGCCCGGGCCACAAAAACATCTCTGCAGAAAATATCCTCTCCGCAGATGACAACCTCATCCCCTTCACGGATCATCTGCATCACTTCCTGGCCCGCATTATCAAGAAGCGGGACCCCTGCCATGATTATCTTAAGGGGACCCGCATTAGGATACCTGCCAGTAATTGATTGACTGGCATTAATGATTGCTTTTGGCCGGCAATTGATCAGTGATTCTGCGGCCAACTCGTCAATATCTGTATGATCAATTACAGCAATATCATGACTAGACAAGCGCTTGACGAGGTTTTTTGTGCGACCATCAACTTTTGCCTTTCCTTTAATTACCATGACCTAACCCTGCCTCGCCATTTTGACTTGCTATTAATTTTAAACCAATTAATAGTTGCATGCAAGTTTGCCTAACTTACCTTGGTTCCCACCCGCAAGCGGTCCGCAACCATAGCAATAAACTCTGAATTGGTTGGTTTTCCCCGTTCCACATCAATTGTGTACCCAAAGAATTTGTTCATCAGTTCCACATTGCCCCGATCCCAGGCCAGCTCAATGGCATGACGGATTGCCCTTTCCACTCTGCTGGGTGTTGTGTTGTATTTCTCGGCTATGGCAGGGTAGAGTTCTTTAGTAACAGCACCCAATAGATTCATCTCTTCAACCACCATCAGTATGGCATCCCTGATATATTGATAGCCCCTCACATGGGCTGGAACCCCCATTTGGTGCATTAAATTGGTGACCTCAACATCCATGTTGCGGGTTTTGGGGACAGGGCTTTTCACATCCCCCACCTGATTATTGGCCAACTGCCGCACCCTGTTGGCCAGTATTTCCAAGTCAAAGGGCTTGAGGATATAGTAATTGGCACCTAACTCCACTGCACGCCTAGTCATAGCCTCCTGTCCAAAAGCAGTGAGGATAATTACCCTCGGGCGGTCCTCACCGTATTCTATGGAGAGCTTTTCCAGGACACCGATTCCATCTAAGTGCGGCATGATCAGATCCAGAATAATCACATCCGGAGTATCCTCTTTCAACAACTCTATAGCCTGTATTCCGTTATGCGCTACCCCGCTAACAACACAATCCTCCAGACCATCAAAGTATTCTTTCAATATTTCGCAAAAATCCTTGTTATCGTCTACTATCATTATCTTAATCTGACTTCCCAAAGAATTTCGCCCCCTACATACAAATTACTTTATTTTTGTTTCTTTAATTTTATAGTTACTTCGACACCCCTACAAATATTTCCTTCATCGAAATATGGGAGAAGATGACTTATTATAGATATATAAAAACTTATACTGCCAGTCTCTCTTGAAGTGGAGTCATACCTGTTCTGCCCGGCAGCAAGCCGGCTTCTTCCAGCATCATCTCAGCAAATACCCCATAGCCCTTAGTAGGGTCATTAACCAATACATGGGTCACCGCACCCACCAATTTCCCATCCTGAATGATGGGGCTCCCGCTCATCCCTTGAATGATGCCGCCTGTCCGGCGCAGAAGGTCCGGGTCAGTGACCTTGATGATCATAGATTTCCCATCAGGCCGCGGCCGGGAAAATACAGTTTCAATGGTCACCTTAAAGGCCTCAATGGTCCGGTTGTTTAAAACAGTGAGCATCATTGCCGGCCCTTCCTTAACCTGGTGACTCATGGCCACTGGAACCGGTTCTGGGAATAAGGGATTGGTCACCTGCTGCTGTAGACTGCCAAAAATGCCGTATGCAGTATTTTTACTGATTTTTCCCGAAATATCATTTCCCCCGAAGAAGCCAATTTTTTCGCCGATCTTACCCCGTTCACCTTTCTGGATCGCCTGCACAACTGCAGAAACAACCCTGCCATCTTGAAATACCCAGGAATCCTCCGGTCCAGAAGCGGTGATCATATGTCCCAGTGCTCCGAATTTTTTTGTATTGGGTTCGACAAAAGTAAGGGTGCCTACACCAGCAGCCGCATCACGCACCAGAAGCCCGATGCGGTAGCGCCCGGTTTCACCACAGAACTGAGGTTTTACTTTGACTTCGCTGACTTTTCCCTTGTATTTGATCTTTAGCCTGATCTGTTTCTTCGTTCTGGCCTCTTGATCGATCAAATAGCTTAACTGGCTATCACTATGTACCGCTGTACCCTCAACTTTCAAAATAATCGCTCCAGGCTTTAAACCGGCATCCTTACCGGGTGATGCTTTGCTGCCATTCTTGAGTCGAATCTCAGAGTAACCGATCACCATAACCCCCTCTGCGTTGAGCAGGACACCGATGGAATGGCCTCCCACCATCACTTTTACAGGGGAAACCACCTGCAGGGTAACTTTTTTAAAGGGGATCACTCCAAAAAGGCGCAAATACAGGTTGACATTCCCTGGAACATCAGCGATAAGAGAATCACTTTGCTGCAGGATTTTCTGATTTGCCCCGGCCTGGAATTTTAGCTTTCCTTCCCCATCAAGCACCAGAGCAGTAAGCCCCTCAGATAAACAATCTGGGAAAAGATTTTCCAGGGACACTCTGTCCCCCACATTAACCCGCAGATGTGCCGGATTGGAAGCAGCAAATTGAACCAGGATTATATAGCTTGAAACTATGAAAAATACAAAGAAAAAAAGACCAATTATCCTTTTTAGGTTTGTGGTCTTAATCTTGCTTCAACTCCTGTGTGATCTCCTGGTCACACTCTTCCTCCGTATTTTTTAAAATAACCTTTTCTTAAAATCTTTATACCCTTAATTATCCCTCCTCTCTATATTTTAAAATCTGCCGGGCATGATTCAGTGTTGCCTCTTCATCTGCTGTACCGCCCAGCATGCGCACAATCTCCATCACCCTCTCATCAGACTGTAATTGCTGTACTTTAATCCTTGTTTTTCCACCAACAGCGGATTTACTGATATAAAAATGGGTCTGTGCCCGCCCGGCTATAAGTGGGGCATGGGTCACACAGATAACCTGTTTGTTCTGTGCCGCGTAATAGAGCCGCTCAGCCACTGCCTGTACTGTCACTCCACCGATCCCGGCATCAATTTCGTCAAAGATAAGTGTGGGAATTTGATCATTTTCC
>DUSK01000005.1 GCA_012842275.1 Syntrophaceticus sp. | reverse complement strand
GCTCTTGCAGAACTTTTTCAAAAAGCTGCGCTCAGGGGAATTGCCTGAGGACTCAACAGTCCAGGAAAGGGAAGCAGGGTGCTATCCCGGCCCTGATGGGGAGTAAAGAGAAGGAGTGTGCGGTCTGTCTACCTTTGACAGGGTAAGGGGGATCATTATATAATTGTTGCGCAAGATGTGCATAAGATGCGCATATAATTGATGAGCAGTTTTTTTGGCTGCAACTATACCGACCATGTGGTCTAAATACGGAGAGGTGGCCGAGTCCGGTTGAAGGCGCTCGACTCGAAATCGAGTAAGGGGTGCTGAGCCCCTTCGTGGGTTCGAATCCCACCCTCTCCGCCAATGAACCACTGAAAGTGCGAATGCACCGTAGGTGGTGTTTTTTTATCTATGTTCTTTTAAATTCATTTGCCTAATTGATTAAAGGTACTGTAGTAATTTATGGGTAATAATAACTTTATGGGAAAACTGAACGCTGCAGTGGATTGGTGGCAGTTGAGAGGGTGGAAAGTAATAATGACTTTATGGGGAAACTGAACGGAGGTGGAGTTGATGAGGATTTGCCCTTAGTGTCAGTGTGAAATGCTGTTTGTCCTCAATGTGGTGAGATATCTTTATATATCGAGCATGTGGGTAAAATAAGGAAGAAGAGGGGTTAAGATCTTTCGGTAAAGGGGTGTGCAGAATCAGGATTGTTAGTTCTAAAGTGGCATGGCTGTTGTTTTTCCTGATCACCTTTACTGGGGTATTGCTTTTTCCTGCCGGCTGTCAGCCGCAGGTCCAGGCCCCCTCAACAGAACAAACAGAACAAACAGAAGAGAAAAGGGTTCCTCCGTCGCAGACGGTCTGTGCTTTTTATGTCAATGGCAGGGGTGAGGGGTCATCTTTTAATTCATTTGCTGAAAACAGGGCAGCAATTGATGAATTGTCCCCTTTATGGTATCGGCTGCAGGGGGATGGGACCTTGCAAGAGGATGTGGACAGTGAAGCGCTGCTGTTAGCAGAGGAAAGCAATACTAAGGTGATCCCATTGATCGCTTTGGCAGGCAATAGGAGCAGAGAGGTGCTCATCAACCCTGCTGCCAGAAAAGCGGCAGTAGAAAATATCATTCGGGTTGTGCAGGACAACAGTTTTTATGGGGTCAATATAGATCTGGAAATAATCAGAAGTGAGGGGATGGATTACACTGAATATAAAGAAGGTTTAACGGCATTTTTATATGAACTGCGGGAGGAATTGCCCCAGAATAAAAGGCTGGATGTCTGTGTGCTCCCCCCTGTAAAACCCCCTTCCCATCTGGCCCAGATTTATGATCTGAAAGAGATCTCACTGGCAGCAGACAGGGTTGTGCTGATGGCCTATGATTACAGCCATAGTGGTACAGAGCCCGGCCCTGTGGCCCCCCTGTGGTGGGTCGAGGAGAATATCGAATGTTTGCTAGAGATGGGACTGCCACCGGAAAAGCTTTCTCTGGGTATCGCCTGCTATGGTTATGACTGGCTTCCCGGCGGCGAAGGGGCAACTGCCAGGGGTAGTATTGAGATCAAAAGGATAGTTCAGCTGTACAGGGCACAGCTGAACTGGGATGAGGAAAACCAGGTGCCGGTCATTCATTATTCCGACCCTGGGGTCGGGGAGAGAGAGATATGGTTTGAAAACACTGACAGTATCAGTCGGAAATTGGAATTGGCTAAAAAATACCATTTGGCCGGTTGTTCCTTCTGGAGATTGGGGTTTGAGGAGCAGGGTTTATGGGATCAAGTGAAAAATTATTGAAAATGGTGTGACAGCAACCCCGTCCCCTTGTCACACCCTTGTCACACACCTTGTCACAAATAAAAAAGGGGTTCAAGATGAACCCCTTTTGAACCGGTTAACAGCTTATCTGCTGAGGGACCCTGCTGCTTTCACCCGGATACGGGTGGCGTTTCCCGGGAGGTAAGCTAAAGGCACATCCTCCTGCTGTACAATGGTAACAGTATCGGGGTCGGCCCCGGCCCTGACCGCTTCCTCTTTTGCCAGCTTTCTGGCATCATCCATAGCCTGTTCTCTGGTCATATCGGAGAGGGAGTAGATTTTATCCACTTCTCCACTTACCTGTGCGATGGCTGCACCCAGAGCATTGGCCACATCGAAGTTCTCAGGGCGGTGTATTTCACTTACCCCCTCAAGTGTGCCATTGATGATGATACTGCCTCCCCCTACCAGGATCAGGGGGAGAGGGTCTTTGCTGACCTTCATTTTATCGATGGCTTCTGCTACCATGATCATGATTTTTTCGTGAGCCCGCCGGGCAAATTCCATATCAATGCAGTTTGCCCTTTCTTTATCACCGATGTCAGCAAGGCCAAGGCGCACAGCAATATCTGTAGCTGTTATTGTGCTGCCTCCAAAAACCAGGGCCTCTTCAGTAATCCGGTAGCCTACACTGTCAGGTCCCACCTTGATTTCGCCGTTATCCTCACGGATGATGGTACCGCCTCCCAGGCCGATAGATACCAGGTCCGGCATGCGGAAATTGGTGCGCACACCGCCGATCTCAACAGCAAGTGAAGACTCCCTGGGGAATGAGTTGGTAATAACCCCCACATCGCTGGTTGTTCCACCCACATCAAGAACAATGCCATTCTCCACATTGCTCAAAAAAGATGCCCCTCTGATGCTGTTGGTGGGTCCGCAGGCGATGGTCAGAATAGGGTAGCGCACCGCGTAGTCCACAGCCATCAGTGTGCCGTCATTCTGGCAGATATAAACCTTGGCATTTGTGACTCCCTCTTTTTTCAAGGCATCCACAAAGCTGTTGGCAGTGTTGCGGGCGATGTTGATCAGGGCTGCATTGAGGATAGTGGCGTTTTCCCTTTCCAGCAGCCCGATGGATCCGATTTCATGGGAGTAGGTAATAGGGATCTCTCCCAGTTCGGATTTTATTATTTCCCCAGCGCGTTTTTCATGTTCGGCGTTGATGGGGGAGAAAACGGAGATGATGGCAATGCTGTCCACATTACCCTTTAATTCCTTTGCTATTTTTCTGATCTCTTCCTCATTGAGAGGGGAGATTTCCCGCCCATCGTATTCGTGGCCGCCCTCCACCAGGTAGTATCTGCTTCCGATGGCCTCTTTCAGTTCCGGGGGCCAACCGGTTGTCGGTTCGATGGATTGGGTGGCCGGTTTTGCAATCCTGATCACTGCAACCCGGCAGAGCCGTTTTCTTTCCACAATGGCATTGGTGCAGTGAGTTGTCCCCAGCATTGTATAGTTGATTTCCTCAGGAGCGATGGCAGCCTCCTCCAAAACAGTGCGCATTGCTGTGAAAATACCTGAACTCACATCCTGGGTTGTCGGTGTTTTTACCTTGGCCACAAGTTTAAGGTTTTCATCAATGATAACGGCATCAGTGTTTGTTCCTCCCACATCTATTCCCAGTCTGTAACTCATTTAGCGCACCTCCTTAGCCAGTGTTTCCACAGGAATATAATCAACATCATAGCCGAAGTAACGGGGGCCCACTGTTTCGATCCCCTTGGGGGTGCGCCATTTTTCATCACAGGGGATTCCCACAACAACCACCCGCTGCCCGTAACGCAGGCCTTCTGTTGTGATCGGGATAGCTGTTTCCGCATCAACTGTACAGATCAGATCAGGTACAGTGGCAGCGACCCGGCCGTCCCGTATGGCGATCAAATTTTCATTTTGGAAGTGGAGTTCCAGTTTCGATCCCCGGAATTCATCAATTCCCGAAATGATTGCCTGGCCCCGCACAAAACCTCCGGTGGTGCGCCGTATCACATCCCCGATTTTCCCTTTGAAGAGGGGATAGCCCCCTGTCACCTTGATCAGGGCTGCTACCGGGTTCTGGTCATTCTGGCGGGCCAGCCGGATGGCTTTGCCTATTTCCGCTGAATAGGTGACTATGTTCCTGATCCCTGCTTTTTTGACATCCTTGCCGGTCATGGGGTAGATGGCGATCATCACTGAACCGCCCATCACCACAGTTGCATTGCGGGCCAGGTTTTCGGTCCAGAAGTTGTTCACTGTATTTAATAGCATGGTATTCCCTTTTTCATCAGCGATCACCATCGGTGTGGCAGATATCCCATAGAGGTGGTAGGTGACCATCTGCAGCTCCGGAAAGGCCCTGCCCATGCCATCAGCATCAACTAGGGGGAGTTTTTGAGTCGCAGCAACAGCGATAGGGATCATGGAGTTTACTCCCCCTGCTTCAATGGGAATGGTGGCATAGATCTCTTTGCCCAGATAATCTTTCAGCATATCAAAGGCACGAAACACCTCTTCACCTGAAGGCACCTTTTCCACCAGTACTGTTGGGGCACCCATCATGGCTGCAGGCACAATCTGGGCGTCATCAGGCAGTTGTTCCACATCTAGCAGTTCTACAGGGCCATATTTTTCAATAGCCTGCAGAGCCATCAGTTTGCCCACATAGGGATCTCCCCCGCCTCCGGTCCCTAAAAAGGCGGCTCCGATGGCGATATCCTCAACCATTTGCGCATCAATGTAAGGCAATTTGTTTCACTCCCATTTCAAATTTAATGACTAAGGAAATGATATTGTCAGCTGCTAATCTATTTTTTTGCCGCTGAAGCAAAAATTACGTTTCCTACCCAGTAAAGAATCGCAGCGGTAAAGAGGGAGTTAACAGCCGGGATCCCCCATTGGATAAAATATCCCACCAGGAAAGCGCAGATCCAACTGACCAGGGCAATGGGGTTAATATTTTCTACATAGTCAGGAAGCTTATTCTGTGCCCGGGAAATATCCAGTTCTTTACGGAAACGTTTCAGAATAAAGTAGTCAACAATAATGACTCCCCCTACCGGCGGTAGCGCCACACCCAACAGGGTGAGGAAGCCTACAAAGCGGTCCAGGATCCCCAGCACAGAACCCAGGGTACCCAGGACGCCGATCACCAGTGTAATGGTGGACCGGCTCATCTTTATTCCGAATGCGGTGTCCAGGAAATTGGATGTGCCTAAGGATGCTCCGTAAAGGTTCATGTCATTGATCTTGATGGTGGCGAAAATAACCAGGGATGCGGAGAGCCAGCCACCCAGAGTGAGCATGATGCTGACCACATCCGGGCTTCCTACTGCATGTGCCATGAGCACACCGAGGGTGTTGACGATCAGTTCGCCTAAAAAGAGACTTAGGAAGGTCATCCAAAAAACATCTTTGATGTTTCGGTTAAAACGGCTCATGTCTGGGGTAATAATGGCTCCTACCATGAAGCCTCCGGCAACCATGGTGACAGCCACCCCGAAAGGCATGACAGCACCGGGAGGTGCCATATTGATCAGATCGCTGAGATTGTAATCAGTTAGCATTT
>DUSK01000062.1 GCA_012842275.1 Syntrophaceticus sp. | reverse complement strand
GGGCAGAGCAGGATAGCTAAGGTAGATACCCCGATAAAAAGAGTTTTTCTAACCCCTGCCAACTGCCGGGCAGTACCGGATGCGGCTGCAGCCATTAAGCGGGCTGACCTGATCCTATTAGGCCCAGGAAGTCTCTTTACCAGTGTCTTGCCCAATTTATTAGTTCCCGAAATCAGCCTGGCGGTTAAACAGACTCGTGCGGTAAAATGCTATATTTGTAATATTATGACTCAGCCGGGGGAAACCTCTGGTTTTAAGGCCTCAGATCATCTGGCTGCTATTTATAATCATATGGGAGAGGGCTGGTTGGATTATATAATAATTAATAACAAAAAAATTGCCCCTGTACGCCTTGTCAAGTATACCAGAGAAGGGGCTGAACCGGTAGCTGTGGACCTGCGCACTCTGCAGAGAATGGGGGTTAAGGTCTGGCGTGGAGATTTGTTAAATGAGCAGGAATTGGTGCGCCATGATCCGGAGAAACTGGCCTTAGCGGTGCTTTCTTTAATTAATAAAGGGTGATCAGTGATGTCCTTTTCTATGCAGGTAAAGGGTGAGGTTGCGCGGCTCCCTTTTGAGCAGCGCTGCTGTCAGCAGGCGGAACTAGCAGCTTTAGCAAGGGTGTTAGGTGTTGTACGCCTTGGTAAGCAAAAAATGCTGGTAATGGAAACAGAAGCTGCTGTGGTGGCCAGGCGCATTTTTCTGCTATCCAAAAAACTGGGGTGGAACGCCTTAATTACCATCAACCGCTATTCCCGGCCGCGCCGCCGCCGTCTGTTTACAGTACAGATTCCCTTAGTGCAGCAGCAGCATTATCTGCTTCAGGATTTGGGCTTTGTTGATAGGGATCAGGTTTTGATGGATACCCTTGACCCCACTATCCTGGAAAAGAACTGCTGCAGAAAAGCATTTTTAAGGGGCTGTTTTTTGGGCAGTGGTTTTGTCGGGAACCCTAATAATGCTTACCATTTGGAATTGTCCTTTAAAACCCCGGCCGGAGCAAGGGAGGCTGTGAGAGCCCTGGCTTCTTTTGCTGTGAAAGCTAATAGCAGGGAGCACCGTAATGGGTATGAGGTTTATCTTAAAGAAGCAGATCAGGTGGTAGAGTTTTTGCGAATTATCGGAGCCAATCAAGCTGTTCTGCACGTAGAAAACTGCCGTGTTTTAAAAGATATGCGCAACCAGGTCAACAGGCTGGTCAATTGTGAGACTGCCAATTTGGGAAAATCGGTGGAGGCTGGCCTAAAACAGGTTGCAGTGATTGAGGAGATCGAATCATTGGCTGGCCTGGGTGTCTTGCCTCCTGCATTGCGGGAACTAGCCGAACTACGTCTGCTATATCCGGAAGCCAGTCTGGCGGATCTTGGTAAGCTCCTTGCCCCTTCTTTGAGCAAATCCGGTGTCTATCATCGTTTCCGGGAAATTAACCGGATTGCAGACCAACTGCGGAAAAAACATAGTATGGTAAAAAGAGATGGAAACCCGGACAAATAATCACAGTAAAACAGATCTCATATCTTAATAGGGGAAGAAGGAATCGTTCAATGAAGAGAGAATTATTACTGTGATAAAGGTTGGGGGGTTATTATAATGCGCTTAAGTTATGGCATGAAGCTTGAACAAACGCAAAAACTGATCATGACGCCAGAGCTTCGCCAGGCAATCATGGTACTGCAGTTGTCATCGATGGATCTAGCTCAGTATGTAGAGAATGCCCTTCTGGAAAATCCACTTCTTGAGGTATCAGAAGAAGAAGTAGAGGATAAGCCGCAATCTGATAAGCATAAAGATGATTTCGCTCAGGAGTGGTGTGATTATCTTTCTGAGTGCGGTCAGATAGACCGTTCCTTTGATCGGGCATGGGCAGAACATGAGGAAAAAGAGCAGTACAACCTCGAACATTTTGTTCCCCAAGTCCCCACTTTGCAGGAACATTTGTACCTCCAACTGCGTCTTGTTCTTTCCAAACCCAAAGATATTGAAATCGGTGAATTTCTTATTGGAAATATCAATGACCGGGGATATTTGAACATCAGCCTTAAAGATGCCAGTCTTATATCAGGCTACCGGCAGCAGGATCTTGAACGGGTTCTGACAATAATTCAAAGCCTAGATCCCCCTGGAATAGGTGCCCGGGATCTAAAGGAATGTCTGCTTATTCAGCTGGAGCAGAGAGGTCAGCGCACCCCAGTCATCGAGAAGATTGTTGATTGCCATTTGAATGATATTGCCAATGGAAATTTGCTGAAGATCGCCGCGAGCCTGGGATTAACAGTACAGGAAGTGCAGCAGCAGGCTGATTTAATCAAATCACTTGACCCTATACCCGGGCGCAATTTTGCCCACCCCGGTGATAACCGCTATATTACCCCGGATGTAGTTGTCGAAAAGGTCAATGATGAGTATGTTATTATTGTTAATGATGTAGCTGTACCCCGTCTGATGATTAACAGCAATTATAAGCTCCTCATCAATCAGAAAAATAACTGTGATTCAGGGACAGTTGAGTTTATACAGAATAAGATGAAATCCGCTCTTTGGCTGATCCGCAGTATTGAGCAGAGAAGGCTTACCCTTTACCGGGTAGTTCAGTGTATAGTTGACTACCAGCGGGAGTTCTTGGATAAGGGTATCAAATACCTAAAGCCCCTTAATCTCAAACACATTGCAGAATTGGCAGATATGCATGAATCCACTGTGAGCAGGGCTATTGCCAACAAGTATATCCAAACACCCCAGGGGCTGTTTGAACTCAAGTTCTTTTTCACCAGTGGGGTGGAAAATGTAGCAGCCGGCAAGATGGTGGCTACTGAAACCATCAAACAGTTCATCAAAGAAATGGTTGAAAGCGAAGACCCCTATGAACCTTATAGTGACCAGCAGATCTGTGAAATGCTGACCACCAAAGGGATTAATATCGCCCGCAGAACTGTAGCGAAGTATAGGAAGGAAATCGGTATCCCTCCTGTGCGTCAGCGAAAACGCTACCGCTGATAGAAAAAACAATATGAAAATCCCAGGCGCTGTGAATGCGCCTTTTTTTATTTGCCTGGGTATCTGCATCAATTTCTGGGTTGCATTGCCAATCAAATAGTATATAATTTTATTTGAAATGTTATGTATTATATAGGTGTTTTTTAATAAATGATGTAGCAGTATATCAGGCAAATATTGTGTAACAGTTATAAGTATCAGCTGCCCGGCAGATGCTTTCCTTGAAATTCATAGATGCCGGCTGATTGCACAAGACCTATATAATGCAGATAAAGTCACATACTATTATTATCGAGTGAAACAATATTTTTTATTTTTGAAGGGAGGATATCTTTATGGCAGTAAAGGTAGCCATTAATGGATTTGGGAGGATTGGTAGATTAGTTATGCGGGCAGCCGCCGAAAAACAGGAAATCGATGTGGTGGCTGTCAATGATCTGACCGATGCGGAGACCAATGCTCACCTTTTTAAATATGATTCTGTTCACGGTACATTTCCTGGTGAGGTAAAGGTCTCAGGAGATGAGATCGTGATCAGCGGTAAGCCGGTGAAGGTTTTCTCGGAAAAGGATCCTCATAACCTTCCCTGGGGGGATCTGGGTGTACAGATAGTTGTGGAAGCCACCGGTAAGTTCCGTGATAAGGAAAAGGCTTCTGCTCACCTGGATGCTGGAGCGAAAAAGGTTATCATCACAGCACCGGCCAAAAATGAGGATTTCACTGTAGTTATGGGGGTAAATGAAGATAAATACGATCCAGCCAATCACCATATCATATCTAATGCATCCTGCACTACCAACTGCCTGGCACCTGTGGCCAAAGTTCTCAATGATAAATTCGGCATTATACGCGGTTTAATGACCACAACCCATGCTTATACTAATGATCAGCAGGTATTGGATCTTGCACATAAGGACCTGCGCCGTGCCCGGGCTGCTGCCCAATCAATGATTCCCACCACAACCGGAGCTGCAAAAGCGGTTGCCCTGGTGTTGCCTGAGCTAAAAGGGAAACTGACAGGAATCGCTGTACGTGTGCCCACACCTAATGTTTCCTTGGTGGATTTGGTTGTGGAGTTGGGTAAAGCAGCAACTGTTGAAGAGATCAACCAGGCCTTTAAAGATGCAGCAGCAGGTGAGCTGAAAGGAATTTTGGCTTATTCAGATATACCTTTGGTTTCCAAGGACTATAACGGCGATCCCCACTCAGCTATTGTGGATGGTCCCTGCACCATGGTGATCGGTGATACCATGGCCAAGGTTTTCGCCTGGTATGACAATGAGTGGGCCTATTCTCTGAGAGTGCTTGATTTCGCCCTTTATATGGCAAGTAAAGGGCTGTAATAGAAAGGTGGCTAAAGCAATTGGATCTGAAGACCATTAAGAATCTGGATGTAAAAGGTAAAAAGGTTTTAGTGCGAGTTGATTTTAATGTTCCTTTAGATGACCAGGGGAAGGTAGCTGATGACAGCAGAATCAAAGCTACCCTGCCAACAATAGAATACCTTCTGGGTGGCGGGGCAGCTGTGATATTGATGAGCCATTTGGGGCGCCCCAAAGGCAAAGTGGTGGATAAACTCAGACTTGATGATGTTGCCCGGCGTTTAGGAGAACTCCTGGGAAAAACAGTGAAAAAAGTGGATGATTGTATTGGACCTGAGGTAGCTAAAGCTGCACAGGAGCTCAAAGCTGGGGAGGTTCTTCTTTTAGAAAACCTGCGCTTTCACCCTGAAGAAGAGAAAAATGACCCTGAGTTTGCCAAGAGTTTGGCTTCACTGGCAGATATCTATATCAATGATGCCTTCGGTACAGCCCACAGAGCTCACGCATCAACTGCAGGGGTTGCATCATATCTGCCCGCAGCTGCAGGTCTGTTGATGGAAAAGGAGATCAAGGCATTGGGCAGTATCCTTGCTGATCCGGATCACCCCTTTGTGGCTGTGCTTGGTGGGGCAAAGGTAAGTGACAAAATAGGTGTTCTCAACAATCTTTTAGGACAGGTGGATGCCATACTTTTGGGCGGTGGAATGGCCAATACCTTTTTAAAGGCCAAAGGTTCCCAGATGGGAGACTCCCTTGTTGATGAGGAACACCTGGAATTTGCTGCTGATTTCCTTAATAAAGCAAAAGAGCGGGGAGTACGGGTGGAACTTCCTGTAGATTTACTGGTAACCGCTGGTGATAATGGGGAAATAAAAGCTGTAGATTCCCAAGAGGTGCCGGATGGCTGGAAAGCCATGGATATCGGCCCCCGCACGGCAGAGTGTTATGCTCAATTGATAAAAAAAGCGAAAACCGCTTTTTGGAATGGACCTATGGGTGTTTTTGAAAAGGATGAATTTGCCGGTGGAAGTGAAGCAGTAGCCAGGGCATTGACCCATCCAGGACTGGTTTCTGTGGTGGGCGGTGGTGACTCGTTGGCTGTACTTGAAAAGTACGGACTTAAAGATCAGGTAACCCATGCCTCTACAGGTGGTGGCGCTTCTTTAGAGTTTCTTGAGGGTAAAAAACTGCCTGGAGTTGCCGTTCTCTGCAGGGATTAAAAATGCAGACTTGAGGAGCAGTCAGCACTGCCTATTAAAGATCATAATGATCATGGGACACCAGTATGGTGTAACTGGTCATTATTTAAGGGAGGAGAACTCATTATAGTGAAAACAAAAAGGATGCCTTTGATAGCAGGCAACTGGAAAATGAATAAAACACCTGCCGAAGCGGGGAATTTTGCTAAACTGCTGCGGGAGAGAGTGACAAATGGGGATAGTGTGGAGGTCCTGGTTTGTCCGCCTTTCCCTGCACTTGCTGCAGTTGCTTCTAAGCTTGCGGGAAGTCATATTGCCTGGGGTGCTCAAAACATGCACTGGGAAACAGAGGGTGCCTATACAGGAGAGGTTTCCGGCCCTATGCTGCAGGCCATAGGTTGCCGTTATGTTATACTGGGACACTCAGAGCGCCGTACTCATTTTGGAGAAACCGATGAGGTGATCGCTAAAAAGCTGGTCACTGCTGTTACCTGTGGGTTGTGGCCAATTTTGTGTTTGGGGGAGAACTTGGAAATTCGGGAGGCCGGAAGGGCAGTACCGTACTGCCTGGAACAGTTGAGGGCTGGTCTTTCCGGTATCAGGGAGGGCCAGCCAGCATCTATCATTATTGCCTATGAGCCTGTTTGGGCTATTGGAACCGGGAAGACAGCAACCCCAGAGGATGCTGTAGAGGTCATCAAAGCACTGCGGGAAGAGGCCGCTGAGATGTTTGGAGAAGAATTTGCTTCTCAGCTTCGTTTTCTTTATGGGGGAAGTGTTACACCTGAATCCACTCCTTCTTTTATGAAAGAAGAGGAGATCGATGGACTACTGGTGGGTGGAGCCAGCTTAAATATCGATAAATTTGTGGCAATCATACAGTCCACAGCGGAAATAAGGGGGAAAAGTGTTTGAAAAGCCCATTAGCGCTGGTAATCCTTGATGGCTGGGGGATTTCCCCTGAACAACGGGGAAATGCCCTGCGGTTGGCTGAAATACCATATTTCACACAGCTTCAGAACAAAAATCCACATACATTATTAGCGGCATCAGGAGAAAGAGTGGGGCTACCCGAAGGGCAGATGGGTAACTCTGAAGTAGGCCACCTTAATATCGGTGCTGGGAGGGTGGTTTATCAGGATATCACAAGGATCAGCAAATCCATCAAAACCGGTGAGTTTTATCATAATTCCGTTCTGATGGAGGGAATGCAGAGGGTGAAGGAAAAAGGGAGCTCTCTGCATCTTTTCGGCCTGCTTTCCGATGGCGGTGTGCATAGCCATTTGACTCACCTTTATGCTCTCCTGGAGATGGCCAAGCGCTATCAATTAAATAAGGTTTATGTTCACGCTTTTCTGGATGGACGTGATGTTCCGCCGACCAGTGGTTTGGGTTATATTGAGAGTCTAGAGCAGAAGTGCAGTGAGTTGGGTGTTGGTGAAATAGCCACTGTAAGCGGAAGATATTATGCCATGGATCGGGACAAAAGATGGGAGCGTGTGGAGAAAGCCTTCCAGGCTATTGTATATGGTGAAGGGGAAAGGGCCTCATCTGCATCTGCAGCTGTCAGAGAATCATATGCAAATGAGGTGACAGATGAGTTTGTAGTACCCAAGGTAATTCTGGATGATGAGGGTCAACCGAAAGGATTAGTTCGTCCCGGTGATGTGGTGATTTTTTATAACTTCCGAGCCGACCGGGCCAGGGAGATCACCCGCAGTTTTGTGGACCGGGATTTCAGTGGATTTAACAGAAAAGAGTATCCTGATGTCCATTTTATCTGCATGACCCAATATGATGCCACAATTGATGCACCTGTCGCCTTCCCACCTCAAACATTGGAAAACACTTTAGGGGAGGTCCTGGCAGCCAATGGCCTTAAACAGCTGCGTATAGCTGAGACCGAAAAGTATGCCCATGTGACCTTCTTTTTCAATGGAGGTGTGGAAACTCCCAATCCAGGTGAGGAAAGGATTCTGATCCCATCACCTAAGGTTGCCACCTATGACCTGAAACCGGAGATGAGTGCCCCTGAGGTTACAGAACGGGTAATTGCTGAGATCAACCGGGACCTATATGATGTGATCATTTTAAACTATGCCAATCCAGATATGGTTGGACACACAGGTGTGCTGGAGGCAGCTATCAAGGCGGTTCAAGTGGTGGATGGCTGTCTCGGGCGGGTGGTTGACGCAGTTTTAGAGAGGGGAGGGACAGCTTTGGTTACTGCGGATCATGGGAATGCCGAGATGATGCTGGAAGATGGCAGTGATGAGCCCCATACCGCCCATACCACAAATCCCGTACCCCTGATCTTGGTTGGTGAAAGATTTAAGGATGTTCGGCTGAGAGAGGGCGGCTCCCTAGAGGATATAGCCCCAACTATGCTGGAGATTCTGGGGATAGCTAAGCCCCCTGAAATGACCGGTAATTCGCTAATTGAGGAAATATAAGAGGAAATATATAATGAGGAAGAAAAAAT
>DUSK01000004.1 GCA_012842275.1 Syntrophaceticus sp. | reverse complement strand
CAGGGTGATTTGGTTGCGATTTTCTCCTTTTATGTATGGCATTTTCTCCACCTCTCTACCACCCTTTATTTCGATCTTTATCCCCTTAATTCCTTTTTCTGTGGGGAGTTTTCACACAGTCTGACGGGGGTCTTGGCACATGAGTCAAAGTCACCGTCCCCCTGACTCACTGACTCAAACCATTGTAATATGCATGGAAATATTTTATAATTTGTAGCTAGGGATTGTGTCAAGGGCACGGGTCTTGTCAGGTGAGTCAAAGTCACCGTCCCCTTGACTCACTTGACTCAACCGGTTTTATAATTTCTGTTGGTAGTCGTAGATCATCTTGCTGATGGTGGCGATGGTGGCGAATCCCTGGTCGGGGTCCTCCACATTGTAGGAATATACCACAATGATAAAGGGGCGCTTCCCATAAACTATACCTACATCACTGGGGCATCCCCAGATAAAACCTTCTTTGTGGGCTACTTTCACCATATCGGGTAGATAAAGAGGGATCCCCTCATTATAGATGCCATTGGCCATATCATCCAGCAACCGGGCTACATTGGTGTCCGTTTGCGACCACTTTAAGGCCACTTTGAGGTAGGTTCCCATATCACGTGGTGTGATCCAATTGTTTCCGTTAGGGTAAACTGTGGTGCCTCCGATTTCCTTCATAAAGTTGGCAACACTGCCTTTCCCTACAAAGTCCCTCAGCATATTATAAGCTATGTTATCACTGGTGGTGATGGCCTGGGTAGTCAGTGATCTGAGTGTTAGTTTCTCACCATCTTTAATACTGAACTGCAGGATGCCGCTCCCTCCCTGGTAGTGCTGAGCGGCATTGTAGGTCAGTTTTTGCTGCCAGTCTAAAATGCCCTGGGAGACCAGTTTATTGATGAAGAGCACAGTGGGAAATTTAACAGTGCTGGCAGCAGGAAAGGCGTCATCTGCCCTGATGCCGAAGGATTTGCCTGTGTAGAGGTCTTCAAAATAGACACCGTAAACACCTGGTTGTCTGGCAAGATAATTGTTGATCTGCTGTTCCAGGGCCCGGTATGCAGGATCTGTACTGTTGTCAGGGATATAGAGGACCTGGCCCGGATAGATCAGATCACTATAAAGACCGTTACTGGACTTAATGGCCTCCACTGTTGTTCCAAACCTCTGAGAGATGAGCCAGAGGCTGTCCCCAGCTTTAACCGTATAAGTGGCGGCAAAAGCGATCAGTGGGAAAATAAACAGTGAGACAGATAAAAAGAGGGGGATCAGCAGTTTAATTTTTTTGTGATGAAACATTAAAACACCTCCAGTTAGGTTGGTGTCTCCCATGTTTAATTACAGCATAAACAGGCGAAAATATCATTAAAATTGGTAATCAATTGGTTATGTAATCACTGGACATAACGGATCAACTGATCAGTATTTCATTATAGTGGTTAAAGTACAGCAAATGGTTTGGCAATTGTGATGAGCGGGTTTATAATTTAGTTGAAGGAGGAGATGAGATGCCGACTGGCGGTTCGGTTATCCCGATAGATATCAATGAAGAGGTAAAAAGGTCTTATCTGGACTATGCCATGAGTGTCATTGTGGGCAGGGCACTGCCCGATGTACGGGATGGGCTAAAACCGGTGCAGAGAAGAATTTTATATGCTATGTATGATGCCGGCATAACCCCAGACAAGCCTTATAAAAAGAGCGCGGTTGTAGTGGGTAATGTGTTGGCACGCTACCATCCCCATGGGGAAGCTGCTGTTTATGATGCCCTGGTGCGCCTGGCTCAGGATTTTGTCTGCCGCTACACTCTAGTGGACGGGCACGGCAACTTCGGCTCCATAGATGGTGATGCACCGGCGGCTATGCGTTATACAGAGGTGCGCCTGGCACCTATCTCCCTGCAGATGCTGGCAGATATAGAACAGGAAACTGTGGATTTTGTCCCCAACTATGATGAATCCTTAAAAGAACCTGCGGTTCTGCCCAGCCGGATTCCTAACCTATTGGTCAATGGTTCTGCAGGGATTGCGGTAGGGATGGCTACCAATATTCCTCCCCATAATTTGAGTGAGGTGATCGATGGACTGGTTCATCTGATCGATCACCCTGAGGCGACCATTGATGATCTGATGAAACATATACCTGGCCCTGATTTCCCTTCAGCCGGTTTCATCTTAGGCCGTGACGGCATCAGGGATGCCTATACCAAAGGCCGGGGTTCTATAGTGATGAGGGGTAAGGCGGAGATCGAGAAGTGCCCAGGAAATAAAACACAGATCGTGATCACTGAACTTCCCTATCAGGTCAATAAGGCCCGTTTGATCGAAAGGATTGCGGAACTGGTGCGGGAAAAGAAGATAGAAGGGGTAAGCGACCTGCGTGATGAGTCGGACCGCACCGGTATGAGGATCGTTATTGAGGTGAAAAAGGATGCCAATCCCCAGGTGATCCTGAACAGGTTGTACAAACACACCAGCCTGCAGGAAACCTTTGGTGTGATTATGATCGCTTTAGTTGACGGGGAACCCCGAACCCTCAATTTGAAACAGGTACTGGATCATTATCTGCAGCACCAGGTCACAGTGATCAGGCGCAGAACCCAGTACCAATTGAAGCGCGCCCAGGAACGATTGCACATTGTGGAGGGTTTGGTTATAGCTCTTGATCACATCGATGAGGTGATCGATTTGATCAGGTCCTCGCGAACTGATCAGGAGGCCCACAGCGGTTTGATGGAGCAGTTTGGCCTCAGTGACAAACAGGCCCAAGCTATCTTGGATATGCGACTGAGGCGCTTGACTGGGCTGGAACGGGAAAAGGTATTGGATGAGAAAGAGGAGTTAGAAAAGAGGATCAGCTATCTAGAAGCACTGCTGGCCAGTGATCAGAAGATCAAGGGTGTTTTGCGCAAAGAACTTTTGGAGATCAAGGAGAAGTTCGGAGATGAGCGCAGAACTGTGATCACTTCCAAGAAATCGGAGTTTAAGGTAGAGGATATCATTCCTGATGAATATGTGGTGGTTACCCTGACGAGGCGCGGGTATATTAAAAGGATTCCGGTGAACACCTACCGGGGTCAGCACAGAGGAGGTAAGGGGATCACCGCTCTGACCACAAAAGACGGGGATCTGGTGGAACAGCTTTTTGTGGCCTCCACCCACAGCTATCTGCTCTTTTTCACCAATAGGGGAAAGGTCTACAGGATCAAGGTCTATGATATTCCTGAGGGATCCCGGCAGGCTAAAGGGACCGCACTGGTCAACCTCATTCCTTTGGAAGGTGATGAGTGCGTTACAGCCTTAATTCCTTTGAGGGAGTTCAGAGATGACCGCTACCTGTTTATGGCCACCAGACAGGGTGTTGTGAAAAAGGGTGTTTTAAGCGATTATGATGCTGTGAGAAGGGATGGCTTGATCGCCATCCGACTGCGCTCGGGTGATGAACTGATCGGTGTCAGGCTTACAGAAGGTAACTGCGATTTGATGCTGGTAACCAAAAACGGAAAATCCCTCTGTTTTAATGAAAAAGATGTGCGCTGTATGGGCAGAACAGCCTATGGTGTCTTGGGTATGCGCCTGGATCCCGGTGATGAGGTTGTGGGTATGGAAAGGCTGGGTCAGGGAGATCAGGTGCTGGTGGTCACAGAAAAGGGCTATGGCAAGCGCACCGATTTGAAGGAATACCGCCTGCAGAAAAGGGGCGGCAAGGGGATCATCACCCTTAAAGTTACAGAGCGCAATGGGCAGCTGGTGTCTGCTAAGGTGGTTAATGAGCAGGATGAGGTGCTCTTGATGAGCAGTGATGATATCATTATCCGCATCCCGGTCAAAGAGGTTTCCTTACAGGGGCGCAATACACAGGGCGTCAGGCTGATGCGCTTGAATGAGGATGAGCGGGTGGTGGCTGTAGCTAAGGTGCCTCCAGCAAGCATCAATGATGTGGAAAAAGTGGATTAAGCTATTGCTTGCAGTTAGCGGGTAAAGTAAAATAAATTATTGACCTTGTTTTTAACGAAGGGACGGGGATCACGATGAAGAAGGATTTAGTCAACAAATTTATCGGCGGAGTGATCATGGATGTGACCACTCCGGAGCAGGCAAAAATCGCCGAAGCCGCGGGGGCCTGTGCAGTCATGGCCTTAGAGCGAGTTCCTGCTGATATCCGGGCAGCAGGTGGTGTGGCCCGCATGGCTGATCCCGATGTGATTTTACGGATTATGGATGCTGTTTCCATCCCGGTGATGGCCAAGGTGCGCATTGGCCATTTTGTGGAAGCCCAGATTTTAGAAGCTTTGGGGATCGATTTTATTGATGAAAGTGAGGTTCTCACACCTGCTGATGAGAACTATCATATCGACAAACGGCAGTTCAGGGTGCCTTTTGTCTGTGGTGCCCGCAACCTGGGGGAGGCCTTGCGCAGGATCGGAGAAGGGGCGGCTATGATCCGCACAAAAGGAGAAGCGGGAACCGGAAATATTGTTGAGGCTGTGCGCCACATGAGAACTGTGCAGGACGAAATCCGCTGGGTCAAAGGGCTCCCCAAAGAGGAGTTAATGACTGCAGCCAAAAAACTGGGTGCACCCTATGAACTGGTGAAAGAGGTGGCCTCAACAGGGAAACTGCCTGTGGTCAATTTTGCGGCAGGCGGGGTGGCAACACCTGCTGATGCGGCTCTGATGATGCAGTTGGGAGCCGATGGTGTTTTTGTGGGTTCAGGGATTTTTAAATCTGCGAACCCGGAAGCAAGGGCTAAAGCTATTGTGACTGCTGTGGCCAACTATAATGACCCTAAGGTCTTGGCAGAGGTCTCCCGGGGACTGGGTGAGGCAATGCCGGGTCTGGATATCAGCAGCATGCCTCCTGAAGCTCGCCTGGCTGGAAGAGGCGGGGAATAAGCTGTTAAAAAATTTTAAGAGGGTAAAGGGCATAGAGAAATCTATGTCCTTTTTTTAATTTTTGCTAGATCAAGTAACAGATATCCATTAAAATATAAAAATAATATAAAAATAAAATTCAAAAAAACAAGAAAAACTGAAATACTGGCTGTTTAAACGTCGGATCTATGATTATCAATCAATAAATAGTTACCAGGGGGGTTAAACTGTTAATAGCTGTGTTATATTGGATGACCAGCGGCAGGCAGGCTAATGGGGCAGCACTCCGGCTGTTTGCTGGTGCAGGGGCTTAACAATGACAGAGTTGCCGACCACCTGGTACCAAATTTATGTGAGGGGTGAAAGATGTGCGTTTGGAAGTGGGAAATATTTTGATCAAAGAAATACAGTTTGGGGACAGGACAGAAGTGAAAGAAGGGGTTCTTTTTATAAACAGAGAGGAGCTGGCCAAGGTTACCGGTGAAGATGATCGCATCGCTTCAGTGGATGTATACCTTGCCAAACCAGGTGAAGAAATAAGAATTATCCCTGTAAAGGATGTGATCGAACCCCGGATTAAGGTATCAGGAAAGGGAGGGGTTTTCCCAGGTTTGATCAGCAAAGTGGATACTGTTGGAGAGGGGAGAACCCATGTCCTCAAGGGTGTGGCTGTAGTAACAACCGGGAGGATAGTCGGTTTCCAGGAGGGTTTAATCGATATGGCCGGTCCCGGTGCTGAGTACACACCCTTTTCTAAAACCATGAATGTTGTACTAAAAGTAGAACCTGTTGAAGGGCTGCACCAGCATGAGCATGAAAGGGTAGTAAGGCTGGCAGGTTTAAGAGCAGCAGAGTACCTGGGCAGGGCAGGACAGCATGTGGAGCCTGATCATGTTGAGGTTTATGAAACAAAGCCGCTGCTGGAGCAGGTAAAGGAATACCCGGACCTGCCGAAAGTGGTCTATGTATATATGCTGCAGACCCAAGGGCTTTTACACAACAGCTATGTCTATGGTGTTGATGCCAGACAGATCATACCCACCTTTATTTATCCTACAGAGGTGATGGATGGGGCAGTGGTCAGCGGGAATTGTGTTTCCGCCTGCGACAAGAATCCCACCTATATCCATCAAAACAACCCGGTCATCCAGGACCTCTATGAGCGGCATGGCAAAGACTTGAATTTTATCGGCTGTGTGATCACCAATGAGAATGTTACTTTATCTGATAAAGAGCGTTCCTCCAACATGACCGCCAAACTGGTGGAATTTCTCGGCGCAGATGGAGTGATTATTTCTGAGGAGGGCTTTGGCAACCCTGACACAGACCTGGTCATGAACTGCTATAAGATTGAGGAAAAGGGGATCAAAACCGTTTTGATCACAGATGAGTACGCAGGAAGGGACGGCGCCTCCCAGTCCCTGGCTGATTCCACAGAAAAGGGAGATGCCGTGGTTTCCACAGGGAATGCCAATGAGATCATTAAACTCCCTCCCATGAAAACGGTGATCGGCTATCCGGAGGTTGCTGATATTATTGCTGGAGGGACTGAGGGCAGTTTAGGTGAGGATGGGAGCATCACCGCCGAACTGCAGATTATTATAGGCTCTACCAATGAGCTGGGATATGGCTTATTAACAGCAAAAGGAAGATAATCCACTGGTGTAGAGAAGGGGGGATAATTCCATGACCATCAGAATTGTGCACTATATCAATCAGTTTTTTGCCGGGATCGGCGGAGAAGAAAAGGCTGACCACAAACCTGAGGTGAGAGAGGGTGTAGTTGGCCCTGGCATCGCTTTTCAGCAGGCCTTTGGTGAAGAAGCTGAGATAGTGGCCACTGTTATTTGCGGTGACACATATTTTAATGAAAACATGGCTGCTGCCACAGATGAAGTGATCAGTATGATGGAAAAATACAAGCCTGACCTGGTGATCTGCGGGCCGGCTTTCAATGCCGGCCGCTATGGTATCGCCTGCGGTGCGGTGGCTGAGGCAGTTGTTGACCGGTTGGGCGTTCCTGTGGTTTCCGGTATGTATCCGGAGAACCCCGGTGTTGATATGTATAAAAAGTCTGCATACATCATAGAGACATCAAACTCTGCGGCAGGGATGAGAAAAGCAGTGCCCCCTATGGCCAGGCTGGCCTTAAAGCTTGCCCGGGGTGAAAAGATCGGTTCCCCTGAAGAGGAGGGCTATATTCCCAGGGGAATCCGCCAAAACGAGTTTGCAGCTGAACGGGGTTCCAAGCGGGCTGTAGAGATGCTGGTGAAAAAGTTAAAGGGTGAGCAGTATGTTACTGAGTACCCGATGCCGGTCTTTGACCGGGTTGCTCCTGGTCCAGCGGTCAAAGACATAAAGAAGGCAAAGATCGCCCTTGTTTCATCAGGGGGCCCTGTTCCCAAAGGCAATCCGGACCGGATCGAGTCTTCAAGCGCCTCCAAATTCGGCAGGTACAGCCTGCAGGGGATCGATGACCTGAACCCGGAGAACAGTGAAACAGCCCATGGCGGTTATGACCCGGTCTATGCCAATGAGGATTTGGACAGGGTTCTTCCGGTGGATGTTCTCAAAGAGATGGAAAAGGCAGGTGAAATAGGCTCACTTCATGAGTACTGGTATGCCACAGTGGGCAATGGAACTTCTGTAGCCAATGCCAGGAGATTTGCCGCTGAGATAGCAAAGGAACTGAATGCTGCCGGGGTCGATGCGGTGATCCTTACTTCTACTTGAGGGACCTGTACCCGTTGCGGTGCAACGATGGTTAAAGAAATTGAAAGAACAGGCCTGCCTGTGGTGCATATGTGTACTGTTGTGCCCATCTCTTTGACCGTTGGTGCCAACAGGATTGTTCCTACAGTTGCCATACCACATCCCTTGGGGAATCCATCCCTGAATAGGGAAGATGAGAAGAAGCTACGCAGGAAACTGGTAGAGAAAGCATTAAATGCTTTGCAGACTGAGGTCAGCGGACAAACCGTATTTGAATAAAATAGTTTTAAAAGATGTTGTCAAAGCTTTTTTTCTGTGCTATAATTGCTGTCAAACTTAAAAGGGATAATGTGATGATGGGGACTAGTAGGTTTGCTTTACCTTTGACAGAGAGCCGGCGGTTGGTGGAAGCCGGCAGGTGGGCAAGCTGAATCCACCCCTGAGCTGCTCTGAAAACCGTTAGGGATAAGGAGCACAGGTTGTTCTGTTATCGACTGGCAAGTGGGTGCTGTTTGAATTACAGCATCAAATTGGGTGGCAACGCGGGTATTCACTCCCGTCCCATAAGGGGCGGGAGTTTTTATATTTACCCATTATTTACCAAACTGATCAGCTGATCAAAATTTTTCCCAAAGCACCGCACAAAGCCGGTGCTAGCATATTTAATTATTTTTGCCGAGGAGGATCTCAAAATGAAAAAACAGTATTTACTGCTGCCTGGGCCGACCCCTGTACCTTCCCAAGTTTTGCGAGGGTTGGCCAAGCCGATGATCAACCATCGGGGACCTGAGTTTAAAAAACTGCTGGCTGAGGTGTCCGAAGGATTAAAAGAAGTATTTTCTACGAAAAACGATGTGATCATTTTTCCCTCCGCAGGCACCGGTGGGATGGAAGCAGCGGTGGTCAACTTCATCTCTCCGGGAGATAAGGTATTGGTGGTTTCCATCGGTAATTTCGGTGACCGCTTTGCAGAGATCTGCAGGCGTTTTGGAGCTGTAGTAGAAAAACTGGATTTTCCCTGGGGAACTGCCGCGGATCCGGCTGTCCTGGAGGATCGCATAAAAAAAGATACCAATAAGGAGATTAAAGGGGTTTTTGTGACCCATAATGAAACCTCAACAGGTGTGACCAATAATTTGCCTCAACTGCGGGCAGCTTTAGGGGATCACCCCGCACTCTTTATCGTGGATTCTGTGAGCGGATTGGGAGCTATGCCATTGGAAACCGATGAATGGAAGCTGGATGTGGTTGTGGCCGGTTCCCAAAAGAGCTTTATGCTGCCGCCCGGGCTTTCATTTGTTTCAGTAAGTGAAAGAGCCTGGGAAATGGCAGAAAAGTGCAGCAATCCCCGCTATTACTGGGACCTTAAGGCTGCAAAGGAATTCGCTCAAAAAGGGCAAACACCTTATACACCGGCACTGCCTCAGCTTACCGGCCTGGTTGAGTCATTAAAGCTGATTAAAGAAGAGGGCATGGAGAATATCATTGCCCGGCACCGCAGGCTGAGGGATATGGTGCGTTCAGGTGTGCGTGCTCTTGGGCTCCAACTCTTGGCTGAAGATGATGTGGCATCAACAGCGGTAACCGCGGTGTTGGCACCTGAGGGAATAGAAGCAGATACCATCCGCAAAACCATGAGGGAGAAATTCAATGTGGTGGTGGCTGGGGGACAGAACCAGCTGAAAAACAAGATCTTTCGCATCGGCCACCTGGGCTATGTTCAGGAATTGGATATTCTGGCTGCACTGGCAGCTTTGGAGATGTCACTGGCTCTCTGCGGTTATCAGGTGAATATCGGACAGGGAGTCCGGGCTGCCCAGGAGGTTGTCATGAAGGAATTGGCTTGAAAGGAGGAAGAAGAGGATGAATGAGCGGCCGAAAATACTTGTAGGCGATAAAATAGTTGACCCGGCCCTGGAGATGCTCAGGGCGGAAGCGGATGTTGATGTGAGGATAGGGATCGAACAGGATGAGTTAGAGGAGATCATAGAAAACTATGATGCCTTAATCGTGCGCAGCAAGCCTTTGGTAACTGAGGAGGTTTTAGAAAGGGGAAAAAGGCTGAAGGTTGTAGGGCGCGCCGGTAATGGGGTGGATAATATCAATGTAGAGGCAGCAACCCGCAGGGGGGTTATTGTTGTAAACACCCCGGACAGCAACAGCTTTTCAGCAGGGGAACAGACCATCGCCCTGATGCTGGCCTCAGCCCGGAACCTTCCCCAGGCACATATAGTTATGAAAGATGGCGGTTGGGGGCGCAGCCGTTTTATGGGAAGTGAGCTTTATGGCAAAACTGTGGGTATTGTGGGTTTAGGCAGGATCGGGTCCTTTGTGGCCACCCGCCTCAAAGCCTTCAATATGCGGGTGATCGCCTATGACCCCTATATTCCCTTAGAGCGCTTTAAGCGCTTCGGGGCTGAGCGGATGGAAACCCTGAATGACCTGGTGCGAGAGTCTGACTTTATTACCGTCCATACCCCGAAGACCGAGGAAACCATAGGGATGATCGGGAAGGAGCAGTTCAAGATAGCCAAACGGGGTGTACGGGTGGTTAACTGTGCCAGGGGAGGCATCATCGATGAAGAGGCTTTGGCCTGGGCGCTGAAAGAGGGGATAGTGGCCAGCGCTGCTCTGGATGTTTTCACTAAAGAACCCTGCACAGGCAACCCTCTTTTAGAGTTTGATAATGTGGTGGTTACCCCGCATCTGGGCGCTACCACCTTTGAAGCTCAGCACCGGGTGGGAACGGATCTGGCCAATTATGTGCTCTCTGCTCTCAGAGGGGAGATCGTGCCCAATACGGTTAATATCCCCTGTTTGCTGGGAGAGGAAATAGACACCATGCGGCCCTTTTTGGAATTAGCCGAATATTTGGGCAAACTCTATTATCAGCTGGAAAAATCGCCGGCAGAACGGGTTCATCTCACCTACTATGGAGAGATTGCCAAAAAAGAAACAGGAATGCTGACCTTGGCATTTTTGAAAGGGCTGCTTACACCGGTGATGGGGGATCAGGTGAACCTGGTCAATGTTTCCTGGCTTGCTGAGAACAGGGGAATCAAGGTCTATGAGCAGCGGGAAGAGGAGACCAAAACAGGTCATATGAGCTTAATCACCGCTAAATTTGCTTCAAATGGTGTCAAAGCTGAATATGCCGGAACGCTGGCCTGGGACCGCACTCCCCGGATCGTGCAGATCAATCAGTATCAGTTTGATGTGATACCGACCCAGTATATGCTTTTTGCCCAGCACATTGACCGTCCGGGGGTGATCGGCTACTTTGCGTCTACACTGGGTGATGCCAATGTTAATATCGCCTCCATGCAGTTAGCCCGCAGGGAGAAAGGGAAAGAGGCGATGATGATCTACAGCATCGATTCTCCGGTTGATGAAGAAACTTTAGCTAAGCTGCGCCAGCTGGATTGTATTAAAACTGTAAAAGCAGTAACCATGTGAGATACAGCTTTGTTTAAAAAGTTTTGAAAGGGTGAAGCATTTGCTGGACCTGAAATTCATCCGCAGTAATCAGGATAAGGTTAAAAAAGCCATGGCAGATCGCCATTATGATTTTGATCTTGATCAGCTGTTGGTCTGGGATGAACAGAGGCGCTCTTTAATCGCAGAAAGTGAGCAGCTGAAAAACCGCCGCAATACCCTCTCCCAGGAGGTGGGGAGGCTGAAGGCGGCAAAACAGGATGCCTCCGAACTCCAGGAGGAGGTGCGGGGTATCGGCAAAAGGATTAAGGAGCTGGACCAGGAACTGGCGGAACTGGAGCAGAAGCTGAATAACGCACTGCTGATGATCCCCAATATCCCCCATGAAACTGTGCCTGTGGGGGAGGATGAAGAGGATAACTTGGTGTTGCGCGTGGAGGGAGAACCGCCGAAGTTCTCCTTCGAGCCCCGGCCCCATTGGGAGATAGGGGAGAAACTCGATATCCTGGATTTCGCCCGTGGTGTCAAGGTGGCAGGAGCCCGTTTCACTGTGCTCAAGGGCTGGGGGGCGAAACTGGAGCGCGCCCTGGTCAATTTTATGTTAGACCTGCACACCAGAGAACACGGCTATACTGAGATCTTCCCTCCCTTCCTGGTTAACCGGGCCACTATGACTGGCACCGGGCAGTTGCCCAAATTCGAGGAAGATCTTTTCCTCTGCCAGCGGGAGGACCTGTTTTTGGTTCCCACAGCAGAGGTTCCGGTGACTAACCTGTACAGTTCGGAGATTTTGGCTGCAGAACAGCTGCCTATCTATCACACAGCTTATACCGCCTGTTTCCGGGCTGAGGCAGGAGCTGCCGGCAGGGATACCAGGGGATTGATCAGGCAGCACCAGTTCAATAAAGTGGAGCTGGTGAAATTCACTACACCTGAGGACTCCTATATGGAATTGGAGAAGCTGACCAATGATGCAGAGGAGGTTCTGCAAAGGTTAGGGTTGGCCTACCGGGTGGTCAGCCTCTGTACCGGTGATTTGGGG
This sequence comes from Syntrophaceticus sp., assembly GCA_012842275.1. Classification (GTDB taxonomy): domain Bacteria; phylum Bacillota; class DSM-12270; order Thermacetogeniales; family Thermacetogeniaceae; genus DTU068. The sequence continues at coordinate 565 of DUSK01000004.1, read as the reverse complement.
TTTTCTGCTGCCAAAACCTATGACCTTGAGGTGTGGCTGCCTGCGGCAGGGTGCTACCGGGAGATATCCTCCTGCAGCAATTTTGAGGACTTTCAAGCCCGGCGGGCCAATATCCGCTACCGTCCGGAGCATGGTGCCCGCCCCCGCTTTGTGCACACCCTCAATGGCTCAGGGCTGGCAGTGGGACGCACCCTGGCAGCCATCCTGGAGAACTACCAGCAGGAGGATGGTTCTGTGGTAGTACCTGAAGTGCTCAGACCCTACATCGGTGTAGATGTGATCAGTTGTGAAACATAGGGATAAAGAGCAATGGCGAACAGCGGGTCGGTATTGATGCCAACACCGTCCCGCTGTTTCAAACTGCTTGGATCACTCAATTGACAGGGATTCCGGCGGTGTGCTATACTTTAAAACGGACTTTCACCACTTAAGTGTGGAGGGGTGTCCGAGTGGTTGAAGGAGGCGGTCTTGAAAACCGTTGAGCCCTTGCGGGTTCCGTGGGTTCGAATCCCACCCCCTCCGCCATTTTATTGACGAAAGCTAATCGATCCGCTATAATAGGTTT
>DUSK01000061.1 GCA_012842275.1 Syntrophaceticus sp. | reverse complement strand
TTGAAAAAATGATCAACAATTATCCATTTGACTATGTGATGGGAACTATTCACTGCCTTGACCATATTGCGATATCCTCTATGAAGGAAAGCCCCCGTTACTTTCAAAACAAAAGCTTATCAGAATTACGGGCAGACTATTTCACAACTCTGCAGGAGGCAGTTAATACAGGGCTTTTTGATAGCATTGCCCATGTAGACCTCTACCTCAGGTATGGGGTCAGGTATTATGGCCCTGAAATATTCACCGTTCACCGGGGTGCCGTAGAGCCGGTTTTTTCGGAAATGGCCCGGAGGGGAATGGGGCTGGAAGTAAACACCTCCAGCCGCCGCAGAGGGTTAAATGAATTTCATCCCACAAGGGAGATGCTGGATTTGGCGGTGAAGTCAGGCATTAAAATTTTTACGGTCGGTTCTGATGCCCATTCTCTTGAAGACCTAGGGGACTGCATAGACGAAGCCCTAGAAGTTCTGAAAGAACACAAGTTGCGCAACCACGTTTTTACCCGCAGGCAAGCAGCTCCGTTATAACTTTTAGGTGATTATATTATTAACTTGCGTATCAAGGTAACTTGCGGGCGTTGTACAAGCGGTAAAAGGTTTGCAGGTGAGTGATCACCGCAAGAAGAATTAGGGCCGCCGGCAATAGATTAAAAATGCCTCCCAGCATAATAATAAATAACCTGACATCGCGATTTGCGGCAAAATAGCGCATTACACCGTCATTAACTTCAGAAATAAATGGTTGCCCGTAAACATTGCGATATTTTTCTTTAAAGAGCATAGACATAGGCGCTCCCGCCAGGGCGGCGGCGCCAACAAAGAGGGCTGCAATATGGCCTGTGGTGGAATACCATGAATAGGCCATTCCTGTTAGAATCAGAAAATCTCCATAGCGATCGAGTATGGAGTCAAAGATCTCCCCGAATTTGCTCTTCAAAAACTTCAACCGGGCGATCTCACCGTCAACCCCGTCCAGCATAGAAGTGAATTGGGCCAGCAATCCCCCTACAAGGGGGCTCGCTATAGCAAAGGAAACCGCTGAAGCTGCTGCGGTTAAAAATGATAAAAATGTAATTTGGTTCGGTGTTACTCTTGTTGGAGCCAGCAGTTTTGTTATCCTTAAGGACACCTTGCGGTTAATAAGCCGTGAAATGATGCCGTCTTTAGGCGGCACCAGTGACTTCAGGAGAAGCTTTTCAGCTTGTTTGTAGCTTTCATAATCATCCACATCAACCCAAGAATGCTCAATAAAATGCAGCTTAACCTTTCCTTGCTTTGCCATCAGATTCACTGCATCGGTGAGGGCATAGGCTCCCCCAGCGATGGATTTGGACAAGGCCTCTAATAATGCGCCGGTGCCTATAAAAAGACCGCAATCTACGGCATTAAAGTCCTCCAGGCCCTTTCCCAGTTCGATGGCGAGATCTCCCCGGCACTTGATCTTGGTACACTCCTGAAGGTCATAAACCTCTTCTATGCGCCTGTCGGCAGCAAGCAACAGCTCATCTTCTTTGATATCCTTTGCCTTAGAAATAAAAGATCTGATTAAGTCCAATTCAAAAATGTGATCCGACATCATTAAGATGAATTTTTCATTTTGCCGGTATTCCTTGTGGAAGGTATAGGCCGATGCCCCGTTTCCCAGCTTCCAATCAGCGTTGTGCAGATATTTAATTATTACTCCCAGCTTTTCCCCGTTTCCTAAATGATTCTGAATTTCACCGGCATAACAGCCTGTGACTATAATAAAGTCATTTATTCCGCATTCCCGCAGGGATAAGATATTGCGTTCTATAAGGGGAAGACCTAACAAAGGCACAAGAGGCTTTGGCCTCTTGAAGTAAGGCCACAGCCTCTTGCCTTCTCCTGCAGCTAATAAAACAGCCCTCATTACCGTTCCTTCCTGCCTTCAATAAATTCTTCTACCATTTTTTTGGCTTCAGTATCAGTGTACTGGATTGGCGGGGACTTCATGGCGAAGGCTGAGATAGAATACAGCACACCGCCGATTTTACGATCCAGTGCCAGCTTCATGCACCTGATAGCATCTATCATTACGCCACCGCTGTTCGGCGCGTCTTCTACGGAAAGCTTAACATCCAAAGTCAGAGGGACATTTCCAAAGCCCCTTCCTTCCATTCTTATAAAGCAGATTTTATTATCGTTTAGCCAGGGCACATAATCACTTGGGCCAACATGTATATTGTCGCTGGACAAGGGTTGTTTCAGTTCAGCCTGTACTGACTGAGTTTTGGATATTTTCTTTGATTTAAGCCTGCTGCGGTTGAGCATGTTCAAGAAGTCGGTGTTTCCGCCGACATTCAATTGGTAAGTACGGTCGAGGATAACGCCGCGGTTTTCAAAAAGCTTTGTCAGAGTGCGGTGAATAATAGTCGCACCCACCTGACTTTTAACATCGTCGCCTATAATTGGAATGTTCTTTTCCTGGAACCTCTTAGCCCAGGATTCGTCTGAGGCGATAAAAACCGGCATGGCATTGATAAAACCCACATTTGCTTCTAGGCAGGCTTCGGCATAAAACCTTGCAGCTTTCTCTGATCCTACAGGCAGATAGTTGATAAGGATTTCGGCTCCGCTTTCCTTCAAAACTTTTGCTACATCACAGGGCTCCTGATCAGCAACGATAAAACTCTTGTCCTCGTCGTAGTCAGCCATATGTTCAGATATGCCGTCCAGAACCGGACCCATCTCTACCTTTACGGGATAATCGGGGAGTTTATCATAGAAGACTTTAGTGCAGTTGGGTTTGGCAAACACTGCCTCTTTGAGACTCTTGCCTACTTTGCGCTTGTCCACATCAAAGGCAGCAACTACATTGACATCAGCAGGTGTGTAACCGCCGAGGTTGTAGTTTAGCAGCCCTATTGAGTTTTCAGGAGATACCTTATACATCTCGATTCCTTGCAACAGGGCGCTGGCGCAGTTACCTACACCTGCAATAGCAATGTTAATCTTAGACATAAAGATACCTCCTTTTATATTATTAAGTTGTTTTGAATATAAAAAACACTTCCTGATAGGAAATGTTTTTGTGCCCTAATGGCTAAAGAGCCTCTTCATACCGTTAGCACTTGTCATTGATTGCTGCTAATAGAAAATTATAATAAGTATTTGTGAATATTT
>DUSK01000060.1 GCA_012842275.1 Syntrophaceticus sp. | reverse complement strand
GGTTTCAGGGTGGGGCTTTTTATTTCTCCTCACCTGCATTCTTATACTGAACGCTACCTTATTAACCACCAGCCTATTACTGAGGAGCGTTTCGCCAGTCTGATGGAGCGGCTGAAACCTCTTCTGGAAAAGATGGTGGCAGAGGGGCATGAGCACCCTACAGAATTCGAAGTTTGTACAGCTCTGGCATTTCTTTATTTTTTTGAAGAGAAAGTGGATTTTCTGGTGCTGGAGGTGGGGTTGGGAGGCTCAATCGACTCCACAAATGTTGTACCCCATCCTCTGGTATCGGTTATTACCAATGTTACTTTTGACCATATGGATTATTTGGGGAATACCATCACCGAAATTGCTACAGTTAAAGCCGGGATTATCAAAAAAGGTGGGCAAGTGGTGACCGCTGCCTGGTATCCGGAGGCCCTAGAAGTGATTGAGGAGCAGTGTAGGGAAAAGGGGGCTGGCCTGCTGCGGGTAGGTAAGGAGATCAGCTATCAGCTAAGGGAGGCCACACCTCAAGGAACGACCTTTGATCTGGCAACTCCCTGGGGAGTTTATCAGAATCTGTTTGTACCTTTGGCCGGGCAGTACCAGGCAGTCAATGCAGCCACTGCCCTGGGAGTGATTGAGGTTCTCAAGCATACCTATGGTGTGCCTGTTTCTGAGGACCACATCCGGAAGGGTTTTGCCAAGAGCTATTGGCCGGCCCGCTTGGAGAAGGTTTACGACCATCCTCAGGTAATAATCGATGTGTCGCACAATTATGATGGTGCCCGTACTTTGAGTGCCGCCTTAAAGGAGATCTATTCTTATCGCAAGTTGATATTGGTTTTGGGAATGCTGGGTGATAAGGAACGGGAGAAGGTGGTTGGTGAGCTGGCTCCATTAGCTTCTTCTGTCATTATCACCAAACCATTGAGCCCCCGAGCAGGGGACTGGGAGAAGCTGGCCGGTGAAGCGCGCAAATACGTGGACCGGGTCTATGTAATTGAGGATATTACTGAGGCAGTTGATGCTGCTTTTGAGCAGGCGGATAAGGAAGATATGATCTGTATAACAGGGTCTTTTTATATGGTAGCAGATGCCAGGAAATATTTAATGAATAAGTTTTCCTCTGCATCAGGCTTTTAATTATACTTTTAATTATAATGGAAGGTCTATGCGGTAATCATAAATAATACATAGGGGAGGTGTATTGTTTCCCGTTAGGCAGTGGTCGGGTGTGGTGAAACTGGCCGCTTCAAGTTATATGACCGGGAAACAGGAGCGTTTTGAAAACCTCTAAAATACCAGAAGCAGCAGTGATGAGATTGGCAGTTTATTCGCGGTTTTTGGAGCAATTGCAGGAACAGGGGTATGAAACCGTTTCTTCCTGTATGATTGCCAGAGGAACAGGGGTCACTCCGGCTCAGGTGAGGAAGGACCTTGCTTACTTTGGTGAATTTGGTACCAGAGGAGTGGGCTATGATGTGGAAGCGCTCTCCGGGCACCTGAGGCGTATTTTGGGACTTGATCGAAAATGGCCTACTGTGCTAGTAGGTGCAGGAAAGCTCGGTTCCGCTTTGGCTCTTTATGAGGGCTTTCTCACCAGAGGTTTTCATATAGTCGGAGTATTTGATATTGACCCTGACCCAATAGGAAATCGTTTCGGAAAACTGGATGTGCTGCCGATGGAAAGGCTGGAGGAGGTAATTCAACAATTTGGAGCACAAATAGGGATCATCACAGTGCCTGCAAATGCCGCTCAAGAGGTGGGTGAGCGCTTGGTTGATGCTGGAGTGAGGGCAATCCTGAATTTTTCTCCCTATGTACTCAACCTGCCTGAGGGTATCATTGTACGCCATGTTGACTTTTCTCTGCATCTAGAAACACTTACTTTCAATCTTGTTTTAGGAAAGAGAAATTAAGACCATTGATTAGGATATACTGCAGCATATTGCTGTAAGTAAATACCTTGTTTTGAAAAATATGATGTCCTTTCGGCTTTGTATAATCTTGTATCTCACCGTTTAAAATGATAGACTTAAGAGAAATGAATGAGGTGGACTGGCTATATCTTTGCTGTTTTTGACACAAGCTGTAAGAGGGACTGGTTGTTCATGCAGCAAATTATTTTAGCATCAGCTTCACCACGCAGGGCATTCCTACTGAAACAGATTGGTCTTGATTTTCAGGTAATTCCCAGTTGTGTGGAGGAGAATGCTGACTCCCATCTTGAGCCGCAGGAAATGGTTTTAAAGCTGGCAAAGAGAAAAGCACAAGCTGTATCAAGAGAGTACCCACAGGCGATTGTTTTGGGAGCAGATACAGTTGTTTGCTGTGAAGGGCGGGTCCTGGGAAAACCGCGTAATAGGAAAGAAGCGGCTGAAATGCTTCGTTTTTTATCAGGTCGTGTCCATGAAGTGGTTAGTGGTGTGGTCTTACAGCGTTTAATACCGGAGTCGGTAAGGGGAGAAGCTGTAACTACCAGAGTCAAATTTCGAAATTTAACTGATGAAGAAATTGCGGGTTATATTGCTAGCGGGGAACCCTTAGATAAGGCTGGTGCTTATGGAATTCAGGGATTGGGTGCCCTTCTTGTAGAAAGAATTGATGGTTGTTACTTCAATGTTGTTGGTCTTCCCTTAAGCAGGCTTCCAGATTTGTTCAGGGAGTTTGGGGTGGATCTTCTATGCCGGAGGGCGAATACCGTCTTACCATAAAGAATATGCCGGCGGATTTAAGGCCACGGGAGAGGTTGAGGAAGGTAGGTGCAGGTTCTCTTTCAGCTGCCGAACTGCTGGCCATCATCCTGCGTACAGGAACCAAAGATGAATCGGTTCTTGAGTTGGCACACCGTATTTTAATGGATCCTCGTGGACTGCGTTTTCTGGCTGAAGCTGCATTGGATGAATTATGTCAGATCAGAGGGATGGGATTGGCAAAAGCTGCTCAAGTAAAAGCAGCTTTGGAGCTGGGAAGGCGGCTTGCCTGTTTGGAACCGGAGCTGAAGCCTGTTATCAATAGCCCTCAGGAAGCAAGTGTCCTGGTTATGGAGGAGATGTGCTACCTGGACAGGGAGCATTTTAGGGTGATACTGCTTAACACCAAAAACAGGGTGATCGGAATGGAGCAGGTTTCTGTTGGCACTCTCAATGCCTCACTTGTCCACCCGCGCGAGGTTTTCAAACGAGCTGTGCAAAAGAGTGCTGCATCTGTTATCCTGGTGCATAATCATCCCAGCGGTGACCCCTCTCCCAGTTCCGAGGATCTGCAGATCACCCAGCGTTTGTGTGAGGCAGGAAGAATTATAGGGATTGAAGTATTAGATCATATTATTATTGG
>DUSK01000059.1 GCA_012842275.1 Syntrophaceticus sp. | reverse complement strand
TTTATTTGAATAGTTTGCATCTGAAAATAACTTTTGAAAAACACTTTTTGCAAATAAATTGCATATAAAAAACACTTACTAATAGGAAATGTTTTTGTGCCCTAATGGCTAAAGAGCCTCTTCATACCGTTAGCACTTGTCATTGATTGCTGCTAATAGAAAATTATAATAAGTATTTGTGAATATTTCAAGGGGAGGGAAAGGGGGGGCGTGTCACACATTTTTTTGATATGCTATTGACTTTTATATTCAAAAGGAATATAATAGCATTGTAATGATTACAAATTTGTATAAATTCTAAATTTGAAACGCGTTTACCCTTGGCGTGACACGTGTGACACGGGTGTGACACGGGGACGGGGGTAGTGTCACACAAGTCAAATACAACGTGACAGTAACCCCGTCCCCATGTCACACCCCTTACTGTTGAATAGGTGGTGAGCCCATGGATATCACATTTGAAAATTTAAAACAAGAGTTAAAGAAAAAAAATATCGGTCTATCATATCAAAGACTGAAGGTTTTGGAGTATCTTATCCAAAATCGCTGCCATCCAACTGTTGAACAGATCTTTACCGAACTTCAAAAGGATATACCCACCCTATCAAAAACAACGATTTATAATACCTTGCGAATTTTAGCAGAAGCAGATTTAGTTAAGGTAATTAATATCGAAGAAAAAGAAGCCAGGTATGACATTGATACTAAAGACCACGGACATTTTAAATGTGAATCCTGTGGGGCAATATTTGATTTTCCCATTGATATAGATTCTTTGATCCCCGAAGATTTGAGCAAATTTAAGATCAATGACAAAAATGTTTATTTTAAAGGCCTCTGTCCAGGGTGCCTTTATAATAATAATTAATTAAATGAAGGAGGAAAAACAATGAGTGAAAACAAAACCCTTAAGAACTTGATGGATGCATTTGCCGGAGAATCTCAGGCTAACAGAAAGTATTTGGCCTATGCTAAAAAAGCTGAAGAGGAAGGAAAGCTTAATGCTGCTAAATTGTTCAGGGCAGCAGCCGATGCTGAAACTATACATGCCTTGAAAGAACTTGAGGTCGCAGGGAAAATTGGCTCAACTGCTGATAATCTGAAAGATGCTTTTGCAGGCGAAACCTATGAATATAAGGAGATGTATCCCCCATTTATAGAGGAAGCTGAAGCCGGGGGTAACAAAGCTGCTGTCAGAATCTTTAATTATGCGATGAAAGCCGAAGAGGTTCATGCCAAGCTTTATCAGGAAGCGCTAGAGAACCTTGACCAAACAGAAGAAGTATTCTATTATCTCTGCCCGGTATGCGGAAATATTGAAAAATCTGTTCCAGAAAGATGCAGGATCTGTGGTACCAAGGGGGAGAAATTCATTAAATATTAGGATATATTAAAATTTGGAAAGAGGGGGATATTCAAGATGAAAGGGACTGTTGCTTTTTACAAATGCGAGGTTTGCGGGAACCAAGTGGTTTTGATCAAAGACGGAGGCGGCGAGCTTGTTTGCTGCGGTGAACCGATGACAGAGCTGATAGCGAATTCAACAGAAGCCTCCACTGAAAAGCATATTCCTGTGGCAACAAGGGAAAACGGTAAGATAAACGTCCAGGTCGGATCAACTATCCATCCAATGACAGAAAAGCATTATATAGAATGGATTGCTTTAGTAAGCGACGATGGGATTAGAATAGTTTCACTAAAACCGGGTGACGAGCCGAAAGCGGTATTTTGCGATAAGGAAAATGCAGAAGTATATGAGTATTGCAATCTCCATGGTTTATGGAAAGCGGAAGTATAAAAGGTTATCTTAGTAAACTTCTTAGTTTACTGTGGAAAGGTAATTGACTATAATTATACTGAATACCAGTGTTGGTTAATACCGGTATTCAGTTTGATCCGCAAACTGTAAATCTTTTTAAACAAATTAGTATTAAAATGATACAGGAGAGGGATGTAAGTATTATGCTATGGAAAGACCAGTATAAACTTGGCGTTCCAGTAATAGACGCGCAGCATAAAGAATTATTTAGGCGTGTCGATTCCTTTTTACAGGTATTGCGGTCGAGAGATAGCTGGGATAAGAAAATCCCGCAGATAAACGAAACCCTGGAGTTTATGAAAAGATATGTAGTAGAGCATTTCCATGACGAAGAAGAATATCAGAAAAGTATCAATTATCCTGGATATGAAGCTCATAAAAAGATACATGATGGGATGGTCAATTATGTGCAAGAGGTTTGCAAGCAATACGAGAACTCCAATTCCAATGAGCCTTTGATGCAACAGTTCGGAGGAAGACTGCTGGCCTGGCTGATTAACCATGTAGCTGCAGAAGATCAACTAATAGCGGCTTATGCCAAAAAGAAAGGTGTGAGCGGAAGTGATAAATAACCTATACAAAACATTTGTCGATGCAACACGCAATGTATTTAATTTAATGCTTCACCTTTCCGAGGTTTCCGACCATCCTGGAGAGGATTGCAAGTGCGATGATGAGGTTGATATTGCTGTCAGCATTGTTGGGGACCTTGAGGGAGAGGTTATTTACCGCTTCCCTGTTCCGACCTCTCTTAACATGGTAAACATCATGAGCGGCATGCAGTTTGAAGCAGTGGATGATTTCGTTACTTCTGCCATATCAGAGATTGCGAATATCATAAGCGGTAATGTCCTTACTGAACTTTCAGCAAGCGATTTGAAATGTGATAGATTGCCGCCGGTACAACGCAAACCTGATGAAGATCCTAATAAAGACAAGGAATATGAACTGAAAACTAGCTGTCGTATTAACACATCAATTGGTGAGGTAGGCCTAGAAATAAGATTGAATCGGGTTTGATGGCTCATTTATTCAATTTGAAAAAGATGCGATATTCTTGCAGTTTCTGTGGTAGGGGTCTGAACCTCTACCACTTTTGTTATATCAGAAAAAATAGTATTTGCCGCTTTGATTCTTGTTTTTGCATTGATGCAGGTTGACATGTATTACCGCAATTAAAAAAATGAAGCGCATTGTAAACCACAGTGCGTTTCATTTTTAAATCGCGTGTTGTTTACAATGTATTCGAATCCTTTTCAACCTTTATTGTGGTGTAGGTCTTTTTGCCCACTCTTTTGCTCCAAAAGTGGAGAAAGGATATGGCATTGAAGAGAACGAAAAAGCTGTATCAGCTGCTGTGGAGAATGCAGCTATCAATGGCAACGGGAATACCAGCTTTATCAAGGGAGAACGGATAAAACCCTACCGCAGTTGGCCAGGGAAGGTATCAAAATTAAATATTTATGGTAGGGAGATGGGTTTTGTGACTGTAGAAGAAAAACTTGCAAAATCATTGACGGCTGAATCAGTAGAGCTGATTCCGTATCTACCGTATTTATTACAGGATTTATGGGAGTTAGGTTCATCACCAAGAGATATACTGAAAATGATAACTAAACATATTCTTGTATCAAAGGAAACAAAGGTGCTTGATTTGGCATGCGGTAAAGGAGCGGTAAGCGTTAATTTGGCTAAGGAACTTGGCTGCATGGTAAAAGGTATTGACATCATTCCGGAGTTTATTGATTTTGCAGTCCAAAAAGCACAAGAATTTGGTGTAGGAGAATTGTGCGAGTTTTTAGTAGGAGATATCACAGAATTGGTTAAGACTGAAAAGGACTATGACATTGTTATTCTTGGAGCTGTGGGAGATGTTTTAGGAAATGCGGAAGAAACAATAAATTTGCTAAAAAAGACAATAAAAAAAGGTGGTTATATTATTATTGATGATGCATATGGCAATGATGAAAACAATCCACAGTATCCAACCAGAGAGCAATGGCTTGCAATTTTTAATAAAACAGGAGTAAAGCTGATCGAAGATAAGATCATTGAAGATGATGAAATAGCCGGCCTCAATAATGAACAGCAGAAATGGATCATAAAAAGAGCCAACGAATTAAAAGAAAAATTTCCAGAAAAAGCCTATCTATTTGATAGTTATATACAGAGCCAGCAAACTGAATGCATCGAGTTGGAAAACGAAATATCTGGAGTAACAATGCTTTTAAAAGCTGTGTAGGGAGTAATCTAGTCTCGGCTCTACTTAGCGTAGGTAGTGTTCCTTATGTGCATGAACTATAATCTATGCGGAAAGGAGAACTAAGAAATATTCAGCAAAATAGATACGGAGTTTCAAAAGGGTCTGCAAAACGATATAAATCAGTTCGAATATATGAAAGAAGGGATCGAAATATGAATCAATATGTTACCGGCGCTATGATAAAACGCTTGCGTGAAAATAGAAAAATGACGCAATCACAACTGGCAGAAAAGCTGAATGTCAGCGCTAAATCGGTGTCCAAGTGGGAAACCGGGCGCGGGTATCCGGATATTTCACTAATAGAGCCACTTGCCGAATCACTGGGCGTTTCCGTAATTGAACTGATGTCCGGCGAAGATGTAGTGAATACCAACAGAGCGTTCAATATGCTGCGTATAAAATTTCATATATGCCCGATATGCGGAAATGTTATCCTCGCAACCGGTGAAGCCGTAATTAGCTGCCATGGAATAGTGCTCCCTGCTTTGGATGCAGAAACACCGGATGATGAACATCGCATGACAATTGAAAAGAGCGAAGATGAGTATTATGTTGCAACTGCCCATGAGATGAGTAAAAAGCATTATATTTCCTTTATTGCTGCGGTAAGGGATGACAGCTGCGAATTAAAGAAACTTTACCCGGAAGGCGGCGCTGAAGCCCGATTTAAAATAAACCGGACACAATGGCTTTATTATTATTGTAATCAACATGGCCTGTTCAGATTATCTGTCCGTTAAATTCCGGTTTCTATGTGCTATGATAGCAAATAGCCAGTTTCTGCGAGGCAATAGATCAGTTGGCAGTTGATGCACTTGCGCTTCGTGTTTTTGAAAAACGGGATTTGAGTGAGGGATACTTAATATAGGCAATAATTTCAATAAAAGGGGCGGGCAATAAATGGAAAAAGCAAAGGTTTATTTTACGGATTTCCGCACGGTACCTTTCGGAGACGGACTGCCTACCAAACTTAAGAAACTCATAAAAAAAGCTGGTATCGGTCAGATAGATATGGATGGTAAGTTCGTCGCTATCAAGATGCATTTTGGTGAGTTGGGAAATGTCAGCT
>DUSK01000058.1 GCA_012842275.1 Syntrophaceticus sp. | reverse complement strand
CGGTGCCATTTACTCGCCCCCCTTCCCACCGGCGGCATTGTCTTTAACCATAGGTTTCACCGGGCTGTCTTTCCCCAGTAACATCAAACCGCCGAAATCTATAGCCATATCCTTCACCTTGAGACCAAACTGCTCGAACATTTCATTTTCACTGAGCACAGCTGTGAGGTAAATCCCGCTGATACTAGGCACTTCTTCATCCTTGCCGACAACCATGCGCAGAGCTACCATATCCATCCCGGGGCTGTAATTAAAGTAATATGTAACCTCCAATTTATCACCCAGGTCGCTGCAGACAGTTGTTACAAAACGGGCCTTAGCATCAGCGAATTTCTGCACCTCTTGCAGCAGCGTATCTTTGCTGATTTCTTTCAGGTTCTCAATCATTTTGCCACCCCCACAGCCTTAGAAAGTTTTTGTAGGGCCAGCACAACACCGTCGATGATCGCCTCTGGGCGGGCTGCACAACCGGGCACATAAACATCCACAGGTATTACCTTGTCAACACCGCCCAAGATGTTGTAACAATTGTGGAAGACCCCGCCTGTGCTGGCACAGGCACCAACAGCAATCACCATTTTGGGATCAGGAATTTGATTATATAGGTTTTTCAGCACCCTTGCTGTGCGGTAATTAACCGGTCCTGTAACTACCAAAACATCAGCGTGTTTCGGATTGCCCATATTGACCAATCCAAAACGCTCAACATCATAGAGGGGTGTTAAGCAAGCCAACACCTCAATATCACAACCGTTGCACGAACTGTTGCAAAAGTGCAAGATCCATGGCGATTTAATTTGAGATTTTTGAATGATTCCCATTTATGCCACCCCCCTCATGAAATAGATATACAGAATGTTCAAAACGCAGAGTACTAACGCGGCGGCCCAGCAGATCCTGACCATCAAACCGCCGGTCACACGAGCGTTAATGTTGTCGATCAACAGTTCCAGGATAAACGCTGCCAGAGCAATCAAAATACCTACCCACAGCGGATTACTCCAGAACAGAGCGATTAGACCGAGCACCAGTACCAGTTCATACCATTCAGTCAAAGTAACTAAGGCATAGTAGGGACCGGAAATCTCAGTCATAATCCCCTTAACCAGCTCCTGATGGCCATGGTGCGAAGTTGAAATATCAAATGGTGATTTCCGCATCTTGATGGTTAAGGCCACCAGTACAGCGATAAAGACCGGCCAAAGTGAAACCAACAGAGGTGTGCTGTTTTCCATAATACTGCTGATCATGAAACTGCCATTTTCGGCATAAACCGCAAGTGCAAACAGAAGAAGGATTGGTTCATAAGAGAGTATCTGCAACAGCTCACGGTTTGCACCAAAGTGGCTGTATGGCGACTTTGTACTGAAACCGGCCAGGACAAAACTGATCCCTGCAAAACCAAGCAGGAATACCAGAAGAAGCAGGTCCTGCTGCAGCACAAGAAACACCAGGCAAGCTATCATAAAGACCAGGTAACTGATCAGCCATATAAACTGGGTTCTACTGGTAGCAATCTTGGACTTGCCTAGCAATTTAAAGAAATCATAAAACGGCTGTAATATCGGAGGGCCATAACGCCCCTGCAGTCTGGCAGTTAACTTCCGATCAATACCGGCCAGAAAACCTCCGATAAACGGTGCCACAACAACCGCAATAATCGCTATCAACACCTGGTTCAACACCTGGTCGCTCATAAGCTCACCCCCAGTACGATACTAAACATTATGACTAACAGGGAGATGGCAACAACATAAACCCAGGTATTCAATGACTCTTCACTGGCGGCACCCTTAAAGTAATAACCACCCAGTTCCAGTTTTGACACATTATCAGCTTCAGCATACCATTCGTCAGTATCAACATCCCCTACCTGCTCTCCGCACAGGTAAACAGGCTTGAGTTCCTGCGGTTTCAATTTAACAAAGAGCAGAGGCAGAACAATTGCTACTGCAAAAACGATGAACAAAGCAACTACCGGATAGGAACCAAGCAGTTCAACACCCTTTTCCAAGGAAAGAGCAGTGGCCGCATCCGGTAAAACGATCTGCCATCCTTCTGTAAAAGCATGCTGAACAGCAACAACATTATTCACTGCGCCTCTGATGAAACGGTCATAGAGTGGGGCAACGGCAAAACCGAACACAAAAATCCCCACAAACAGTGACCACAAAGGCACACTATAGCTCAGGGACAGAGACTCTATCTTTTTACCCAGTTTAGGTGTCACCTGTAAGAGGCGGCCAAGCCATTTTGCCCAGAAGACCATGGTAGCTGCACTGGCAAGGACAAACAGAATCGCTGCCAGCGGAACTGCATAAACAGCCTCCAGTGCCATCCACTTACCGAGGAGCATACCAAAGGGCGGCAAGAACATAGAAAGCATTCCTGTAATTGTAATAAATGTGGTAAGGGGTGCTTTCTCTGCAAGACCCTCCATGTCCTCGATCTCCCGGCTCCAAATCTGGTGCTCGATGGTACCGGCACACATAAAGAGGAGACCTTTGGAGATAGCATGGAAGATAATTAACAGCATAGCCGCAGCTATGGCAAGCTCTGTTCTAAGACCGGCACATGCAATGATCAAGCCAAGGTTGGCGATGGTTGAGTAAGCCAGCACCCGTTTCCCTGTAGTCTGGCTGATGGCCAGGACTGAAGCAGCAAAAAAGGTAAATGCTCCACAGACAGCCACAATCATTCCCAGAACAGGGTTAAATGCAGGAGCAAGCCTGAGCACAAGATAAACCCCTGCCTTCACCATGGTACTGGAATGGAGCAGAGCTGAAACAGGTGTCGGTGCCACCATCGCTCCCAACAGCCAGTTCTGGAATGGCATTTGAGCGGCTTTGATCATACCTGTAAAGCACATTAAAGCAACAGGCAGCAGTAAAAATGCCTCTGCACCGCCACTAGCAATAATGTTGCTCAAGGACAGATATTCAATATTACCGCCATTGGCATTATAGAGATAAATCATTGCTGCCACCATTGCGGTACCACCGATGGAGTTCATCCACAAAGCACGGGCACCGTTGTTGATCGCTTCTTTGGTGAGATCATGTGCAATCAACTGGAAGCAGCACAATGTGGTGACTTCCCAGAAGAAGTAAAGCCACATCAAATTGTCGGCCAAAACGAGACCGTTCATCGCTCCGAGGAACAGCACCAACCAGAAAAGGAACCGAGACTGCCTCGATTTTTCCAGATGCTTGTGTTCCTCATGATCATACATATAACGAATAGCATAGACACAGATCAGTGAACCGATAATCGAAATAACAAGAACCATTAAAACAGCAAGATTATCGATCAGAAAAGCAGGCTTAATCTCTTCAAGAGCATGACTGGCACCAAGGCCAAACTCCCACCATGCCAGCGGAATAATCTGAGTCAGGGCAAAGATAAGAACAAGCCAGTTTTTCAATGACAAACCGACGTATATATAAAACAACAGCATTGCATAGTCAAGAACTGTGATTATCGTGCCCCAAATGGGATTATCCGGCGTAAAACTGACTGGCAATTCCAGCTTCAGGAAGTAAATGGAGTTGACAATCAGAACTGCTGCGGTAAGTATTACAATCAGTCCGCGTAATTGATATTGACGGATAAGAAAAACTAGGACTGCAGCTACAACAGGCAGCAGTATAGCAACTGCCAACATCCACCATTGGATATCCATTTAATTTCCCCCCTTGGTACATAAAATTCGGCAGTGTGTTTTTAATTTCTGTTACACTACCATTAAAAAAACCTCCCAAATACATTACCCAGTTGACAGTCTCCTATCATCTGCCAACCGCGGCCCCCGATATCACCTCCTTACTCATTGCGCGTTGCTGCAGAACAAGGTCATCCTCATTTGTGATTTTTAGTACATAAAATTCGGCAGTGTAATTTTGATTTCTGTTACACTACCATTAAAAAAACCTCCCAAATATATTACCCAGTTGGCAGGCTCCCATCATCTGCCAACCGCGGCCCCCGATATCACCTCCTTACTTCCCCACCATGTGTTGCTGCAGAACAACGCTCTCTTCCCGAAAAAACAACCAGATATCAATAGATACTTATTCTTGATTTATTGTAAAATTCCTGCCTGTCCTAAAAAATAATTGGCAGCTTGCTGCCTCCTGTCCAACTTAGGGCTGCTGCATGTTACACAGCTATCAAATCGTGACCAGATCCTTAATCTGTTCATACCTTCTTTCCCCGATCCCTGATACTTTTTGGAGATCAGCAATTGTACGAAAGGGGCCATGTTCTGTTCGGTAATCAATTATCCGCTGAGCAATAGCAGGGCCAATACCCGGAAGGGTATCCAGTTCAGCAGCTGTTGCTGTATTGATATTGATCTTCTGCCTTACTGACCCTTGTTCTGTAAGAAGCGCTCCGCTCGTGGTTTGTTCAACTGTTTCCCCCTCCCTAGGAACATATATCTTCTCACCATCAGCTAATTTTCGAGCGAGGTTAAGGGTGTTTATGTCCGCCTCTGCCAGAGGTTCAGCCAGGCGAAGGGCGTCCTCTACCCGTGATCCCAGGGAAAGGTAATAAACACCTGGTTTTTTCACTGCACCAGCTATATGAACCCCTAATTCTTTTGTTTCTCCAGCATCAATATCTTCAACATCATTTTCAATAATAAGCTCTTCTTCCGTACCTGAGGCTAGCCAGATCGCATACTTATAGCCGCCTGTAAAAATTAAAGCAGCAGCAATAAGAAAAATAAAGATCTGTAATTTGCGATCGATCTCTAACATCATCTTATTACCTGCTTTCCCCAAAAATCCAGCGGGGAGCAAACCTGATGCCATATATATCTTTCTATTCCATATAATGGTTTTCCTGCTATCAACTAAATTTTTACAGGCATATCGAATTTTCCAGAAAAAAGCAAGCAGAGCTTCTCTGCCTGCTTGAAGAATAATTGAGTACTGCAAAACAAGTATCCGTTTTCGATTTTTATTAATCTCGACATTTTCACCTTACAACAAGATTGACCAGTTTGTTGGGGACACAGATCACCTTGACCAGCTCTTTACCCTGAATCAGATTAACAATCTTGGGTTGGGAAAGCACTGCTTCCTCCATTCTTTTATTATCCAGCCCTACCGGAACTTGTATATGATCCCGCACACGTCCATTGATCTGAACAACAATTGTGATCTCCTCTTCCTTTAATGCTTCCCTGTCCACCTGAGGCCAGGGCTGCTCATGCACGCTGCCCTTATTCCCCAATACCTCCCATAGTTCTTCAGCAAAATGAGGAGTAAAAGGAGCAAGAAGAAGAGCCAGGGCGGTGAGCCCCTCTCTGAGCACCCCTTTGTGCCATTTTTCTTGCTCTATCCCATCAATATAGTGATATAGGGCATTGGTCAGTTCCATGATGGCGCTTACCGCTGTATTGAAGTTAAACCTGGTCTTGATGTCATCCTCTACCCGCTGAATGGTCCTGTGGATCACACGCCGCAGATCCTTTTCAGCAGAGGAAAGGGATGCCACATCCCACTCCATCCTTTCTCTAACTTCAGGTGCAACACGTTGCACCAACCGCCATGCCCGGT
>DUSK01000057.1 GCA_012842275.1 Syntrophaceticus sp. | reverse complement strand
TTGATGAAGCCCAACTGCAGAAGATCGTAGAACTGCTGCAGAAGATCAGCCAATTGGATCTTGATTTTGACCGGATCAGCAGCCAGCTGGATAAAATCTATGAAAAAGTTGATGAAATAAAGGATGCTGTCAAAGACAAGCAGGGGATTATCCAAAAAATCCTGAACAGCTTAAACAGTTTTGTGGAGTGGATTAAGACTAAGATCGCTGAAATCGCAGGATGAGTGAGTGAGTCAGGGGGACGGTGACTTTGACTCACTCGATGTGACAAGGGGACGGGGGTCGTGTCATTCAATGATGCAAACCTGTCCCCTTGATCGATCGGTAATCGGTAGTCCCTACATCCAGCCGGTTTATCCCTGCTAGCGCAGCGACCTGCGAAGGTTGTTACTTGCCCTTGACGAAGGAGCAGTTAACGACAGCCAAAGCGAAACACGGATGTTGAGCTAGGCGACTATGCGCCATGGATGGCGTCATAGGAGCCGGTTGGCTGTCGTCTGCGACAAGTCTTAGGGCAAGTTCAACCGGAGCTTATGTCGCAAGCGGCAGGGATTAACACTGCTTAGCGCGCAGGGTACACTAATTTAAATAAAACAATAAAGCAAGCCTGGCACCGAATGCGATCAGTCAACCTGTCCCCCTGATCGGTTGTACCCCTGATCGGTCGTGTATGGTCGAAATTAATAATATTTAGGTGCATATGCTCGAAAGGATTGATATAATATGGTATATATTACATGAATACCTAGTAAGTTACCTCGAGGAGCCTCTTCAATGTTCAATAGACAGTTCTTTATACTTTCATTAATATTTTTCACATTAATAATATACCTTTCAGGCTGTTCTACAGTATTTCTCCCTGATCAACCTAAGGCTGAGCAGGGAATTCTCGATCTGACTCAATGGCAGTTTGAAAAAGACGGTGTTATTAAATTAGATGGGCAATGGGAATTTTACTGGAATCAACTACTGGAGTCCCATCAATTGAAAAACTCCGGCATAGCAATGACCGGTTATATAAGTGTCCCCGGCACATGGAATCATTATAATGTTGATCATAAAGAACTGTCCGGCAATGGTTTTGCTACCTACCGGCTGCGCTTTATCACAGAGGCAGATGAAAGATTAGGTTTAAAAATTCCAAGGGTATTCACATCATACAAATTATATATAAATGGCGAACAAATCGCCTCTGCTGGAACAGTTGGCAGCAGCAGAGAAACAATGACCCCCCAATATCTACCGCAGATCGCTCTCTTTGAACCACAGCCAGGTGAAAACGAAATCATAATACAAGTTGCAAACTATTTCCACCGCAGTGGAGGGCTATCAGAAGCCTTAATCCTGGGAAATGAAAAACAGATTACCGGCCTCAGGGATAGAAGCGTAGCTTACGAGCTATTTTTGTTCGGCAGTTTGATCATCATTGGTATATACCACATAACCCTATTTTTCTTTATAAAAAAGGACAAGGCTCCCCTTTATTTCGGTTTGTTCTGCTCGTTGATTGGAATAAGAACCTTACTGGTAGGAGAAAGTTTTTTCATTTATCTATTCCCTGACTTCAGCTGGGAAGCGGCACAAAAATTTCAAACACTGGCCTTTTATCTGGGAGTACCTTTAATTATAATGTTTTTTAATTCGCTTTTTCCTGAGGACTTTCAGGCGAAAATCACCAAAATCATCAATTGGGTTGGTGCCGGTTTTGCATGCCTAGTTCTCCTCACACCCGCCAGAATTTTCACAATCTTCAATCCTGCATTTCAGCTGTTTGTATTTATTGTAATCATATACACGATAGTCAACTTTATTAGGATAATTCGCCGGAAAGAAAAAAATGGCAGGCTGATTATTCTAGGCGGTATAGCTTTGGCCATAGCAAGCCTTAATGATATTGCTTTTTCAAGCATATGGTTGAATGATCACAGCGCTCCCCTTTTAAGAAACATAGTCAGAACCGGTAACCTTTCCAGTGTTGGCCAGCTGATTTTTGTGCTATTGAACTCCCTAGAATTGGCCCGCAAGTTTGCTCATGCCCTGGTAGAGAGAGAAAAAATGACCGCTCAGCTGCAGGAAATCAACCTTAATCTGGACAAACTCGTACATAAAAGAACAAAAGCCCTGGAAGAATACCGGGAACAGATAGAAAACCAGAAGGCTGAACTGGAAAAGGTAAATAAAGCTCTTCAAGTGCTTTCTTTAAAAGACCCCTTGACCGATCTCTGGAACAGACGCCACTATGACAGAACCATCCAGCTGGAATGGAACCGCAGTCTAAGACATAAATACCCCTTGGCTTTGATGATGATAGATATTGATAACTTTAAAGCCTATAATGATTGCTACGGCCATAAGGCGGGAGATGAGTGCTTGGTCAAGGTCGCACAGACCACTCAAGAGTTTTTCAGAAGGGCCAGTGACCTGGTAGTCCGCTACGGTGGAGAGGAATTTGTCGTAATCATGCCAGGGTTGGGAAAAGACGAAGCGGTCAACATGGCTCAGCTGCTGCGCAAGGCCATTGAGGAACTCCACATTCCCCATAAACACTCATCAGTCAGCCCCTGGGTTACGGTCAGCATAGGGGTCACCTCCACAATTCCGGATATGAAAGGCTCTCCCCAGCAGCTGTTCCTGGCTGTCGACAAAGCCTTATACGAAGCAAAAGCCGCCGGCAGAAATCAAGTGAAATACCTTCCGATGCAACCGGCCGAAGAGACCGATCAGGGGGACAGTCCCGGTGATCGGTCACAGTGATGCAACCTGTCCTCCGGGTGATGTTTATTTTGTTTCATATGGCCACTCATTAATACCGCCGAGCATATTATACACATTGGTGTAACCCATATCAGCCAGCTTTTTTGCTGCCTCACTGCTTCTTTTTCCGCTTCTGCAGTAAACTAAGATGTCAGCATC
>DUSK01000056.1 GCA_012842275.1 Syntrophaceticus sp. | reverse complement strand
TTTGGGCTTTGGTATATCGCTTAATTCAAAATCTATTTCCTCACCAAGTTCTTCTTCGATAATTTCATTGCATAATTCGATGCATTCATCACAGATGTAAACACCGGGACCGGCAACCAGTTTCTTTACCTGATCCTGAAGCTTGCCGCAAAAGGAGCACTTCAGCTGTCCCTTTTCATCACCAAACTTGTACAATACTGTACACCTCCCTTAGGGATTACCCTTTGTCACCAACCCGATATTTTATTACTTCGTCAATAATACCGTAATTCCTTGCTTCTTCTGCATCCATAAAGTTGTCACGATCAGTATCTTTTTCAATTTTCTCCAAAGGCTGGCCTGTTAGCTCTGAAAGAATGCGATTGAGCCGGTCACGCACCTTGATGATACGCTTGGCATGAATCTCAATATCACTGGCCTGCCCTTGGGCACCTCCTAGAGGTTGGTGGATCAGAATTTCACTGTTCGGAGTAGCATAACGTTTCCCCTTCTTGCCAGCTGCCAGCAGAAATGCCCCCATACTGGCTGCCAATCCAATACATATTGTGGAAACATCAGGTTTCACATAATGCATTGTATCGTAAATGGCCATCCCAGCAGTGATAGATCCGCCAGGAGAGTTGATATAAAGATAAATGTCTTTTTCCGGGTCCTCTGCTTCAAGAAACAACAGCTGTGCAATAACAATATTGGCTACATTATCATCAATAGGGGTCCCTAAAAAAACAATCCTGTCCTTTAATAGCCGAGAGTAGATATCATAAGACCTTTCTCCGCGGCTCGTCTGTTCTACCACAATAGGTACCAAATACTGTGACTTCATATTTATCCACCTGCTCTCATTACTTAATATCTTTATTTCTTTCCATTTTTAATATACCAAATAAATGGTTCTGTTAAAAGAGGCCGCTATTTATAAATCGCGGCCTTTACCCTTCTATCCCAAATACAAGCTAACTCCCTAAATTAATCTTCCCGTTCTGCTGCAGGCTCTTCCTGAGGCTTACTGTCTTCTGCTTGTGCTTCCTGTTCCTCATCTGTTTTGGCTTCAGTTTCTTCTGTTATTGTTTCAGTTTCTTTGGCTTTTATCTCAGTTTCTTCAGTTATTGCTTCTGCTTCTTCGGTTTTTGCTTCAGCTTCTTCCTGAACCGGCTCTTCTGTGAGACCCACAGCATTGTCAACCAGAAAATCCTGCACCTTTTCAAAAAGCAACTCTTCTTCAAGAACACCAAGCTGCCCCCGGGCTTCAAGATCCGCCCTGAGTTTTTCAGCCTCTAAATTATACTGAGCAGCCAGGTCATTGATTTCCTGATTTAACTCCTCATCTGTCACTTTTACCTCTTCTGCTTTAGCTATGGCGTTAAGCACAAGTCTTGTCTTGACTGCAAGCTCTGCCCTTGCCTCCAAATCCTGGCGCAGTCCGTCACTGTCTTTGTTAGCCATTTTCAGATAATCATCTAGAGTAAGGCGCTGCATAGCCAATCTTTGTACAAAGCGGTTGGTCTCTTCTTCCAACTGCTGTTTAAGCAGGGTTTCCGGGATCTCCACCTCAGCCTGATCCACAACCTTGCTAACAACACGCTCTTTGAAAATACGTTTGGCATTAATACGACCTGTTTCTTCAATTCTTTTGCGCAGATCTTCTTTCAACTCTTCCAGAGTGGCATGCTCGCTGATATCCTTAGCAAACTCGTCATCCAGCTCCGGCAGTTCCTTCTTTTTAACAGCGGTCACCTTCACCTTAAACTCAGCTTCCTTGCCTTCCAAGTCCTTATACTGAAAAACTGAAGGCAGGTTCATGGTGAAAGTCTTTTCCTCATTGACATTCATACCAAGCAGGTGGGCATCCAAACCCGGAATAAACCTGGCCGCACCAACCTCTACATATTTCTCAGAACCTGAAAGCCTTTCTTCAACCTTTCCGTCAACTTTTATCTCCAGGTCCACTACCGCGATATCCCCATCATTAACCTCTTTGTCACCGGCATCAACAAGTTTGGCATGCCTCTGCTGCAGAAGCTTGAGGTGAGCATCTACTTCCTCATCATCCACTTTTACCTCGGGGATAACCGCAGAAACCCCCTTATATTCCCCCAATTTAACCTCTGGGAGAACCTCTACTTTTGCATCGAAAATAAAGGGCTTTCCTTCCTCCAGTTGAACAACATCGATCTCCGGTTGGTTGATGGGTTCAATAGCGGTTTCCTGAACTGCTTTTTTATATGCGTCATTGAGGAGGATCTCTAATGCTTCCTCATAAAGAACCTCTTTCCCCAAACGAGCCTCAAGGATCGGACGTGGTGCCTTTCCTTTACGGAAACCAGGTATTACAACCCTTTTCACAACTTTCCGGTAGGCCTGATCAAGGGCTTTGGCCACAACTTCCTCTTCTACTTCCACATGAATTTTTGCCTGGTTTTTCTCTAAACTTTCCAGGGTTGCACGCATTTATGCTCCTCCTCATTCTTTGTTACCTTATCTATCATACTTACAGGCATCCTCAGCTGTTACAACAAAGCTGAGCATGCCTTTACCAAACCATAATTAAATATCTGGTGCGGGAGAAGGGATTTGAACCCTTACGGTTTAACCCACCGGATCCTAAGTCCGGCGCGTCTGCCAATTCCGCCACTCCCGCGCTTACGTAGCAATAATAGCACCGCTTATTTTGTTAGTCAAGTTTATTTTAAGGAAAACAGCCGATTTTCCACCGATCAGACGGTTTCACCTACTCCAACAGAATTAAATGACCGATTCGAAACCTCCGTGCAAAAATTATTTCTAATTATATCTCTTAATGGCACAACTGTCTATTAACGGGATTAATACATTATGCTTTTGGTTACATTAATACAGGAATAATCAGTAAAAAGGGGGCAATTTATGTTGGTGGAAAAAATAGTGGCTGTATTGCTGTTGATCCTCCTGGGAGGAACCCTTTTATATATTTTCTACACAAATGTCATTATCCCCTTGCGCAAACCACCATCATAATAATCTACAGCAAGGAGGAAAATGTGTGCTCAGATTTTTGAGTAGACTGCGCAATTTGTTTTTCCTGCTCAAGGAAAAAAATAATTATAAAAACAGCAGTACTAAAGCACAACAGCTGACAGCTGACCTCAATAAAAACATCAAACTGTTCCGTCAGGTACTGGGTGAAAGCTGTGATGTTATCATCCGTCAGTTCAAAATTGCCAGAGGGGGCACCTCTGCTGCTCTGATCTTCCTTGACGGTTTGGTGGATAAAGAGAGGATTGATGATCATGTTCTGCACCCATTGATGGTGCAGTCACTCACACCATTTTCAGGCACACTAAAAAAGCTGAAAGATAGTTTCATTTTTATTGATGATATCAGTGAGTTAAAGGATTTCGGTGAAATTGTTTCCGCTGTACTGGAGGGAAAAGTAGTACTCTTGGTGGATGGTTTTG
>DUSK01000055.1 GCA_012842275.1 Syntrophaceticus sp. | reverse complement strand
GGTTAACCCTTACCAGTTTATTGATGGTCTCCACCATATGCACCGGTATGCGGATGGTACGGGCCTGATCAGCGATAGCCCTGGTAATCGCCTGTCTGATCCACCAGGTGGCATAAGTGCTAAACTTAAATCCCTTGCGGTAGTCAAATTTTTCTACTGCTTTGATCAAGCCCAAATTGCCCTCCTGGATCAGGTCCAAAAAGAGCATACCCCTTCCCACATATCGCTTGGCAATACTCACCACCAACCGCAAATTGGCTTCCGCAAGCCTGCGTTTGGCTTCTTCATCCCCCTGCTCTATCCTCTTCGCCAGTTCCACTTCCTCTTCAGCTGTCAGCAAAGGGATTCTGCCTATCTCTTTCAGGTACATCCGAACGGGGTCATCGATAGCAACACCTTCCGGGACAGAGAGATCAATTTCAGTATCATCCTCTACAGCCTCCCCATTTTTGGAATCGGTCTTCCCTGCCCCATCCGGATTTATCTCAATTCCGATGGCCCCAAAGTGTTCATAAATGCTGTCTATCTGTTCGGGAGTCATATCAAAGCCCTGGAGGGTATCCATAATTTCCTGATAGGAAAGAGAGCCTTTCTGTTTCCCGCGCTCAATTAAGGCTTTCACTGCATCAATCCTTGATTGTTCTTCTTTCATGTCATTCCCCCCTTTCCTGGCTCATCGAATCCATTGTTCTTGGTGTCTTTAAACGTTCCAATTCTTCGTACAGTAGGTATAATTCTGCTAACAGGTTCTTAATTCCTTCCCGATCATTGTTTTTTTCAAATTCCTTTAAAGCAGACTGTTTATTAGCGATTTCGTCCTGCAACTGCCCTTTTTTTAATGTCCTGATATAATCATCTATTAATCTTTCCCTCTGTATTTTATCCAGCTGGATATCCTCTGTGCTCATCAGAAGGGCAGCCAGTTCCTGCTGCTCATCAACTGCCAGTTGGTTGAGCAGATCTGCTGCACTATCCCAGCCCCGTTTTTCAAAAAGATTGAGGTATTTTTGATACTTACCTGAAAAAACTTCCCGGCCCAGTTCCTGTGTAACACGCTCGAAAAGAGAGGGATCCTGGAACATAAAACTGAAAAGCCCTCTCCTGGCAGCCTCTATAGCAGTTAGAGGCTGCATTTCGAAAGTTTGTTTGCCTTGTTCCATATTATATCTATTTTTCTCAGTTTTATCCTTCTGCAATCGATTTTTCCGGAGACTACGGGCCAATTCCAACCGGATGGCCTCCTCGGAGGTATGGATCCGCTGGGCGGCCATGCGGATGAAACCATCCCGCACCACATGATCCTGGATCCTGGCCAACTCCTCCACCAAAACCCTGGCTATCTCCGCCCGGTCCGATAAATCATCAGGGTTATATTTTTTCAGCAGCTGGTCAAGCCTGAACTCCAGAAAACCGCTTGTGCGCTCTGTCAGAGCGGCTGCGAAAGCCTCTCTTCCCTGGGAGCGCAGGAATTCATCCGGGTCCTTGGCTTCAGGAAGATCAAGTACCATCACCCTGCCGCCCATTTCCTGGAGTAGCCCGGCGCCTCTCATAGTGGCAGCAGAGCCGGCGGTATCCTGATCAAAAGCTAAAATAATATCTTTTGTATAGCGCAGCAAAAGCCTGGACTGCTCCTGGGTAAAGGCTGTTCCTAAAGAGGCAACTGTGTGGCGAAAACCGTATTCATGGGCTGTGATGCAGTCCATATACCCCTCTACCACAATAACCTGTTGCTTCTCCCGAATCGCAGGTAGTGCTAGGTGTAGGCCATAAAGGCTGCGGCTTTTATTGAAAATGGCTGACTCCGGCGAGTTCAGGTACTTGGGCTGCTCCTCCCCTAAGGCCCGCCCGCCAAAACCCAGGCAATGCCCCCGGTGATCAAATATGGGAAAGATGACACGCCCCTGAAAGCGCTCCTGGAGTTTTCCATATCTTTCAATAAAAAGCCCTGACTCCCTGAGCTCCTGGACGGTGCAACCCTTTCCCCTCAGAAACCGGAGAAGACCCTGTCCGGCAGGCGCAAAACCCAGCATAAACCTTGCCCAGGACTCTTTTTTAACCCCTCTTCCGGTTAAATAGCGCCGGGCGCGCTCTGCCGCCTCCCCATGTAATAATATTCTATGATAGTAATCTGCCGCTTGAGCATTCAGTTCATAGAACCTTTCCCTGCGCTCCTGTTTCTCCCGGGTGCCGCGGGTGCGGGGAACCTCCATTCCCTGCCTCTCTGCTAAAAGCTCTACAGCCTCTAAAAATGAGATATTATCAATCTTCATCAAGAAAGTGAAGACATTACCCCCCACCCCACAGCCAAAACAATAGAAAATCTGTTTGGCAGGGGATACGCTGAATGAAGGGGTTTTCTCCTGGTGAAAGGGGCATAACCCTACATAGTTCTGCCCGGTCTTTTTTAAAGGGACATATTCACTGATAATCTCAACAATATCAGTTCTGCTGCGGAGGTCCTCTAAGAATTCCTCAGGGATCAAACCGGCCATTTGCAAACACCCGTTCCTTTTTTGACTCGATATTAGTTCTCTACGGGTATAAAAAACTCCTGCTCCTTATCTATTTCATCCAGACATTAGGCACAAAATACCTTTCAAAGGTTTTCATGGCAAAGCGGTCGGTCATCCCTGCAATATAGTCCACAACACACCTTTCCAACCCTTCACTGGGAATCCTGGCTTTGATGTCATCGCTCAACAAATCGGGGTTCTTTAAATAATAATCATAAAGGGTTTTTACCACCTGTTGCGCCTTGGCTTCTTCCAATTTGGCTTCAGAACCGATATAAACCCGCTCAAAAAGGAACTCTCGCAGCTTATCTGTTGCCTGCTGGACTTCATCGCTCATGGCAACTATAGGCTTGCCCCTGCTCATTTTTATAATATCTGTTACCATGGTATTGATCCTTACTTTGTGACGGTTGCCAAGGATCTCAACACAATCTTTAGGCAGGTCATCTTCACTGATAATCCCAGCCCTGATAGCATCATCGATATCATGGTTGATGTAGGAGATGCGGTCTGCGATTCTGACGATCTGGCCCTCCAGCGTGCTGGGTAATTTGGGGCCGGTATGACAGAGAATACCATCCCTCACTTCCCAGGTAAGATTTAATCCGCGTTCCCCCTCCAGTTTATCCACAACCCGGAGGCTCTGCTCATTATGACGAAACCCTGGCGGAAAAACTTCATCGATAGCTGCTTCACCCGAATGACCAAATGGTGTATGGCCCAGGTCATGCCCAAGAG
The DNA here is from genome assembly GCA_012842275.1 of Syntrophaceticus sp. Classification (GTDB taxonomy): domain Bacteria; phylum Bacillota; class DSM-12270; order Thermacetogeniales; family Thermacetogeniaceae; genus DTU068. Next base: position 1,254 of record DUSK01000055.1, on the reverse strand, counting down.
CGATAGCCTCAGTCAGGTCCTCATTGAGCAGCAGTGCCCTGGCCAAGGTGCGGGAAATCTGTGCGACCTCAATGGTATGGGTGCTTCTTGTTCTGTAATGGTCACCCTCCGGGGCAATAAAAACCTGTGTTTTATGTTTCAATCTGCGGAATGCTTTGGAGTAAATAATCCGGTCCCGGTCACGCATATATGCTGTGCGCACAGAACAGGGCTCTTCCGGATAAAGCCGCCCTTTGGATTTGACACACAATGAGGCATAGGGGGCAAGATGCTCTATTTCCCGCTGTTCTATCTCTTCACGAATTGTTAGGTTTTGAGCCAAAGGCTACCACCCCGTCTATGGTTTCCTTAAACTCATTGTGGCCTTTGCAACTTCAACAACACGCTGTGCTAATATTCTTGCTCTTTTAATACCGTTTTCATCATTTTGGGCAGGCCGCTGGGCGCAGGCCCCTTGATGGCCGCAGTCATAATCCACATAACCATCCCCTACAATCATCATGCTCTGTACCAGCATCATATCGTGGAGCGCCCTGAGGGTGGTTTCCTGCCCTCCAAAGCGGGCACCGGCGACTGCAATCCCTCCCCCGACAACATTGAGCAATGCCTTTTCCTTCCTGAGGACACGTGTTTTATCCCAAAAAGCCTTGAGTTGGCTGGATACTGTTCCAAAGTAAACAGGACTACCCATCAGCACCCCATCCGCTTGTTTCAACAGGTCAAAGGACTCTCCCAACTTATTTCCCTCTGCACAACTGCCTTCACAGGGAGAAGAACAGAGTTCACAAAACGGGGATTCAAGGTCATCGAGTATTTCTTTTACATGCAGCAGTTTTGTTTCAGCCCCTGCTTTTTCCGCAACCGCCAATGCTTCCTGGAGAAGAAAAACCGTATTACCATCCCGATTAGGGCTGCCATTAATTCCTACTATAAGCAATTGTTTCACCTCCTGAAATTAGAATGCAATATTTAGATAAATATATACTATTTTTATAAGAATGGTTCCTTCTATTTATAACGTAAACTTTATGGGCGATCAGGGGGACAGGTTGACTGATCGGTCCCGGTGTGACACGGGGACGGGGTTGCTGTCACGTGTGACACGGGGACGGGGTTGCTGTGTGACACGGGGACGGGAGACTGTGTGACAAACAGGCATGTTTTTTCTAAATAATACTATTCAACAACGCTAAATTAGGAGCTGAAGGTCATAATTTTAGAGATTAATACCCGTTTTTGAGAGACAAAAAGAAG
>DUSK01000054.1 GCA_012842275.1 Syntrophaceticus sp. | reverse complement strand
GCTTGTAATTGGAGCATCTGCTGCTTTGACTCCTGACGGCATACCGGTACCACAATCCTTTTATGCGATTCATTTCGTAGGCCTTGCTGTAGTAATGGGAACCTTTGGGCTTTTTGCTTATAACAAAAAGTTTCATGAGATCAATAAAAGAGAAGGCATTATCCTGATTTTGATTTACGCAGCTTATCTAGGAGCCAATATATTTAATACCTTTTATCGATAAAAGAACCCCTGTAACCCCTTTTGGCTTCTGCTGCAGGGTTTTGCCTGGCAAAACTAGAAATAATATGGGAAGCATGGAGCATGGGGACGTTCTTTTTGCTTCCAACGGGGAACAGCTTTCTTGTCCCGGCAAAGGGGGGTAACTTTGAAGCAGCTGTTAGAGGTAAGGATCAAACACGCTGGTTACACAGATAACAAAAATGCCATTACAAATATTGCTTTTTCTTTGCAGGAGGGCGAGCTTGCCGGTTTAATCGGCCCCAACGGTGCAGGAAAGAGCACCACCATCAAAGCTATTTTAGGCATGCTACCGGTAATGGACGGAGAGGTAATATTAAATGGAAACAGTAAGAGATATGCCTATATTCCCGAACAGCCCGTTTTTTATGATGAACTGACTGTATGGGAGCACCTAGAGTTGGCTGCTGCAGCACACAGCATCAATCAGGTTGTGTTTGAAGAACGCAGCAATAGACTGCTCAATCTTTTTCGCTTGGATAATGCAAAGCACTACTTGCCTGCTACATTATCTAAAGGAATGCAGCAGAAAGTCATGCTGGTCATCGGTTTTCTGCTGCAGGCTGATATTTACATTGTAGATGAGCCCTTTATGGGCCTTGACCCACAGGCTATCATGGACTTTTTGATGCTGCTGAAACAGGAAAGAAGGCGGGGAGCAGGTGTTTTGATGTCCACCCATGCCCTGGATACAGCAGAAAAGGTTTGCGATTCTATCATATTGATGTCAGAAGGCCGGCTTTTGACGAGAGGGAACCTCACACAAATCCGGCAGATCTGCGGGCTGCCTGAGGGATCCCTTTTGGAGTGTTTTAATAAATTGCTGGAGTACAGACAATGACACCTGAAAAGCTTTTTTTCACACGCCTGCGTTCGGAGTGGAAGTTAAAATACACTGCCTGGCGCCCGGTCATTGATTGGACAGTAGCACTTTACATCATTATTCCCGGCGTTATTATTGCAAGTATCTGCTATCTACGCTTATGGAGCCAACTCCCCCCTTGGGCTGCCGATATTTCCATCTACGCACCTTTACTGCTCATCTTTTTATACAGCTGGACAGGAACAATCAGGTTGTTCCTCGAGGAGGCTGACCAGCTTTTTTTGCTCCAGCGTAGGGAATGGATACGGCGGATCATGATCTGCGGGCTCACCTATTCCGCAATATGCACCCTATTAACATCACTATTGCTCATTGCTATCCTTGCCCCATTCCTGCATTTAGGCTGCGGCCTGTCCATCAGACAGCTGGCACTGCTGCTGGTGATCAGCTTCCTGTTCAAGATGCACATAGGCCTGATCAAACAGTTTATTTCCCTGCGCCTGGCCTCCTGGATAGAAAAGATCACCTTCATAATTCTTTTTATCTTCACACAGTTGCTGTTTTTAAAAGCAGTTCCCCTGCTTATTGACAACCTTCTGCTGGGATGGGCTTGCTCCATTCTGCTGGGTCTGACACTCCTTTTGCTCATCAAACTCCGCCTTGATATCAAAGGGGCTTTTTTTGATGACATAGCGCGTGAAAACAGTGAGCGATTCAAGTATGCGGCTTTTATGTTAAAGGTTTCGGGAGTGAACATCAAAAAACCCAGCAAGAAGAGAAAAAAGCCTGTGTTTTACTCCAGAGTTAACCATTTGTTTAATGAACGCACCACAGCCAACACATTGGTGGAAGTATGCATCAAAACCTTCCTGCGCAGCATAAACAATCTCTCTACATATATGGTATTGGTTTTGTTAGGTATCCTTTATATGAGCAATCCCAATTGGTCCGTTGTAATCATCTGGCCCTTTATAGCCTTTTCCTTTGCCCTGCTGATTAAATCCCATTATGTTGATGTCATAACATCAGATTATCTGAAACTCTTTCAGTGGAAATACGAAGATAAAAAAACAGCAGCCCGGAAATCGATCTTTATTTTATCAACTCCAGGCTTTTTGCTGATCAGTTCAGTATTGGGTTTCAGCTTATTTAAATGGATCGGGCTTTTCGCTATTTTACCTGTGGGAGTAGGAGTGAATTATTATATAGCCGGTCTACTCCCCTGGAGACACGGGTTCGAATCCCGTTAGGGCTACCAAGATCAGGCGAAACTATGGCCTCCCCTGTCCCTCATAATTGAACCTGTATTTCCTGATCCAGCTGCATTGAATCCGGTGTTACAATACAATCATAAGCTAAAACACGCACACCTGCTGCGGCCGCTTCTCGCAATGCTTTGCCGAATTCTGCGTGAGTTGTATCATTTGGGACGAGATACTTAACAGGTTTAAACTGGATGACAAATATAACATAAGCCTCATAGCCTTCCTGCAGCAGATCGATCAAATGATATATATGTTTTACACCTCGTTCTGTCGGTGCATCCGGAAAAGCTGCTACCCCGTCATTTTCCAAGGTTACGCCTTTGACCTCAATAAAAGCCTTCCGCTCTTGATCTTCAATATAAAAATCCATGCGGGTATTCCCATGCCTCACTTCAGGATATACCGCTGTTGGATTTGGATATAATCCACCTGCTTTCAGCCATTCTTTCACTACCTTGTTGGGAGCCTGTGAATCGATGTTCACCAGTAATTTTCCCTTTTCAACTGCAACCAAATCATATTTTGTTTTTCTGTTTGGGCTGTTGTTCTCTTCCAAGTAGACTGAGTTCCCGGGTATTAACAATTCCTTGCATCGCCCGGTATTTTTGACGTGACAGACTTGTACAACGCCATCCAGTTCTACCTCTGCAATGAAACGGTTGAGACGGTTTATGAATTTGGCTTTATGTATATTGTTTTTATATTTCAATGAATGAACCACTCCTGTTAATTTTGCAAACTATCTGACCGTCTCCGTTCTGGTCAATTATCAGGTCATAGGAACCCAGATCGATCATCGGTTCTGTTTACATGTCTATAGCGGGGAAGCAAAAAGACCGCCCTCTGCTTCCTTTACAAATACTTGCTGGCTTCCCTTATACTTAATTTTGCCAGCTTTGATTCATACTTTTTGAGGAATTCCCTGACCCAATCAGGATTCACCTTGCTGTATTCTCTCAAGCTCCAGCCAATAGCTTTATTAATGAAGAATTCCTTTGTGCCTAAATTATTACAAATAATTTTCTCTAAAAGTTCCGTATTTGTC
>DUSK01000053.1 GCA_012842275.1 Syntrophaceticus sp. | reverse complement strand
GTCTGCTTGATCTGTAAAGGTGTATATGCAAAAACTTCAACACCATGGTGAACAGCCGCCAAAATGACCGCTCCTCTGGTATGCCCCACAGTCAAAGCTGTACGGGCGTTTTTACTGAAATAAATCTCTTCTATGGCAAGGGCATCTGGACGCAATTCATTACAGATGCCAGCAATTCCTTGATAAATCTTATTAAGGCGAGAAGGCAGATCCTGTTCTCTGTCTACTTTAATCACACCAAAATCGATCAAACTTGCCCTTCTTTCATCGGTTTTAATAGCCCCATACCCGGTGGAAATCACACCGGGGTCAATCCCTAGGATTATCATAAAAAAACCTCCGCTTTTCAGGATTCGTCCTATCGTTCGCCTGTTCCTTCTTCCTTAGTCCCATTACCGGCCCGCATACTGCCCCTTGCCATTGAGGCAGCAATACCGAAAACACACAAAATAGCGAAAACAATAAAAGAAAAATGCATACTCCTTAAAAATGAAGGATAATTATGAGGAGTGACCTGCATCCCTCCCAAATAGAGGGTAAAGATCAATGTAACAACCCCCATACTCAACATCTGACCCAGCAACCGCATAGTACCGAGAATTCCTGAAGCAACACCATAATATTTTTTATTCACCGAGCTCATCACAGCGTTGGTATTAGGGGAAGAAAACAGACCGAAACCGAAACCAAGAAATAGTAAACAAAGAATCAGATAGACCAGAGAGGTGGTTTCAGATAGAGAAATCAGCAGCACCACACCCAGTGCAGAAAATCCCATACCCACAGAGGCCACAAGACCTGGTTCAATGCGGTCCGACAGCCTTCCCGCTAGAGGAGAAAAAATAACCTGCATCAAAGGCTGAAAAACAAGAATCATCCCCGCATGGAGTGCTCCATATCCTTTAACATACTGCAGATATAGGCTTAATAAAAAACCCACTGCAAAAGTGGCACTATAGTTGATCAAAGCCGCCAGGTTGGAAAAGGTAAAGGCCAGATTATGATGAAAAAGCCTCATCTCTACGACCGGGCTATCGAACCGGAGTTCCCACCAGACAAAAAAAAGCAGACCAGCCACTCCAACAGCCAGCAGCAGAAAACCCAACATTTCGGGAACCCTAGAAAAACCGCACATTAGGGCAAGTATCATACCACCATAGAGCAGAGATCCCACCAGATCAAAGCTTTCACCAACTGCCTCTACCCACTCCCCGGTCAGTTTGGTAAGGACAAGGATCACCACCGAAATACCAAGCAGTGTAGTAACAAAAAAGATGCTCCTCCAACCCAGCTGATGAGTTAAAAACCCTCCAAGTATAGGCCCCAAGGAGAGCCCTAAATAAACTGCGGCAACATTGATTCCCAGCGCTTTACCCCGCTCCTTTAAAGGGTAAACTGAGATGAGAATAGCCACACCGGTCCCAAATACCATGGCACTCCCCAGACCTTGCAGTGCCCTAGTCGCCATTAGCAGTTGAGCATTAGGCGCACAGAATGCAAGCAGTGATGCTATAGTAAAAGTAATGGTTCCATATAAGAAAATTCTCTTTCTTCCATAAATATCGGCAATTCTCCCGAAGGGAACCAGAAAAACAGCAGTAGACAGGAGGTAAATGGTTACAAACCAGCTTAAGTAAACCACATCAACCCCAAATTCATTTCCGATCCCAGGTAAAGCGATGTTCATTGATGAACCAAGAAAAGGTGTGATAAATGAACTGACAGCGGCTATCATCGCGGCTACTCTTTTTGTGACCTGATCAGTGGTGAACTCACCTGCAGTCATATTTGCGCCTCCAAAAATACAGCTAATAACAACCTTATTATAACTGATATTTTAACAAGAGGTCTGCTTTGGAACTAAAAAAGTATTATTAAGCAAAAATATATGAGGCATAAACTTATGTTTAGTGCAAAATGGGATAATTAACAGGCTTTAATTGGGTCGTACAGAGAGCAAATCAAATTGATCTTTAGCCCTGGAGTAAAATATTTGATAAACTGAAAAAGGAGGTGTGCCATGAGTTACATTGAGCTTTACAAAAGCGGTGAGTTGGCTAAAAAGATTTCAGTGCTCAAAGAATTCCTGGAGCCATGCCGTCTCTGTCCTAGAGAATGCGGCGCATCCAGGCTTTCAGGTGAGCGCGGTCAATGTGGTGCTGGAAAAAATGCGGAAATATCAGGTTTCGGGCCTCACTTTGGGGAAGAACCACCTCTGGTCGGAGGCGGTGGTTCAGGAACAATTTTTTTCGCTTTCTGTAGTTTGCGCTGTGTTTTCTGCCAGAATTTCGAAACCAGCAGGGGAAGGGATAGATATACTGTAAAGACAACTGAACTGGCTGAAATCATGCTCCAGCTCCAAGAAAGAGGATGTGTGAATATCAACCTGGTCACCCCAACCCATTACATCCCACAGATTTTAGAGGCACTGCTGGCTGCCTGTGAAAAGGGATTGATCCTGCCCCTTGTCTATAATTGCAGCGGATATGAGAGATTGGAAATCCTGCGCCAGCTTGATGGGATCGTTGACATCTACCTGCCTGACATCAAATATGCCGATAAAGATATAGCGCTCAAATACTCTCAGATCTCCGATTACCCCCGGGTAGCTAAGGAAGCGATCAGAGAAATGCATAAACAGGTGGGAGATTTGGTACTGGATGAGAAAGGTATAGCAAAAAAAGGGCTGCTTATTCGCCATCTGGTAATGCCGGGGGGTTTAGCAGGAACAGCTTCACTCATGAAATTCATAGCCGAAGAAATATCACCAAAATCCTGGATCAATATCATGGATCAGTATTACCCCGCCTATCTGGCTCACCGTTACCCTGAAATCAATAGAAGGATCACCCGCAAAGAATACCTGGAAGCATTGAAAGCAGCAGAACAAGCCAGCCCTTCTTTCAATCTGATATATTAGTTAAAAAGGGATACGGGAGGGGAGCTTTTCAGCAACCGCCTCCCGCGCCCATTCTTTATTAGCAACCCCTGGTTTGTTCCATAACCACTTAGACTTTAAAATTATTTATTTGTTTCTGCAGTTCACTGGCGATTTTCGCCAATTGACTTGCCGCTGCTGAAATCTCTTCACTAGATGCAGTTTGCTCTTCTGTAGAAGCAGCCACCTCCTCAGTAGCTGCAGCACTTTCCTGAGATATAACAGCCACTTTTTCGATTCCGGTTCTTACATCTTCGGCATTTTTGCTGAGTGCCATAGCTGTTTGGGCAACATCATTGATTTTATCAACCAAAGCCTCTATCGCTGTGCTTATTTCATTAAATGCTTGAGAAGTAGCATCAACCGCTGTTTCCTGTTCCCCAACAGCATATATCGCCTGTTCCATTTCATTATTAGCCCTGCCGATACCGCCTTGTATTTCCTTAATAATGGCTCTGATCTCCTG
>DUSK01000052.1 GCA_012842275.1 Syntrophaceticus sp. | reverse complement strand
GAATCCCCTAATAAAAATGGGGAAGTTGAAAAAGTAGCTGTACGTTCCGGTCAGTTTGACCGCCAGGTTTAATAAATGGGGGATGAATGATGCGCTCAACCTTTTTCGGCATAGAGATCGGGCTGCGGAGCCTGCGGACTCAGCAGCGCTCTCTTGATGTAACCAGCCATAATATTGCTAATGCCAATACTCCTGGTTATACACGGCAGGAAGCCATTATGGTCACTACACCTCCTTATCCTGTACCCTCATTGGATGGTTACATAGGCACTGGACAGATTGGGACAGGGGTCCAGATTTCCGAGATCCGAAGGATGAGAGATCGCTTCCTTGATTTTCAAATGCGCAATGAGTCCAAGATCTTAGGTTACTGGGAGGCACAGCAGGATGCTCTCGAAAAAATAGAAGGGATTATCAATGAGCCATCTGACAGTGGCCTCAGATCCATTATGGAAGATTTTTGGATTGCCCTGGATGAGCTGGCCAAAGATCCGGAAAGCCTGGCTGCCCGTTCCCTTGTTTTGGAGACCGGACGGTCCTTAGCAGATGCTTTTAATCATATCGATACCCAGCTGACTGAGCTGGTCAATGACCTGAACAGGAACTTAAAGGTTTTGGTTGATGATATTAACTCTATGGCCAGGCAGATCGCTGATCTCAATATGCAGATCCTCAAGGTGGAAGTCAGCGGCGCCCGGGCCAATGACCTGAGGGATAAGCGGGACCTGCTTGTGGATCGGCTGGCGAAAGCCATCGATATAAAGGTTGTGGAAAATGAAAATGGCACTATAACTGTCAATGTTTCAGGGCGGGCTCTGGTGCAGGGAGAAAGTGCCAATGAGCTGGTGGTAGGGAACTCTGATGACTACCCGGAGATCTATTGGCAAGATGATCAAAGCCGCAGTTACCCTTTGACAATTTCAGCAGGTACTGTGCGTGGTATTATAGATGCCAGAGGATATAAGCAGGGAGATGGACTTGCAGGTTTTATCCCTGCCCTGCGAAAACAGTTGGATATACTGGCAGAGGGAATTGCTAAAGCCTTTAACGAGATCCACCGGGAGGGAGCAGGGCTGAACGGAGATACCGGTCTTGACTTTTTTGTGAGCAAAGATGGTTCCGATTCTATTACTGCGGGAAATATCGCTGTTAATCAAGTGTTGCTGGCTGATCCCAGTAAGCTTGCAGCCGCTGAGTTAAGGCCTATTCCTCCTGGTGATAATCCCGATGACTATGAAAACAAGGTAGAACTTGAAGGTACATGGTATACCTGGGATACAGGTGATGGCAGCATTGCTTTAAAGCTTGCTAAGCTTAAAGAGGCGCAAATAATAAAAATCAATTCCAGTCAAGAGCAGCTGTTTTCTCCGAATGATTACTACAACGCCATTATCGGTGAACTGGGGGTAACAGCCCAGCAGGCCTATCGTATGGTAGAAAACCAGGAACTGCTTGTTTCTCAGATCGAAAACAACCGCTTAGCTGTATCAGGTGTTTCACTGGATGAAGAAATGGTTAATATGATCCGTTTCCAGCACGCCTATAATGCTGCAGCCCGTTTGATCACCGCTATGGATGAGATGATCGACCTGATCATCAACCGCATGGGATTGGTCGGGCGCTGAGTTCCTCAATCTGGTTAACATAATATTGCTTTTCCTCTTCCTTTAAGAGAGGAATATTGTAATGAGCCACCATCAGGGCGGCTTTTTTGCTTCCTTCAGCCAGCCAGCTGGCACACTCCATATCTGCCTTTACAGGGGGATAGGACTG
>DUSK01000051.1 GCA_012842275.1 Syntrophaceticus sp. | reverse complement strand
TCAGGGCGACAATGGCAGTGTTTTCACGGCGCGCTTTGTAATCAGAGTCTGGATAAGTCTCCAAAAATACCTTATCGAGGCTTAACAGACCATTCACATCACAAGCGTGTACTCCGAAAAGGACACGTTTCTCTACTTTTTCCGGGGCTTTCCCCTCAACAACACCCTCAAACTCAAAAAGAACTTCCCCTGGCATATGGATAAACTTTTTGGCCGGAGGCAGAATAGTAGTATCATAATCAAGGCGCAATTTATTTACATCATCAATAGGCGCAAATATATATTCCTCCCCTTTGGCAACTGGCCCTAATACCTCATTATCTTTTTTTAATTCGGCCACAAAGTTACCCAATTCTGCTTTTGGGAGTACAAAAGCTTCCACTGGCTTAATACACCTCCTACAATTATACAATTTAATTGATACTCAAAAACAATATTTTAATCTATCCAATCGCCACCCCCTTTGGGTTTATTTAATCAGACCAACATTGTACCGTAACATGATTACTTCTACATTTACAGATTATTTCCTTCTATAAAATTTGTTTTTTCCCTCGAAAAAAGGAAAGCAACTCAATCAGTAATTAATTCGCGGTCAAAAAACGGCAAAAATAAAACAAAAACGAGTTATACTAACCCGTTTTTGTTGAAATATGGCGAAATATAGGGGAAAAAGGCAAGCGAAAGCAAGGAAAAAGGTTAATTGAGCATCAATTTTGCTCCTGCAGCCAGCAGAACCAGCCCTAACAGTTTCCACCAGGTAAAGGGAATGGCTCGCAGGCCGAACAGGCCAAAATGATCGATGATCAGAGCTGCAGAAACCTGACCCACGATGATTACAGTAGTGGCTACGGCAACACCCAGTTTAGAAATGCTGGCCATCACCGTATAGATGATAACAATGGAGAGTATACCGCCCAGGTAGGCGAACCAGGGAGCATCCCCCAGCTTGGCCAAAGTGCCGTGTCCCAGGCCCAGGCACAGCATCACAAACAGTGCAGCTGTGCCGATAACATGTACAACAAAATTCGCCTCCATCAGGCCAACTACTTTACTTAATGCTGTATTAAAGGAACCCTGTAATGCCATAGAAATACCAGCAATCGCTGCACTCAGGAGAGGGAGGAAAGCAAATTTCATAATAAACTCCTTCCATGATTTGTTGTCCAACCGGATTGTTTAAAGTGATGCCATTTCTAAAATTATTCCATAGAGAAGATCGGCCTCGCTCACCACAAGGGTACTGGCTTCCAGATAGCGCAGAATCGCCCAGAGAATAGTAACCCCGGCAACAATAATATCTGCCCGTTCAGGCTGCAGCCCTGGAACCCTTTTTCGTTCCTCATTATTCTTTGCAGCGAGAAAAAACATTATTCTCTCCACATCATCCTTAGTGAGAGTATAACCATGGACTAACTGAGGATCATATACCTCCAACCCCTGACAAATCGCAGCTATGGTTGTAATGGTTCCCCCTACACCGATAAAAAAGGGATCAGGCAAGAGTTTAATATCATCCAGAACATCTTTCATAGGAAGGAGTATTTCTGAAAGGAGACAGGGTTGCTCGGTCAAGCGAACAGCACCAAGGGGTATGCTGTGGCAGCACAGTTCATCGAGGCTTCCTTTATGAGGGAGATAGGTAAACTCAGTGCTCCCACCGCCGATATCGATGATTATTCCTGTTCCTTGTGGAGAAACGGAATGACAGACACCCAGGTAATTGAGACGGGCCTCTTCGGCACCGCTGATGATCTGTATATCCATCCCTGTTCTTTTGGAGGCCTGATCAAGAAAAAAAGCCGCGTTTGCTGCTTCACGCACAGCACTGGTAGCGACTATTCGATAGCGATCAACTCCATATTCATTGATTATTTGACGGTATTCTTGCAGAGCATTGATGGTCCGCTCTATAGGACCCCTCCCAAGAATCCTTTTACTGGTCATCCCTTCCCCAATTCTGCTGGTTCTCAATGCGGTAAAAACCGGTTTAATGCGCCCTTCACATAGATCAGCGATCAATAAACGGCATGAATTGGTTCCGATATCCATCGCAGCCAGCCGGTCAGTCAAACTGAATCACACCCCACCTAGTCACCGATTACAGCATTCTCATCAGGGATCTGGACCCTACCCGGTACAGCGTCACGGATCGGCACTTCACCGTGCTTAACAAGCCCCAACTCCTCCCGTGCCCGCTCCTCCACATAGGCATCACTGGAGTAGTATTCGATCTGTTTTATTATTTCTTTTCTTTTCGCTAATAACTCCTGTTCCTGGAGTTGGTATTTTTTTAAATCACCCTCCAACTTCCAAATCTTAAGCTGAACAGGGATGAGAAGCAGACATACTCCACAACAGATCAGGGCTAAACAGATGAGACGCCGTTTCCATACCGCCTTTTTTTGCCTGCTGCTGAAAGCTTTATTCTTTCTCCAACTCACCTAAAAACTAACCCTCCTCCTCGCTCTCTGCTCCGAATAAACCAAGGTTTGTGGGGATGACTATGACCACCTCATAACCCTTGCTGCGTGCCCGGCTCAAAAGGGTTGCCACTGTGGCAGAATTAACACCCAATCTCTTGGCAATCTCCTCATTTCCCAGGCCTGTTTCTTTGAGTACTACTGCTTGTTTTTCTCGAAAACTGAGTTTTTCCGCTCCGCGAATTTCTATATGCATGAGGCCCCACCGTACTGGCTAGTCAACTTATCCACAAATTGTGGACAAATTGTGGATATTATTACATATTTCTATCCCCATTATAAAATCCCTTCTTCAGCCACAAAAAAAATTTTGTGGCTAGGACTACCCCTTTTTTCTCCATTCCCAGATGCGGCGCCTGATCAAACGCCAGCAGTAGGAGAAAGGGAGAAGGATGAGGCGAAAAACTCCGCAGATAAACTGCATGGTGCAATTCAGCACCCAAACAATCAAACGAAAGGGGAAAAGAATAATCTGAGTGCAGATGATTAAGAATTTTAACAGCAGGCGAAAGAAGCGTCCAATCTGAAGAAAACAAAAGTAGAGCGGCTCTCTCACATAGGGGCTGACAAACTTGAGATAAGCCACCATGCCGACAGGCAGAAAGAGGATGGGTAAGAAACGCATCACTCCTTCTGTGATCTGGAAAAAGACAAGAAAGTCTATACCTGCACAAATGACCCAGAAAAAAAGGTCACTGATCTGTGTGGTTAGATACCCCAGCCTGATCTTCCTGCGCAGTAAGCGGTAGCAGTCAAAAAGAAGGCCATTACCGGCTCCTAACCCGGTGACAATTAGCAGCAGCAAAAACTCCTGTGCCACCGTTTGTGTCATTTGATCAGGCGTTGAAGGATGCTTTTGCCTTTAGCTTTGATTTTTTTGCCCCGTTGCTCACTAAATTCCAGGGAGGTGATCAGACCCTCGACTACCAATTCACCTGCAGTCAGGTCCAGATGGGTGATGTGCATCCCATCCCCCTTGAGAATCAGGTTGCCGATCCCTGTTTCCAGGACAATCTCCTGTTCATCAAAGCTGACCACCTGCTGAACCCCGGTCGTCCTCAAGCTTTCTCTGTTTGTCAAAATCAGTTCTTGGTCCTGCTGCGGCAATGGGGGTCCCTCCTTTCATACATTCCTCTTCAATAATATGTAGTGAAAGGAGCAATTAGACCCCCTATCTTTCTGTCTCTTTGGAGCACAGCTGTTCATAGAGCATTTTCCCTAGACCAGCTGTATCCTGCCTTGCCAACAGGAGAGCATATTGCTGATCTAAAAGATCTGTATAGAAATTGCTCTGGGATGATCGGTTCTCCCCGCTGAAATCGATAGACCTGCGGGCAGCTTTAAGCAGTTCCATCCAGAAAAATGCCTCAAACTCCTGGCATGCCTCTTTGAGCCGGGCATCCTGGTCAGTTGCTGAGCTGCCAGCAGCAGTGTTTGCTATCATACCGATACTCATGAACATTGAATCAACCCCCTATAATATCCCTTTCACTTAACGGCGGAGGTTGTTGATAATGGAGAGCATCTCATCTGAGGCCTGAACCGCCTTGGAGTTAAGTTCATAGGTGCGCTGGGCGGTGATCAGCCTGATCATCTCATCCACAACCTGAACATTGGACCCTTCCAGAGAATACTGATTGACTGTAACCCCTGCATTGGATATTCTTGCATCACCCGAAGCCGGGCTGCTGCGGTAAAGATTGCGCCCTACCTTCTCCAGGCCCGCCGGGTTGTCAAATTGAGCTATAACGAGGCGCCCTAGAAAGATCTCATTTCCCTCAGCATCCAGGTAGCTGATCCTGCCATCCTGAGAAAAGATTATGTTTTCTGTCCCAGGGAACTGCTGCGCCCCTTCTATCTCAACCCTATAACCGTCTGAGGTAACCAGGTTGCCTGCAGCATCCAGCTTAAAGCTTCCATCACGGGTATAATAAATTTCCCCTCCCGGGCCCCTCACAACGAAAAAGCCTGGGCCTGAAAGGGACAGATCCAGCGGGTTTTCGGTCTGCTGAATACTCCCCTGCTCAAAGATGGTATAAGAGGCAGTAGGGCAGACACCCAAACCCACATCAAGCCCAATCGCGTCATAGGCTGTGGGGCGGTAGATGGGGAGATAGATCAGGTCTTGAAACTCGGCCCTTACCCTTTTAAAAGCGGTTGTGTTAATATTGGCCAGGTTATGGGAGATCGTATCGATGTGAAACTGCTGAGCACTCATTCCTGCAGCAGCAGTATAAAGAGAGATCATCAACAGAATCGCCTCCTTTAACTTTGAAAAACCCGGCGCCTCGGTCGGTCAGCACCGGAGGAGGCCCTGACAAGCAGTCCGCCTCCTTGAACAATCAATTAAACCTGTCCCACTTCAATGGCTTTTCCCAGTGTGCTGTCTGTGGCTTGGATAACCCTCTGATTGGCCTCATAGAGCCGCATAGCAGCCATCATGGACACCATTTCAGTAAGAGGGTCCACATTGGAAGCCTCCAGATAGCCTTGCCTTACCTCACAGTCCGGGATATCCCCAACTGCTATCTCTCCTCTGTATAAAGAATTACCGATTTTCTGCAGAGCCTGTCCTGCGGGGATCTCCACCAAAGCCAGGCGTTCCACAAGCTCTCCCTGATCGTTTACTGCCCCGGTCAGCAGCCCATTGCCGTTCACCTGCAGCTCACCGGCAGGGAGATAGATCTCCACCAACTGTCCATTGCTAATCCCCAGAACAGCACAGCCTGATGTTGTGACCAGACGGCGGTTCCCATCCAGTGTGAAACTTCCCTGGCGGGTAAAGCACAACTCCCCCCCCGGAGTGCGGACAACAAAAAAGGCATTGGCATTTCCCAGCAGCGCCAAATCCAAAGGATTGCCTGTGTCCCGCAAGGGTCCCGGCCGGTAGGAGGTTGTGATCTCATCCACAATACTCCCGGTGCTTAAACTGCCGATGTTCCTCTTCGGCGCCTTCCCCAAACGGGAGATGAGCATCTCAGGAAAGCTGCGAAAGGACACCATATCCCTTTTGTATCCGGGGGTATCCACATTAGCCAAATTGTTGGCAATCACATCCACCCGGACCTGCTGTGCCATCATTCCCGCAGCAGCGCTGTAAAGGCCCCGTACCACTTCTACACCCCCTTTCCCGCTCATTTTGTATATTAATTTATACGATTCTATTGGGGGAAATCCTGCTAATATGGTTAAAAATTTCACACCATAGTCCTAGGGGTTATACTGATCAATTTCTTTGATGGTCAGCTATTTTAGTGAACTATAGCCGGCCGTCCTGTCCCTGTAGGACATGCAGCATATCCAGAGCCATCCCTGTTCCTTTGGCCACACAGGAAATAGCATCTTCTGCCACATGCACAGCCAATCCTGTTTTTTCACTGATCAGCAGATCCAGCCCATGCAGAAGCGCTCCTCCACCGGTCATGACAATCCCCCGGTCAACTATATCCGCAGCCAGTTCAGGCGGTGTCTGTTCCAGCACTTCTTTTACTGTATCGACTATCTGGGATACCGGCTCCTGAAGGGCCATAGCAGCCTCTTCGGTAGTGACCTCAATAGTCTTGGGAAGCCCTGTTACAAGATCACGGCCGCGAATCTGCATACTGGCACCAGGATCTTTGGCTTGGGGGTATGCTGTTCCGATTCCGATCTTCAGTTCTTCTGCAGTGCATTCTCCAATCATCAGGTTGTACACCTTGCGCACATGTCTGATTATTGCTTCATCAAAATCATTTCCTGCCACCCTGATGGACTTAGTACAAACAACCCCACCCAGGCTTAAGACAGCTACATCTGTAGTCCCTCCACCCACATCCACCACCATATTGCCCCTGGCTTCATCGATCCGAATCCCGGCTCCCAGGGCTGCTGCTACCGGTTCTTCGATAAGGTATGCCTGACCAGCCCCTGCCTGGATAATGGCCTGTTTGACTGCTCGCTGCTCTATACTGGTAGCTCCAGAGGGTATGCACACCATCACCCGGGGACGGATAAGAAAGCGCTGTCGTACTGCTTTGCGAATAAAATAGCGCAGCATATATTCTGTAACATTATAATCAGCGATAACCCCTTCCCTCAGCGGGCGCACTGCTACTATATTGCCGGGGGTGCGCCCCAGCATCTGCCGTGCCTCATCCCCAACAGCGATCATTTCTCCTCTTCTGGTATCTATAGCAACAACCGTAGGCTCATTGAGTACAATACCAACACTTTTTAGGTAAACAAGCACAGTTGCTGTTCCCAGATCAACTCCGATATCCTCTTTCCAAAACATTTGATTAGCATTCCTTTCGAAATTGGATTAGCTATCATATTCTGTTTATATTAGAACTTCCTGTATGATTTCGACGAAAATCCAATATAACCTTCTAATGTTACCATTTTTTCTCTAATGTTTTATTCTCCCCGGTACTTCCTTCTGGTCGCTTCCCCACCACGCAGATGGCGCTCAGCCTTATTGCGGTCGAGAACAACCCGCACCTTTTTGGCCAATTGCTGGTTAATCCTAGGCAACCGCTCAGCCAAATCTTTATGAATAGTGCTTTTGCTTACTCCAAAAACTTTGGCTGCCTGACGAACGGTTGCTGAGGTTTCTAAAATATATTTGCTGACCTTAATGACCCGGCGGCGGATATACTCCTGCACCATGGCTCCCCCCGTTTTCAATTATCAGTACAATATATCCAGGGGAAAAAGGAAAAAGACTAACAGGAGCACCCGGTAACTTGAGGATCAATTTGCATAATTAACAAATCAAGTTTGCTGTTTCCTTATTTCAGCCAAGGGGTATGGAAAAATAAAAACTGCCCGGCCGAAACAGGCGGGCAGTTGCCTCAGGCAAGGTCATTTCTCCGGTACGGTTTTCAGTTTGGCCCCTTGATAGTAGTGGCTGAGGATTTGATCATAGTTTGCACCCCTCTGGGCAAGCCCGTTTGCCCCATACTGGCACATCCCGACAGCATGCCCATATCCCCGGGTAGAGAAAATGACCTTCTTTCCAGTGCAGTCCACCTTAAAATCGGTAGAACGCAATCCCAATCTTTTGCGCAGTTCAACCCCTGAGAAGGTCTGAGAACCCACTTTGACTCTTTTCACTCGACCACTTTCTGTCCGCTCCTGGATCTCCATCAGATCAGAACCGGCAGCAACAGCTATCGCTTGCTCTCTGATCCCCAGCTTTGTAAACAGCTCCTGAAGAGACATTTGCGTATTGACCGGCTTCTGCTTTTCAGGGGCATCATAGCTGCAAGCAACGCTTTTCAAATAGGGCACTTCATGACCCCATACCTCTCTGGCATCCTCAGTGCCCCTCCCCCCACAGCTGGAATGATAGACCGGATCTATTAATTGGCCCTCACAGGTCAATACCTTACCCTTGGTTGCCAGTACGGCAGAGCTGATTTTGTGATAATTGGGACGGTAATTCCAGCCCCACCGTTTCCTCATCTCCTCATTGCTGATCCAGGCCTGGCAGTGGCTGGGATCTGCACAAAGGTGCGCATCTGGGTGTTGATCATCCTCTTCTTCCCTGACCATGCGCAGCAGGGCATAGGTGCGCGCAGCCACCGCCTGTGCCTTTAAAGCCTCCTCATGAAAAGAAACAGGCATCTCTGCAGCCACAACACCGGTTAAATACTGCTCCAGAGGAAG
This sequence comes from Syntrophaceticus sp., assembly GCA_012842275.1. GTDB lineage: Bacteria > Bacillota > DSM-12270 > Thermacetogeniales > Thermacetogeniaceae > DTU068. The sequence goes on along the minus strand of DUSK01000051.1, from coordinate 30,268 downwards.
GGAAATGATCTCCTTCTCAGAAACCTGCAGCTTGACCTGCACCCCATCCTTTTTGATCGGCTCTCCGCTTTCCCAGCTGCAGCCCCGAACTAAAAGGGCGGGAATACCGATCACCACCAGGGTCAGCACAACTATCATATAGCCCAGCCAACGGTAACCTCCGAATTTTGCTGCCATACTCCAGCCTATCCTTTCAGTCTGCCAATTTTAATCTTTTCCCAATTTTATGCAATTAGAGCCAGGATTAGAACATTCCTTACATTGTTGTGTTACCCCCCGCCGGCTCAGCGACAGCTCTATTTATTTCGGGACCTTTGCTATATAGCCTTCTCTCATTAACAATTGAGTCATCTCCTGTGCCTCTAATATGGTTTTTACCGCCGTATCGTATAAATCTTCATAACTTCTTTCAATCCTAGCTACTCCCTGTTCCACTGCTTTTACTCCGACAGCGGCCGCCTCCCTAGGGAAGGCTTCCCAATCTTCCATTGTGGGTAAGAGGTAATCATCTCTGAGCAATCCTTTTTCTTCTGCGAAATTGGCTAATGCATAAGCAGCAGCTATGCACATTTCATCGGTGATTGTTTTCGCTCTGACATCCAGGGCGCCACGGAAGATAGCAGGGAAACCCAGAGAATTGTTAACCTGGTTGGGGAAGTCGGAACGTCCAGTGACTACAATCCTGGCTCCAGCTTCTTTGGCTTCCCATGGCCAGATTTCCGGAACAGGATTAGCGCAAGCGAAGACAATGGCTTCGTCAGCCATAGTACTTATCCATTCCTTATTGATAATACCCGGGCCTGGTGCAGATAACGCGATAACCACATCTGTTCCTTTGATAGCTTCTGCGTTCCCACCTGTGCGGCCTTCTGCGTTAGTTGTTGTACATAACTCCCAAAGCTCTTTACTGTCTTTTAATTCAGTGCGCCCTGGGTTAAGTATTCCGTCCACGTCAGTCATATATATGTTACCTGCGGTAACACCGGCTTTAATCAGCACTTTCGCAATACAGACGTTAGCAGCTCCTGCTCCAATCATAGCCATTTTAACTTCATCCATTTTTTTGCCGACCAGTTTAAGGGCATTAATCAAAGCAGCCAAAGTAACTGCTGCTGTGCCTTGCTGGTCGTCATGCCAAACAGGTATTTCCATTTCATTGCGCAGGCGGTCAAGAATATAAAAGCATTTGGGGGAAGAAATGTCCTCCAGATTAATTCCGCCAAAGGAAGGCTGGAGATATTTCACCGTCTGAATAAACTCGTCCGGATCTTTGGTATCCAGACAAATTGGTACAGCATCTACACCGCCCAGATATTTGAAGAGCAGGGCCTTTCCTTCCATAACAGGCATGGCAGCTTCCGGGCCAATATCCCCCAAGCCCAATACTCTGGTGCCATCTGAAACGACAGCTACTGTATTCCACTTACAGGTATAGTCATAAACAAGATCCTTGTTTTCCTTGATCGCTTTACAAGGTGCAGCTACTCCAGGTGTGTACCAGATAGCAAAGTCATCCATATTTCTGACCGTGCAACGCGGCAAGGTTTGCATTTTACCACGGTAAAAAGGATGGAGTTTCATGGCATCTTCTGCTGGTTTATTTGCTTTGGATAAACGCTCATTAGTAGCCATTTTTTCTTATCCTTTCGTCAAACTTTTTTAAATATAAAAATATTTTATTTACTCTAAATATAACACATGTTTCGAGTTCCCCCTTAGTTTTGGAAAACCCGATTGTCACCAGTGGCGCTTTTTCTCGCCGCTGGTTAGCTTGCATGCTTTCTTCAACCCGCTGTTCCTGTTTTGGTATAGATGGAAAAAGAGGATGAATAAAAATAAACAAGGGGTGGTGGTGAAATGAAAAAAAACTTTCATACAGTGCGCGGCTATCAACTGCTTGAACAAAAGAAAAGAACATTAACACCGGCTATGGAGGATTATCTGGAGATGATCTACAGGTCAAGTCTTAAAGACGGCTATGTCCGCATTTCAACCCTTTCCGCTCTGCTTAATGTGCGGGCGCCCTCAGCAACCAAAATGGTGCAGAAATTGACCGCACTCGATCTGGTTCACTATAAAAAATACGGAATCATCTTTCTTACAGAAAACGGTAAAGAAATAGGTAAATTTTTATTGGAAAGGCACAACACAGTGGAAACATTTCTTAAATTCCTGGGGGTAGGGGAAAACCTGCTGGTGGAAACCGAACTGATCGAACACAATATCAGCCTTCACACTCTCCAGTTGCTTGATATCTTTAATCAATTCCTGACAGAGAACCCATATGTAAGGGAACAGTTTGAACAATTCAAAAAAATGCGAACAATAAAAAATGCCACAGATTCCAGGACACCCAATTGGAAAAACCCTGCAATACAGTATGCAGAACAGGATTAGAGGTTAGCTGCTTGATCAGCTACCCGGCTGATTTTTACCCCCAGGGATGTCAATTTGCCCTCCAGGTTTTCGTAACCCCGGTCCAGGTGATAAACCCCGCTTATTTCCGTTCTCCCGGGTGCCATTAATGCCGCAATCACCAATGCTGCGCCAGCCCTCAAATCGGTGGCTTCAACCTGTGCGGGAATGAGGCTTTCTACCCCCCGTATGCAGGCAGTGCGCCCATCAACAGTGATCTGCGCTCCCATCTGCTGCAGGCCCTTTGTGTACAGAAACCGGTTTTCGAAAACCGTTTCTGTAATAGTGCTCTCACCCGGCACAACCGACAAAAGGGCGGCGAACTGGGGCTGCAGATCTGTGGGAAAAGCAGGGTAAGGGCCAGTAATGATCTTAAGAGGATTCATTTTGCGCCCGGGCCTTACCAGCAGTTCGTTGTTCCCTTCTTCTATTCTGATCCCTGCCTCACGTAACTTGTCGATCACTGCCCTCAGGTGTTCGGCTATCACCCTCTCCAGATGAACCTGCCCACCGGCTGCGGCAGCGGCGATCATATAGGTACCTGCCTCAATCCGGTCGGGGATCACAGTATGTGCAGCACCATGCAGTTCCCGATTTCCCTCCACCTCAATAACACTGCTGCCTGCACCGGTCACCCGGGCACCCATTTTATTTAATAAATCAGCCAGATCAACTATCTCCGGTTCCATAGCGGCATTAATTATCGTGGTTTTTCCTTGAGCAGCAGCAGCTGCCATCATGATGTTTTCCGTAGCCCCTACACTGGGATAGCTGAGAGGGACCTCACACCCTCGCAGTTCCCCTGCTGATGCCCTGATATAGCCGTTTTCCATCTGAAAACGGGCGCCTAAGGAACTCAGCCCTTTCAAATGCAGGTCAACAGGTCTTGAACCGATGGCACAGCCACCCGGCAAAGGAAGACAGACTTCACCAAGCCGTACCAAGAGCGGGCCCAACAATAAGAAGGAAGCCCTCATTTTCCTGGCATAAAGATGGAGCATACCGGTCTCCCGCAGTTCACGGGCCTGGATTACAATCTGGCTGCCCTGATGGTTTACCTGGGCACCTAAACCAGAAAGCATCTTTATCATATTATCGATATCTAATAGGTGTGGGACACCTTTGAAAATGCATTTATCTGCTGTGAGGAGAGAGGCTGCAAGCAGCGGCAGGCTGGCATTCTTTGATCCGCTGATGCAAACAGTTCCATTAAGTGTTGAACCGCCTTCGATTAAATATTTATCCTCCAATACTTCTCCTACTTTCAATTATTATTTCTGTTGCGCCCATGTTTACTTTTTCTGTAGATTCTCATTAATAATTCTGTTTTCGTGACCTGAATCCTTCCGGAATTTTCTAGTACTCACAGGTAATTAATGGAGAGCCCAAGAGCACCCTTGTTTCCTCTTCCTGACTAATCATTGCCAGATTAAAATTGATTTTCTTCTTACCAACGGCAATATCAGCAAAAAAAGGTGTGTGGCCTGTAATAGTGGTATAACTGCCGGTCTGAAGGGTATCCACCACCTGGGCACCGATCTCCCGGAAAACAGCCATGGCCCAGGCTTTCTGCGCTTTTTTATCCAAAGGGGAAATTTTCCCCTCCACTGTCAGGTAAACCCCGTGTTCATTTCCTAAAACAGCTATGGCGTCCCTTATTTTTTTCTCCCATAAAACACTTTCACCTGGTCTGCCCTGGAAATTATAAAAATTACATTTAAGGGATAGGTAGAAGAGGTCGTTTTTTGGTGTTTCTTTTATTTTTTTGAAGACAAGATCAGCCTGTAGATCCTTTTCAGCAAAAACAATAGTTAAACCATCCCCCTCTCCCTCGGGAAGGCTCATTATTAAAGCTTCAGGCAGGTGTAGCCTTTGACCGATCTTCCTTTTCTCCCACACATCTGCTGCTTTGCCACAATCCTGGATAAGGGCCCAGCCCTGGAGCTGGCAGCCCTCCACCTTCACACCACTGGCTTCCATCAATAAGAGCATTTCCTCAAAAGCCAGAGGTTCCTTTTTCATTATTTCACCAGAAATAAAGGGAACAGTCAGAACACTCAGGACAATCAGCAGTAGCAGTGCTTTTTTCACAACTAACGCCCTCTGCCACGATTTTCCTGTATTGTGCCCCTATCAAGAAATGTTATTCACAGTTTCTATGTTTTTTTCAAACCGGGAAGGAGTTTCTGCCTATTTGGAGAATAATATTAAAAATAGTAAAAGAGATCTAAAGTGAACATTAAAAAATTTAATACACTCCGAATCCACTTTCCTGTGGCCTTTGATGCTATGGAAGTCGGATCGATAGGGTGTACCTGGAAACGGGTGCGCCTCCCAGTGCGGAAAGGAGTAACGGCAGCAGTTTTCAGCCGGAGTGTTTTCGCACTCCGGCTGTTTAATTTATGAAAACAAATTGTGTTTAACGCCCGCATAGGAGGTGGTGCCCGCGAGTCCACCTTATACCGTCAGGAACAAAGCACCTGATGTAACAACCCAAATAAGGTTTCATTATTAACTTTGCTCACATTCCTTTTCCCTATAAATTTGGGTTGTCTTTCCTCTTGGGCGGGAGGAAAGACAACCCGGGGCCTTTTTTTCTTTAACAGATATAACATGAAACAATCACTCCGCAAAATCTCATTGCACAATGACCTACAAAACCAATTTATTGCACAATAGATAGAACCCTCAAGGAAAAGGATAACCCTTTTTTAGTGAGCCATCAATTAAGTTTGAATATTCCAATAATGCATTAAGGAGGGATAAAAATGGAACTTGTCAAGCTGACTATTGATGGACAAGAAGTTCAGGTTCCTGCTGGGACAACTGTTCTTGAGGCAGCAGAACAGCTGGGAATCCATATTCCTAGGCTCTGCCATGACCCGGACCTGACTGCTGTTGGAGCCTGCCGGCTTTGTGTCGTGGAAATCGAGGGCATGCGCAATCTTCCGGCATCCTGTGTAACAATGGCAACCGATGGTATGGTTGTACGCACTGATACACCTCAAATTATTGAGGCTCGCAAAACCATATTGGAACTGCTGATCGCCAACCACCCGCTTGACTGCCTGTCCTGTGAAAAACTAGGGGACTGCAAGCTGGCAGAATACTGCTACCAATATGGGGTTAAAAAGAGTCCCTTCATCAATCCCGAAAAACACAGCTATGAAGTGGAAGACAATAACCCCTTCATCATCCGGGACCTCAACAAATGCATCCTCTGCGGGCGGTGCATCAGAGCCTGTGCAGAAATGACCTGTAATGACATCATTGACTTTTCTTACCGTGGGTTCAAAACCAAAGTAGGTCCCTTTGGAGACACTACCCTAGCGGAGTCAGACTGTGTATACTGCGGCAACTGTGTGGCTGTGTGCCCCACCGGAGCTCTGACTGAAAAACAGATGCAGGGCAAAGGACGCAGATGGGAGTATAAAAGGGTTAAAACCACCTGTCCCTTCTGTGGGACTGGATGCAACTTTGATTTAATGGTGAAGGATGGCAAAATCGCAGGTGTAACCTCTAATCCGGAGAGTGTAGTCAACGGCAAACAGCTCTGTATTAAGGGCCGTTTCGGCTGGGATTTTGTGCACAGCGACAAGAGGCTGACCTCACCTCTGGTTAAAGTGGATGGCAAGTTTGTACCGGTATCTTGGGACGAGGCCTTTAATACCATAGCAAAGCGTTTGGGGGAAATAAAAGAAAAATACGGGGCCAATGCTTTTGCATCTTTGAGTTCTGCTAGGTGTACCAATGAAGAGAATTACCTGGTGCAAAAATTTGTGAGGGCGGTGATGGGCACAAACAATGTTGACCACTGTGCCCGCACCTGACACGCGCCCACAGTGGCCGGTCTGGCCACATCATTCGGCAGTGGCGCAATGACCAACTCCATCAATGAAATACTTGGGGCTGAACTCTTATTCCTGATCGGAACCAACACCACTGAGGCCCACCCGGTGATCGGTTACAAAATGAAGCAGGCAAAACGAAAAGGAGCAAAACTGATAGTTGTTGACCCACGTCGTACTGAACTTGCTGCAGAGGCTGATTATTGGCTGCAGATCAAACCTGGTACAGATATCCCGCTCCTGAACGCCATTATGCACGTTATTATCAAAGAGGACCTCTACGATAAGAAGTTTATCGAAGAGCGCACAGAGAACTTTGAAGCCTTGAAACAAACAGTAGAAAAGTATACGCCTGAATACGCCTCTGAACTCTGCGGAGTGCCTGCTGAAGACATCTACGCAGTTGCCAGGCTTTATGCTAAAACCGATAAGGCTGGAATATTCTATACCCTTGGGATTACAGAACACGTTTGTGGAACCAATAATGTTATGAGCATCGCCAACCTAGCTATGTTAACCGGGCATATCGGCAGGGAAAGCACAGGTGTCAACCCTCTGCGCGGCCAGAACAATGTACAAGGTGCCTGTGATATGGGTGCTCTCCCCAATGTCTATCCCGGTTACCAGAAGGTAACCGATCCGGCTGTAAGGGAAAAATTCGAAAAAGCCTGGGGTGTTTCTCTACCTGCAGAAGTCGGGTTGATGATCCCTGAGATGTTTGATCGTGCCAACTCCGGAGAGATCAAAGCCATGTACATCCTGGGTGAAAACCCGGTCTTGACCGATCCCAATGCCAACCACATCAAATCCGGTTTGGAAAAACTGGAGTTTCTGGTGGTGCATGAGCTTTTCCTGACCGAAACCGCTCAATATGCAGATGTGGTGCTTCCGGCAGCCAGCTTTGCCGAAACCGATGGAACATTTACCAACACTGAGCGGCGTGTCCAGCGGGTTCGCAAAGCCATCGAACCGATTCCCGGTCGCACCAACTGGCAGACAATCATGGAGATGAGCACCAGGATGGGTTATCCCATGCATTACAATTCAGCAGAGGAAATTTTCAATGAAATGGCTTCTCTGACACCTTCTTATCAGGGAATGAGCTATGCACGCATTGATAAAAATGGCCTGCAGTGGCCCTGCCCTACACCGGATCACCCGGGGACCAAATACCTGCACGCTGCCGCATTTACCAGGGGCAAAGGATTGTTCCAGGGGATCGACCATATACCACCTGCAGAACTACCAGATGAGGAATACCCGTTCCTGCTCTCTACCGGCAGGATCCTGTTCCATTATAATGTGACAACACCCTACTCGGCAGGGATAAACAGCATATGGAATGAGGAATATGCAGAGGTCAACCCTGATGATGCATCCCGACTGGGAGTCACTACAGGTGATAAGGTTAAGGTAACATCCAGGCGGGGAGAAGTGACAACAAAGGTTCAGGTAACGGACCGGGTGCCACCCGGGGTCATTTGGATGTCTTTCCATTATACGGAAAGCCCGACCAATGTCCTCACCAGTGCTGCGGTGGACCCCATCACCAAAACCGGTGAATACAAGGTCTGTGCTGTTAAGGTGGAAAAGCTGAACTGAAATTGAACCTGCTCGGACAAAAAGTTCATGAACCCTAACATCTATTTTCAAATTGCCATATCCTGACAGGTGCGGAAAGTCAGTATCTTTCCGCACCCCAGGAATGGCTTTTTAACATAAGGAGATATAAAATGTACGAGAATATAGAGAATATATCTTTAGAGGATGCCTTTCAGATTCTCTTACAGCAGACTCAACCACTGGATAGTGAGCTGATCTCCCCACTACAGGCAACAGGGCGCATTCTGGCGGCAGATATCATTGCCCCTCATGACCTGCCCTCCTACAGGCAGGCAGCCATGGATGGGTTCGCCCTTGCCGAAACCACGGGAGATAGGTTTATTATCAAAAAACATCTTGAGGCTGGAGAGGTTCCTTCATTCACCTTAAAAGAGGGAGAGGCAGCAGGAGTAGTAACCGGTGGACACATCCCACAGGGGACCGCAGTGGTTGTGCGGGATGAAGATGTCTGGGTAGAAGATGGTTATCTTTCTATCAAGAGGATCAATCCCCAGGTCAACAACATTCGTGAACAGGGTGAAGACTTTCTTGCAGGCACAGTTATCGCCAGAAGAGGCACCAAGATAACCCCTGGTCTGATCGCCGTATTGACCGCCTACGGCTTCCAGGAAATATCAGCAGTGCGCGTTCCCCGAGTTGCTATTATGAGCTTAGGGAAAGAAGTCATCCCCTTTAATCAAGGAATTAAACCAGGGCAGGTGAGGGACAGCAATGGCCCACTCCTGGCTTCGCTGGTTATCACCCACGGAGGTTACCCAATTGCAGTGACAGCCCCGGGAGACTCTGTTGTGAAGGAACTGGATGCCCATCTAAAAAAAGCTGATCTGGTGATCACCATCGGAGGCACAGCAGCAGGCAGTAATGACCAAGCAAAAAACCTGCTGGAGGAGATCGGCGCTCAACCTCTCTTCTTAGGGTATCAGGTCAAGCCAGGTAGCCATTCCTGTGCCGGTATCCGGGATGGCAAATTGGTGGTCATGCTCTCAGGCAACCCTGTAGCGTGTTTTGTGGGCTATCACCTATTGGTTTACCCGGTGCTGCGTGCCCTGCAGGGATTAAAGCCGGAACTGCTGCGCATTCCCGCGGTGGCTACCAGCGGCTTTCCCAAAAAAGGCGGACCCCGCAGATTTCTCCTAGGGTATAGCCTTTACGGCCCTGAAGGTTGGAGAGTAGCAGTGCTCCCAGGGCAAAAATCCAGTATGCGCCGCTCCCTTGCTGATTGCAACTGCCTGATCGATCTGGCAGCAGGCCATCCACCCGTGAAAACTGGAGAGCAAGTGTTTATCATCCCCATTCAAAATATCATCTGAAGCAATGGGTTTAGATAGGGTCTAGAGTTGGAACCACCTCTTTTCAAGACCCTTTGCCAGAACAAACCCTGCAAGAAAGGCAACAGCCGGGTTGATGGCTAGTGACAGTGCAGCAACAGCTAAAATCACAAAAAAGTCATTTCGTTCTCCTGTTTTCCTGGCGGCCATAGCTAAATCCACACCGCTGTAAAAGAGCAGACAACCGAGGGCAGCATCAGGGATCAGAGCAAATATACTGGCACCATCACTTCCTAAAAATAAGCCAACAGCCAGCAGCAGAAAGCCGATGCAATAAACAGTATATTTGCTCCTGCCGCCGAAGCGGTAATGGGCCGCCACACCCCCGCTCCCATGGCACATCATATACCCCCCAAACGGTGCTGCCAGCAGGTTGGCTGCCCCCATGGTCAGGCAAAGGTTCCGATCGCTGACTCTGGCTGCTCTGTTTCCGAAGAGATCTCTGGAAAGGACTGTAGTTACTAAAACAGCATTGGTCAGGGTCATCGGCAGCTGGGGCAGAACCAGCATAAAAAAGGCTCTGTTGAAATCCGCTGCAGCGGGTACCACCAGCTCAGGCAGGTGTATGCCCAGAGTGATCTTCGGGAGTGACAAGCCCGGATTGAGCAGGATATGAGCCACTGTTCCCACTAAAACCACCAGGAGCGCTGCAGGGAGGCGTCTGCTTTGCAGCAGTAACAGCATCAAAACCAGCAGTATACAGCCCAATACCGGTTGTCTGCCGACCATCTCAAGCCCCAAGATAGCCAGTGACAGCCCTAGCCCCACCTGTATACCGCTGATCACTCCCTGTGGAGTAATACGGGAGATAAGGTCCACAATACCGGTCAAACCCAACAGCAACAATAACAGTCCAATGACCAACCCGCCTGCAGCCACCTCAGCAGGGGTAATGCCATAGGTCAGTACAGCCGCTGAGGCCGCCTTCATAGGCTGTACAGCCATTGGTATCCTATAAAACCAGCCGCAAAAAATATAAAAAAGCCCGAATCCGGCAAAAATACTGGCAGGATTAAGCCCGGCCACAGCGACAGCACCCAGCACATAAGGAAGGAATGTGCCCAGATCCCCTATGGACCCTGAAAGTTCTCCTAAAAGGCTCTTCTCCTGTCCCTGGTTAATATGGGATGTGCTCCCCTGGTTGTGGGCTGTCAAATTACTTTCAACTCCTTATTTATTACTGGCTTTGCTAATATATCATTGTTCCTGAGATGAAACGGCGGGTGATATCAGACTGTGGGTTCGTAAAAAACTGGGCAACAGGTGCTTTTTCAATTACCTCCCCATTATAGAGCAGAATGGCCTCATCCGCGAGCCGTTGCGCCTGGAAAAGGTTATGGGTGATGATCAGCACTGTAACTCCAGTTGATTCATGGATCCTCCTCACAAGCTTTTCAATCAAGGCAACACTGTCCGGGTCAAGGCTGGCTGTGGGTTCATCCAACAGAAGCACCTGTGGGCGTACGGCCACTGCCCGGGCCAGGGCAACCCGCTGGGTTTCCCCCCCTGAAAGCTTTAAAGCCCTGCGTGAACCAAAATCACTGAGGCCAACAAAAGAGAGCGCCTCTTTCACCTTACGCTCGAGTTCTGCTCCCCTGACACCGCGCAGCTGCAGGCCATAGGCTACATTTTGATAAACACTGGTATTGAACAGATAGGTATTCTGTAAAACCATACACATCTGGCGGCGCATCCTGAGGCGTGCCGATTCTCCGGCTCTGTTGATATCCACTCCTTGAAAAATGATCCTTCCAGAGGTGGGTTCCTCCAGCATATTGAGCAGCCTTAAAAGGGTGCTTTTGCCAGCACCGTTAGGCCCAAGAATAGCATAAACCTTATTCTCATCCAATTTCAAATTCTTGACCCGCAGCACTGTTCTCCCATCATATTTTTTAACCACATCTATTAGCTCAAAAAGCGGTTCCGGCATAGCAACTCCCCTGAGTTATCTCAATTTAGAATCATCAATTTTTAACAAAACACTGCTGACCACAAAAGACAGGAGCAAAAGAATCAAGCCCAAAGCAATGGCAAATTCATAATTGCCCTGCCGGGTTTCTAATACAATAGAGGTCGTCAGTACCCTGGTCTGGTAGCGCACATTACCCCCTACCAGCATAACAGCCCCTACCTCACCAAAAGCACGGCCAAACCCTGTCATGATCCCGGCCAGAATCCCTGTTCGGGCCTCTTTAATCACCATCCAGGCAGCCTGCCGCTCACTGGCTCCCAGTGTCCTGGCAGTATCCATTGCCAATTTTTCTTTGGCGGCAATAGCGGCAGATGAAAGAGCGGTTATAATGGGAGTGGCCAGGAGAACTTGGGCGACCACCATCACCGGGGGCGTAAAGAGAATATCCAAAAAACCCAAAGGCCCGGTTCGGGCAAAGAGCAGGTAGACCAGCAAGCCGGCCAGCACCGGGGGCAGACTCATCAAGGTATAGATAACGCGCAGCAAAAGTTCCCTGCCTGGAAATCTTTTTAATCCCAGAAAAGCGCCCAGAGGAATACCCAGCACTGCCCCGATGATTACAGCACTGCCGGAAACCATCAAAGAAAGACCCACAATACCGCTGAGTTCGCCACCTCGCAGGCAGAAAAACTGCCATACCGAAGAAAGCAAATCGGCATTCACCGAATATCTGACTCCTTAATAAAAATTACTGCATAAATGAGTACCCCGATAGGAGCACAAGTAGATGCTTATGAGATAAATAAACCTGGGATACCTCCCAGGTTTTAATCAGAAACAATAACAGTCGGGCGGAATCCCTTCTTACTGCTTAGATGCTGCTTCAGCAGCACGCTGACGTGCCAGTGCCCTTCTCAGAGCAAGTTCCGCCCTTAGGATATCGATCTCCCTGCTCTTCTGCTTGAGGCGCGCCTCAGCTCGCTTCTGGGCTTCCTTGGCACGCTCCACATCAATTATCTCACCGGGCTCAGCTGTATCGGATAGAATGCGCAGTTCACTGCCGGTCATCTCAAAAATGCCCTCATTACATGCAATATACCGGTGATGCCCATCCTTTAAGTACTTGAGCACGCCGATATCCAGGGCGCCGATAAAGGGTGCATGGTTGCGCAGAATTCCCAGTAAGCCATCTTTTGATGGGACAACCACCGCTTCCACTTCCTCTTTAACGACAACCCGTTCCGGGGTGATAACCTCCAGCTTGAAGGTTTTCCATTTTCCTTTAGCCTGTTCTGCCACTTAACCGATATCCTCCATTTCTCGCGCCCGTGCCACCACTTCGTCAATGGTGCTGGCATAGATAAAGCACTGCTCTGAAATGTCATCATGACGGCCTTCCAGAATCTCTTTGAACCCCCGGACCGTTTCCTTGACTGGAACATATACTCCAGGGCGCCCTGTGAAGGCCTCAGCGACGAAGAACGGCTGTGACAGGAAGCGCTGGATTTTACGTGCCCTGGCCACAATAAGTTTATCTTCTTCTGAAAGCTCATCCATACCCAAAATAGCGATAATATCCTGCAGGTCCTTGTAGCGCTGCAGAACACTCTGCACACCGCGGGCCACCTCATAGTGCTCCTGCCCGACAACATTGGGGTCTAAAATCCGGGAGGTAGAATCCAGCGGGTCTACCGCCGGGTAAAGCCCCAGTTCTGCAATCTGGCGGGAGAGAACCACAGTACCATCCAGGTGAGCAAATGTTGTGGCAGGCGCCGGGTCCGTCAGGTCGTCAGCAGGCACATAGACCGCCTGTACAGATGTAATGGATCCCTTGCGTGTGGAGGTAATCCTCTCCTGCAGCAGACCCATATCTGTTGCTAAGGTCGGCTGGTAACCTACCGCTGAAGGCATTCTTCCCAGCAAAGCCGAAACCTCAGAACCCGCCTGGGTAAAGCGGAAAATATTGTCGATAAAGATCAACACATCCTGGCCTTCCATATCACGGAAGTATTCGGCAATTGTAAGGCCGGAAAGCCCCACTCTCAGACGAGCTCCAGGAGGTTCGTTCATCTGCCCGAAAACCATGGCACACTTTTCAATAACACCGGACTCGGTCATTTCCAGGTAAAGGTCATTACCTTCTCTGGTCCGCTCACCAACACCACAGAACACCGAGAACCCACCGTGCTCATAGGCGATATTGCGGATCAGTTCCTGGATAATAACTGTTTTGCCTACACCGGCGCCTCCGAAGAGCCCGATCTTACCACCTTTGGCAAAGGGTGCCAGCAGGTCGATAACCTTGATCCCGGTCTCCAAAATCTCACGAGCGGGACGCTGATCCACAACCGGAGGAGCCGGGCGGTGAATCGGGTAGTATTCCTCTGCTTCAACCGGGCCTTTGCCATCAATGGGCTCTCCCAGTACATTAAACACCCTCCCCAATGTGCCTCTTCCTACCGGCATTTTAATTGGGGATTTGGTATCCAATGCCCTCATACCCCGTCTGATTCCGTCTGTAGAGGACATGGCCACACACCGGGCGGTGTTGTTGCCCAGATGCTGCATTGCTTCCAAAGTGACTTTAACTTTCTGGGTTACAGTGGCTTTTATTTCATCATCTTGATCATCACTGTCAATTACAATGGCATCAAAAAGGTCCGGGAGCTGGCCCGGAGGGAATTCAATGTCCACTACTGGGCCGATTACCTGGACAACTGTGCCATAGTTGCGCGCTTCCACACTATTACCTCCTTCATCCTTTCAAAGCCTCTGCTCCGCCGACAATCTCAGCAATCTCTTTGGTGATCGCTGCCTGGCGCAGCTTGTTGCTGAGCAGTGTCAGCTGTTCGATCATTTCCCCAGCATTTTCTTTAGCCTGGCTCATGGCGATCATCCGCGATGCCTCTTCACTGGCCCTGCTCTCCAGTACAGCGCGGTAAACTTCGGCCTCGATAAAGCGGGGCAGCAGCATTGCCAGAACATCCTGCGGGCTGGGCTCTATGATATAATCGATAATTTTGATATCCTTTGCTTCCTCACTACCAGCTGAGGGTTGAGTAAGGGGCAAAAGCTTATATACCACAGGTCGCTGTTTTCCTGTAGATATAAACTCTGTATAGACCAGATTGACCTCATCAACGATATTCCCATTATAAAGATCGACAAGGGTGCGGGCGATCCCCCGGGCCTGATCTACAGCAGGATCATCACCGATGTTCACGAACTCCGACAAAATGTTGTAGTTCCTGCGCCGGAAGTAATCCCTACCCTTTCTGCCGATAATGATCAATCCGGCTTCTTTTTCCTTTGCCAATTCTATTTCGGCCCTGCGGATCACATGGCTGTTAAATGCACCACATAACCCCCGGTCTGAGGTAAATATCACATACCCCACCTGTTGCCGTTCTCTGGCTAGAAAAAAGGGATGAGTCAGATCACTAAATGAGCCAGCAACCCTCTTGATCAAGGCATCAATTTCCTGGGAATAGGGTCGCGCCTGCTCCACCCTTTCCTGGGCGTGACGGAGCCGTGCTGCCGCCACCATTTCCATCGCCTTGGTGATCTGTTCAGTATTTTTAATACTGCGAATACGCCTCTTAATATCCCGTAAATTTTCTGGCAAATTGTATCACCACCTTTGCTGATCAGGCAGTTCTTTGGATGGAAAAGGCAGCTGCAAATTCATTGGTAAATTCTCTGATCACCCTGTTCATCCGTTCCATCAGATCCTCGGATAATTCCTTCTTTTCACGAATTTCCTGCAGGATCTCCGGATGTTCATTTCTCATAAAGTAGAGATATTCCTTTTCAAACTCTGTGATTGATTCTACAGGCAGCTGATCCAGGAATCCGTTTACACCAGCATAAATAACCGCTACCTGTTCCTCAACAGGCATTGGGACATACTGGCCCTGTTTCAACAATTCGGTCATTCTTTCGCCTCGCGCCAGCTTGGCTAGGGTTGCCTTATCCAGATCCGATCCAAACTGGGCAAAGGCTGCCAGTTCCCGGTACTGAGCCAGGTCCAAACGCAGTCTCCCTGCAACCTGGCGCATAGCCTTGATCTGTGCTGATCCGCCCACACGGGAAACAGAGATACCCACGTTGATAGCAGGTCTGATACCTGCATAGAACAGATCCGGCTCCAGGTAGATCTGACCATCTGTAATGGAAATAACATTGGTCGGAATGTATGCGGAAACGTCACCTGCCTGAGTTTCGATGATCGGAAGAGCGGTCAGTGACCCCCCACCCATTTCATCACTCAGTTTTGCAGCCCTTTCCAGCAGACGGGAGTGAAGATAAAAGACATCACCAGGATAAGCCTCACGCCCCGGAGGACGCCTGAGCAACAGGGAAAGCTCCCTGTAGGCTACCGCATGCTTGGAAAGGTCATCATAAACCACCAACACATCTTTGTGGTGGTTATACATAAACTCCTCCCCAATGGCACAACCTGCATAAGGAGCTAGATAGAGCAGTGGTGCCGGGTCACTTGCTGTAGCCACAACAACAATGGTATAGTCCATCGCTCCGGTTTCCTGGAATTTCTCTATAACTCCGGCAACACTGGATGCCTTCTGTCCAATGGCTACATAAATACAGATTACATCCTGATCCTTTTGATTGATAATGGTGTCCACAACCAGTGCGGTTTTCCCGGTCTGACGGTCACCGATGATCAGTTCCCTCTGGCCTCGCCCGATAGGAATCATGGAGTCCACAGCCTTGAGGCCGGTCTGCAGAGGAACCTTCACAGGCTGCCGCTGGATAACACCTGGTGCTAAGAACTCAACAGGGCGGAAACGGTCAGTTTCAATCGGTCCCTTTCCGTCCAGAGGCTGCCCCAGAGAGTTGACCACCCTGCCGATCATAGCCTCTCCTACCGGCACCTCCATGATTTTGCCTGTGCTTTTTACAACATCCCCTTCTTTAATATGGGCATAGGGACCGAGCATAACCACACCGATATTGTCCTCCTCAAGGTTTTGGACCATACCGTATATATTTCCTGGAAACTCCAAAAGCTCCCCTGCCATTGCCCTTTCCAAACCGTAAACCCGGGCAATACCATCGCCGACCTGGATGACCGTGCCAACATCCGCAACTTCGATTTGGGACTTATAGCGCTCGATCTGTGTTTTGATCAGAGAACTGATCTCTTCTGCACGAATACCCATTACATATCCACCTCAAGCTTTCCTAACGATCTCTCCATAAAGCGTGCTTTCATCATCTCCAGGCGCTTGGTTACACTCCCATCAAAAACCCGGTCCCCTAGCTGGACCACCAATCCTCCGATCAGTTCCGGGTGTACACTCACCTGGAGTTCAATATTCTTTCCAGTAGCCTTTTTCAATACCTCTTGCAGTTTAGCCTCAAACTGAGGTTCCAGAGGATAAGCGGTTTTAACAGATGCGACAACAATATTCTTATGCTTCCTCAGCAGATCATGGTAGGATGCTCTGATATCATACAGGCTCCGCTCTCTGCGTTTGTCGATCAAGAGTTCCAGAAAAGCAAGAACTACAGGAGAAAGACTCTCTGCAAATACTTTTCTGATAATTTCCTTTTTTATCTTAGTCGGTGTGCCTCCATATTCCAGCACTTTTCGCAGGTCGGGCTGCTGTTCTAATAGCTCAACAACCTGGTCTAATTCCTCAGCAACCTTCTCGATAAGGTTCATCTCCCAGGCTGTATCAAACAGCCCTTTGGCATATCGGCGTGCTACCGCTAGACTGATCAATGAATTTCCCCTACCTCATTCAGAAAATCTTCAACTATCCGCTGGTTATCCTCTGTATTAATATTACGGCTCAGGATCTTCTCTGCTGCCATCACTGCCAGTGTGCTTACCTCCTGGCGTAAAGCAAACAAAGCCTCATCCCGCTCACGCTGAATCTCCTGACGGGCTCTTTCCAGCAGAGCAGCGGCCTCTTCCCTGGTCTGGGCAAGAATCCTATTCCTCTCCTCCTCAGCGACTTTGTTCGCTCTGGCGATAATCTCCTGAGCCTCATTGCTGGCTTGAGCGATCTTTTCCTTGTACTCTTTTAACAGAGCTTCCGATTCGGAACGGTTGCGCTCAGCCTCAGCGATATTATTCGCAATCTCCTGACTCCGATTATCCAAAAACTTCATAACAGGATTGTAAGCAAACTTATATAGTATGGCAAGTATTACTAAAAAGTTAATAATTGCCCATATTATAGTTGAAAAATTAAGATGCATATGCTTGTCCTCCCACAACCGGGTCAAGAAATACCCGGGGGCGGAACCGCGGGTGCGGTTCGCCCCTGGGTACCAATAACCCTACTTACCATGGTAATGATTTCAGACTGCTACCACGTAAAAATCCTGCTCCCACCTCAGCGGTAGGTACAGATCTATACGTCCCGCTAGAGTTTGTTATGGGACTGTTTACATTCTCAGGAGCAGCATGAAAGCTATCAAGAGGCCGTAAATGGTCAACGCCTCCATAAATGCCAAAGCAATAATGAGAGTTGTTCGCAGTTCACCCGCCACTTCCGGCTGGCGAGCCATTCCCTCCATTGCCTTTGCTGCTGCTGTACCCTGACCAAGGCCAGGACCAATTGTGGCAATACCCATTACAAGTGCTACAGCCAGTGCAATGATCGCCGATGTCATTTCTTTCCCTCCTTTCTGCACCTACCTACTTCTAATTAACTGACTATCTGAAATTAGTGAGCCTCTGCTGTGGCTTGAGAAATATAGATTGCTGTCAGTGTTGTAAACACCAAAGCCTGAATAAACCCAAACAAAAGGCCAAGCAACTGCATTGGAATCGGGGCAAAATAGGGAGCTAGGCTCAATAAAACAGCAACAACCATCTCTTCACCGAAAATATTGCCATAGAGACGCAGTGACAGCGAGAGAGGTCTAACAAGTTCCTCAATAAGATTTAAAGGCAGCATAACGGGAAATGGTTGGATGAAGTGTTTGAGATAGCCAACACCCTTTTCGCGGAAACCGGCAATCTGGGTAACGATAAAGGCAACAATACCGAGCCCGGCGGTCACACTCAGTGTGCTGGTAGGGGGCCTAAAGCCCTCCACATGGCCCGCCATAGGCAAAACACCTGACCAGTTGGAAATAAGAATAAATAGAAAGAGAGTTGCCAAAATAGGGAAATATCGTCGCGCCCGTTCCCTCCCCAAGATTCCAGCAAAAAAGTTGAGCAGCGCTTCAAAGGTATATTCAACCAGGCACTGAAAACGCCCGGGAACCTTATCTAATTTGCGGGTAGCCAATACAAGCACCACAAACAGAAAGAACATAATTGCCCACATAGTCGTTATATGACCTGTAACCTCCAGGCCGAGAATCTTAAATAGAACCTTTGCTTCCTCCATTAAATAAACCCCTTTCTCTACAACACCATATCTTATATCTTACAGTGTGGGAAAAATTATCGCTCAACGAAATGTTTTGTTTTTCTTCTTCCAGGGATGTTTTTTGCTCTCCCGGTATTCCCGCACCATATTGATATTCTTCATGACAATCAAACCTAACCCTGTTCCCAACAGCATCCAAATATCACGACCAAAATAAAATACAAGAAATATTGCTACTAGATTGATAAAATAACGGGTGAGAAAACAGTTAATAACAGCCTGGGTCGCTTCTTCGGGTGGTCGCTGTTTGTTTTTTTTAAGCGTCCACTGGAGGTAATAATGATTGCCAATACTAACCGCTGTCCCCCAGAAGAGGCCGATGAGCAGTGCTTTCCAGAGCACCATTTCTCATCACTCCTTATTACCTCCATCCGCATCACTGTTATTATCCAGTGATTTTAACATTCGGAAAACAGTGCGGAACCCAGCTGCAACCCCAAAAAGAGAAAATATCATAGTCATCACATAGCCCGTTTTATGAAATATCCATTGATCCAAATAATATCCTATATAATATCCTATTAAGACCGATGCTGCAAGAGTAATACCTATATTTGTCATTAAACCTAATGCTCGCCATGCACTGCTTCCCCTTTTTTTCACCATCCCCTTGCCACCTATCTGTATTATCTTACAATATGCCATAATATTAGAAAAATACAAATCTCATTTCTCTAATATTCTCTGTAGCAGAAAAAACTCCTTCTAATTTCAAGTCTATTTTCTACCTGTTTCAAAAAATAATTTACCAGCTCAGGGAGAAAAATCCTCAGGCCTATCACCGGTGCCGAAATAGGCATAAATGGCCTGGACTATACGCTCTGCAGCCCTGCCATCCCCATAGGGATTAACAGCATTGGCCATCTGCAGGTATTCCTCTTCATTGTCCAAAAGGAGATTGACCTGTTCTTCAACATGCCTGCGATCAGTCCCGATCAAGCGTGCAGTGCCATAAGAAATGGCCTCAGGCCGTTCGGTCACTTCTCGCAGCACCAACACCGGTTTTCCCAGGGCCGGTGCCTCCTCCTGGATCCCCCCGGAATCTGTAAGCACCAAATAGGATTTTTTCATCACATTAATAAAAGGCAAGTAATCTAAGGGTTCAGTCAGGTAAACACGCTCAATTCCGGTCAATACTTTGGCAACTTCACGCCGTACCGCCGGGTTTTTATGCACCGGAAAAACCACTCCCACATCCGGGTGTGATAAAAGCACCTGGCGCAAAGCCAGATAAACGTCCTTCAGCGGAGACCCCAGATTCTCCCTCCTGTGGGTAGTCAAAAGTATTACCCTCTTATTTTCCCGGAAGGCTCTGGATATTTCAAAATCTAAAGAGAAAGGCTGCTCCATGGCCATATAGAGGGCATCGATAACTGTATTGCCTGTGATAAAAATTTTATCCGCTCCTATACCCTCCTGGAGCAGAGCATCCCGGGCTTTGAGAGTCGGGGCAAAATGCAAGTCCGCCAGTTGGGTGGTAAGCACCCGGTTGATCTCCTCAGGGTAGGGTGAGTATTTTTGGTAAGTGCGCAGCCCTGCCTCCACATGCCCCACCGCTATTTTGCAGTAAAATGCAGCCAGTGCCCCGGTAAAGGTGGTTGTGGTATCCCCCTGCACCAGCACCATATCAGGCTGTTCAACCTCCAAAACACCATGCAAACCCCTTAATACAGCTTCAGTCACATCAAATAGATTCTGGCCTGGCCGCATCACTCCCAGATCATAATCGGGTTTGATCTGAAAGGTCGCCAACACCTGATCCAGCATCTCTCTGTGCTGTGCGGTTACCACAACCCTGCTCTCTATATCAGGGCAGGACTCCAACTTCTTGATCACAGGAGCCATTTTAATGGCTTCCGGGCGTGTCCCAAAAATACTCAAAACCTTGATATTACTTGTTGTCATTTTTCTACTCCACACGCAGATAGTCTTTGTCGATCAGCTTTTGGATGTGGCATTGCAAGGCCTCACCGATATCGGCCCCATATTCCTCTTCCAGTACAAACATTAAGGATACCGCAGTTTGGGCCACATCCAACAGTTCATCTAAGATCAGTTTCACAACCTGCTGTTCGTTCATGCTGGTCTGTTCCCCGCTCATCCCGCGGAATTTCCCAATGGCTTGGGCCAGTTCCCCAGCCTCCTCCATCAATTTGAAAGCTGTTGATTCCAGAGTGGGTTTTAGATTGTTGAGGCGGGGCAGTGTAATGTCTTTGGTTTTCATTTGTTTCATTCTTTTCCTCCTCCTGTACAGATCAACTCCACCCCTGCTTCAGAGAAAATATCTGCTGCCAGCTGATCAGGGTAATCCCCTTGAAAATAAACCTCTTTGATGCCCGCGTTGCAGATCATTTTGGCACAAAGAACACAGGGCCTATGGGTGATGTAGAAAGATCCCCCCTCTATAGAAACCCCATGAAGGGCTGCTTGAATAATGGCATTCTGCTCCGCATGCAAACCCCGGCACAGTTCATGACGCTCCCCTGAGGGGATCTGCAGTTGTTCCCTGAGGCATCCCACCTCACCACAGTGGGTGAGCCCTGAAGGAACTCCGTTGTATCCGGTGCAGAGGATGCGCTTTTCCTTAACAATAATCGCACCCACCTGCCGCCGGAGGCAGGTTGACCGCTTGGCTACAACCCGGGCAATTTCCATAAAATAATCCTGCCATCCCGGCCTTGTCAAATACCCACCCCCTTGTGATAGATCTCAGAGGCCAAGTGCCAGATATGGGGAAAAGAAAGTTCAATATCTACTAAGAGTAAATTGGAAAAGAAACACAGAGATCATGTACGATCCGGCGCGCTTCTTCCAGTTTGCTCTGATCGCCGGGATAGGACAGCACCAGATTGATGGCTGTGCCTATCAGTTCCATTTCCTTTTCTCCCATACCTCTGCTGGTCACTGCTGGGGTGCCGATTCTGATCCCACTGGTTACCCGTGAACTCTGGGGGTCAAAGGGCACCATATTTTTATTCACAGTTATACCTACTTCATCGAGCATTAGTTCTGCATCATGCCCTGTAAGGTTTTTGCTGCGCAAATCCACCAGGATCAGGTGGTTATCTGTGCCTCCTGATACCAGAGCAAAACCATAGCTCTTTAAAACCTCTCCCAGCACAGATGCGTTTTTCACCACCTGGCACTGATAAGAGCGGAACTCCTCTGTCCCCGCCTCTTTTAAGCAGACTGCTTTGGCTGCGATGATATGCATCAGCGGTCCTCCCTGGATACCGGGGAATACAGCACTATCAATCTTTTTAGCATACTCCTTTTTGCAGAGAATCAATCCCCCCCGGGGTCCCCGCAGGGTTTTATGGGTTGTGGTTGTCACAAAATCAGCATAGGGCACAGGGCTGGGATGTAGCCCTGCTGCAACCAGCCCTGCGATATGGGCCATATCCACCATCAGGTGAGCGCCGCATTCCCGGCAAATATCTGCAAAGGCTTTAAAATCGATAATGCGGGGGTAAGCACTGGCCCCTGCAACGATAAGGGCGGGGCGTATCTCTAATGCCTGCTTTCTGATCTCCTCATAATCCAGAAAACCCTCTAGTGTTACTCCGTAAAAGTAGCTTTCGTAATATTTACCTGAAATATTGGCCTTAAATCCGTGTGTAAGGTGGCCGCCATGGGATAAACCCATCCCCAGGATGCGGTCTCCAGGTTTCAACAGGGAGAGATATACAGCGGTATTGGCCTGGGCGCCTGAGTGGGGCTGCACATTGGCGTGTTCTGCTGCAAAGAGGCCCTTTGCCCGTTGAAGGGCCAGCTTTTCTACCAGATCAACACACTCACAGCCACCATAGTAACGCCGCTCAGGGTACCCCTCCGCATATTTATTGGTCAAGACACTCCCCTGAGCGGCCATAACCGCCCGGCTGGTATAGTTTTCCGAAGCTATAAGCTCCAGTTTTTCCTGCTGTCTCCTTTCCTCACAGCGAATGGCATCAGCAATTTCCGGATCGATTGGTGCAACGTATTTTTCAATTAGGTCCATGATAGATCCCTCGATTTTTGCTATATTTTTTTGGTAGAACAGTACTTTTCTTCAATGGCTCTGATCTTATCAACCCTTCTTTGATGACGCCCCCCTTGAAAGCTTGCATTAAGCCAGCTTTCAATAATGGCACAAGCCAGGCCAGCCCCGGTGACCCTCTCCCCCAGAGCGATAATATTGGCATCATTGTGCTCCCGGGCGGCCCGGGCAGTAAAGGGGTCATGGCAAAGAGCAGCTCTGATCCCTGGAACCTTGTTGGCAGCCATTACCATACCGATCCCTGTTCCACAGATTAAGATTCCATATTTGTGGTCACCCCGGGCAACCGATTCCGCAACCATCAGAGCGATATCAGGGTAATCAACAGGGTCTGTGCTGTCAACCCCAAGATCGGTGATCTGCAGATCCTTGCCCTGAAAATATTCCTTGATCTCTTTTTTCAGACGGAAACCGGCATGGTCGCTGCCGATCGCTATTTTGATCACTTGGACCACCTCAGCAACAAATAGTAAAGGTATTCGAGATATTATCCTTTTTTTCCTTTTATTATTAAAATTAATCTCTCAGCTGTTCACTCTGCAGGTGCTTGCAGACACCTTCTACAGCCTGGGCTATCTCGTCAGCACAGCGGCAGTAAACCTCATCAGACTGTCCGAAAGGATCTGTAATGTCATAACTCATCAACTGTTCCTCCAGCTTTCTGATATCCTCTTTCTCCTGCCGTATCTCCCTGGCCAAAGAGCCCTCCATGGCTGCCAATTTATCCTCTATCTCCTGGAGACGCTGCAAAAGACCCTCTCTCTCCTCTTTTAACTCCCTGACAGTATCACTATTGGCTTCCCAAAACCTTTCCTGTTTTGTGTTTAACCGCCGCAGCAGTGCAAGCAGTTTTTCCGAAGATTCAAGGTTATAACCGTGCTCCGCAAATTCCTTGAGAACAAACACCTTGCCGGCAGACATAGGGTATATCTCCAGCAGGTGCCGCTTTTGAGAGGCAGTCATCGTCAGGATTAAATCTGCCTCCTCTACCATTTTTTTGGTCAGTTGTTTTGCTCTGTGATTTGATAGATCGATCCCATCCCTGCGCATAGCTTCACAAGCACCTGAACTGGCTGGTTCTCCAGGCAAAGCCGCCAACCCTGCAGACATCACCTGGACATCATCCCCCAAATCAAAGCGCTCCAGCATTTTTGCTGTCAATCTCTCTGCCATAGGGCTGCGGCAGGTATTTCCCGTACAGACGAACAAAATCCGCAAAATCTCACCCCTTTACAGACAAGTGATCCCTTCTATCCGAAAAACATCTTAATTCCAATAGCAATCAGCACCAATCCACCCAACATTTCCGCCCATTTGCCGGTCCAGCTTCCCAGCCATTTCCCCAGCAGCAGGCCGGCTGCGGTCATCAAAGCCGCAACCACCCCAAGGATGATCACAAAACTGGAAAGACCGCTGACCGTTACTCCTATACCCACCCCTGCTCCAAAGGCATCTACACTGACACACCAGCTTAACCCCAAAATCCCCGCCCAGCAAAATGGATTGCTTTTCTGTAGAGCCGGCAGAGCTGCTTTAGCATCTTTGAAACTAAATACCTCCCTCCGCCAGGGCCAGCCCTCCCGGATCATTTTCAACCCCAACAAAACCAAGATGGTACCGCCAATCCAGACAGCCAGATTTCCCACTACTGTTCCCAGAACCCCCCCTACCAGGATACCCGCCAGGGGCATGATCACATGAAACACTCCCACACTGAGAGATGTACGCAGAATCGAACCCCGGCAAGGCTTGTTCATACCCAAGCCCAGAGCCAGGGAAAATGCATCCGCCCCCAAAGCAACTGCAACAAGGAAATAAGTCAACAGAGCATTCACGCAAGAAACCTCTTTTCTGTCAGATCTTCTGCTGTTCAGCAGCGCGGCACAAACGGTTCATCACAGCCAAACCCATTCCTTCAGGTGCCACTGTTTCCACCAGAATCACCTCAACCCCTGCCCTATCGCAATCCCGCAAAGCGCTGAACAAGTGGTTAGCGATCTCTTCTGTACAGTATCTTGAACCCAGTGAAGCCAGATAAAAGGGCGGAATAGTAAAATTCCGGTATAAAGAGTAGTTTTCACTGGTAGCCAATACCCCTATTCGTTTCCCCCGGTTTTGGGTTAAGTATTTTTCCACCTTAGCAGCCTGTTCCTCCGGCTCTCCGGTAACCATAATCACCTGAGCCCGGGGGGCATAGTGTTTAAAATAATAGCCGGGACAGGGAGCTGCATCATCCCCAGCAGGCTTGTCCGGGGATAGGACAGCATCAGGAACAATAATTCTCTTTTTTAAAACATCTTCAATCTCTTCTCTGGTTATACCACCTGGCCTCA
This sequence comes from Syntrophaceticus sp., assembly GCA_012842275.1. GTDB lineage: Bacteria > Bacillota > DSM-12270 > Thermacetogeniales > Thermacetogeniaceae > DTU068. The sequence goes on along the minus strand of DUSK01000051.1, from coordinate 5,355 downwards.
GAAGAACCGGCTGCTCCCCAGTTAGGCTCAATATAGTGGATTCCACACCCACCTCTGCAGGCCCCCCATCCAGGATCATATCGATCTTTCCATTGAGGTCCGCCAGAACATCCTCAGCCCGTGTAGGACTGGGGCGTCCGGATAGATTGGCACTGGGTGCAGCAATAGGCACACCGCTTGCCTCTATCAAAGCAAGGGCAATAGGGCTGCTGGGATAGCGCAGAGCTATAGTAGGCAGGCCAGCAGTAACTGCATCAGGGATCCCCTCTGCACGGGGAAGTATCAAAGTTATAGGCCCCGGCCAAAAGCTTTTCGCCAGGATATCAGCTGTCTGCGGCCAGTTGGAGCTCAGCGACTTTGCCTGGTCCAGTGAGGAAACATGTAAAATCAAGGGATTTTTCCTGGGCCTTCCTTTAACCTGGAATATTTTGTTCACTGCCTCCGTGTTCAGCCCGTCAGCGCCCAACCCATAAACGGTCTCTGTGGGAAAAGCCACCAGACCACCCTTTTTGATCACCCCTGCTGCTTTTTTAATCTGTTTAGATTCAGGGGATTTAGGATCTACTATTAAGTATTGCGTTTTAAGCACCTCCAAATTCTGCATCATTGATCCACACTATATTAACATTACCTCATTTAGGTAATTTCATTATTGTTGCAAAAAAGTACAAGCTGTATAATAATAAAGTATTGTGATGAGTTTTACTTATATACACTAATTATAGTCTTAAAAGGAGGCGCTGTCATTTGTTAGTCGGACTATTAATAATTCTAGTACTAGTATTAACCCTGCCGTTTTTCGTAAAGGTGATAGAACGCAACCTGGAACCCTTTCTCTTCGTAATGGGACTAGCGGCAACCATCATCTCCGGAGTTTTGAATACAGAATTGATTCACGAAATAATTACCAATCACTTGATGTATATGATCACAGCGGCAGTTCTCATTTTCGGTCTGCTTTTCGCCCGCTTTCAAAATAATATTCACATATGGATCAGTAAAATCCTCGAACACATACCCCTCAATCTGTTTATTTTTCTCATGGTAGTACTGCTTGGCCTCTGTTCCAGCATTATCACAGCCATCATTTCAGCACTTATCCTATCCGAGATAATCAACGCCCTCCCTCTACAGAGAAAAGAAAAGATCAACACCACCATCATAGGGTGTTTTTCTATCGGATTAGGTGCTGCGCTGACACCCATCGGTGAACCCCTTTCCACAATTGTTGTTTCTAAACTAAATGAAGAATTTTTCTACCTGTTGAAACTGTTGGGTGTTTTCATTATACCAGGAGTTATCGCTTTTGGAGTGTTAGGCAGCTTTGCTGTAAAAAGTAGGACAAAAGATGATGATACCGGTGAGACAGTGGACCTTGAAGATGAAACAACCAAGGGTGTTTTGCTTAGAGCAGGCAAGATCTTCCTGTTCATCATGGCTCTGGAACTATTGGGCCAGGGCTTCAAACCGGTGATCGATGCTTATATTATCCATCTGGATGGACGCATCCTTTACTGGATCAATATGCTCTCTGCGGTGCTCGACAATGCCACACTCGCTGCCGCGGAAATCAGCCCAGCTATGAGTGGGTTGCAGATCGAAGCGATCCTCATGGGACTGCTGGTCAGCGGAGGGATGCTCATCCCGGGAAACATCCCCAATATCATTTCCGCCTGCAAGCTGAAGATCACCAGTTCCGAATGGGCAAGACTGGGAGTGCCCCTGGGGCTTGCCATGCTGATTATTTACTATGTAATCCTCTTTGTCATTGTTTAGGATTATAAAAAATCTGTTGATAAGGAGAGAGGATCATAATCCAGATCCTCTCTTTTTTATTCTCACTTTTAACCTCTTACTTTCCATATATCAAAAGCCGCGCTGAGATCAAGGTCTCTCCCCCTGATCAGGCCGGGGACTGTCCCTTCGCACGGCCCGATCACCCAACCTGTCCCCCTGATCGGTCCTGTTTGACTGCTGTAACAACTCTCTCCCTTCCTGCATAATCTTTGAGCACTTTAACCCTGTTCCATCCTTCTTGTTGCAGCAACCCTGCCAGAACTTCACCCTGCCCGGCACCTATCTCACAGGCCAGCAGGCCTCCTGGGGCAAGAAAGAGCTCAGCTTGGGGGATAAGCCTTCTGTAATGCTCCAGCCCATCCTTCCCTCCATCTAAAGCATTTTTCGGTTCATATTGAACATCTATAGGCAGATCCGGCAGATCAGCTGTGGGAATATAGGGGAGATTAGCAGCAACTGCTGTCCCCATACCTATCAATCCCTGCTCAAGGAGCGGGGTGAGCAGGTCTCCCTGCAGGAACCGGACACGTCCCTTTACACCATGGCGATCAGCATTTCTGGCCGCTGTTTTCAGAGCCTTGTGTGAAATATCGATGGCAAGAACTTTTACTTTAGGGTTATAGTGGGCAAGGCTTACTGCAACCGCCCCTGAACCTGTGCCCACATCAGCCACTAGATGTTTTTCCTCACCACCAATCACATGACCAGTTGTGATATCCCCGGCAGTTTTCAAAGGCTTATCCAGCTTCGCCAGGAACTCCAAAACCCATTCTACCAGCAGTTCAGTTTCCGGCCGGGGGATCAGAACATCAGAATTAACATAGAAATCAAGAGACATAAACTCCTTTTCCCCGGTGAGATAAGCGACAGGTATCCCTTTGCTGCGCTGACTCAAGAGATCGTAAAAAACCAGTTGCACCTCTTTTGGCACCTGGTCTTCAGAAAAAATCAAGAGATCAGCCCTCTCCCGCCCCCAGGCAGAGGCCAACAACACCTCTGCATCCAGACGGGGAGAATTGATCCCCCTTTTTTTCAATAGTTCTGTTCCTTTGATCAGCAGTTCTCTGCAGTTCATCTCTTAACTAGCGGAATTTTCCTGGAATAATTCCCCCTGCAATTGCTCGGCCCTCTGTGCTGTGATCAATGCGGTGATCACTTCATCAAGGTCCCCTTCCAGGATGTCATTTAAACGATAAAGACTCAATCCGATGCGGTGATCGGTAACCCTCCCCTGGGGAAAGTTATAGGTTCTGATCCGCTCACTGCGGTCACCACTGCCGATCATGGACCTGCGCATTGATGAGATCTCTCCCTGCTGTTCCTCCTCTGCCTGGGCCAACAGCCGGGCACGCAGGACCCGCATCGCCTTTTCCTTATTTTTGTGCTGCGATTTTTCATCCTGACAGGAAACCACTATACCTGTAGGGAGGTGTGTGATCCTTACAGCGGACTGGGTGGTGTTCACAGACTGGCCCCCGGGGCCGCTGGAGCAGAAAATATCAATCCGCAGATCCTGGGGATTGATTTCCACATCCACCTCCTCTGCTTCAGGAAGCACCGCAACAGTGGCTGCACTGGTATGAATACGGCCTCCCGATTCAGTAACCGGGATGCGCTGCACCCGGTGAACACCGCTTTCATATTTCAATTTGCTGAAAACATGGTCCCCGTTCACCTGAAAGATAATTTCCTTGAAGCCCCCCATATCGGTGGGGTGTGAGCTTAATACCTCCACCTTCCAGCCCTGCCGCTCAGCATAATAAGAGTACATACGAAAAAGATCGCTGGCAAAAAGGGCAGCTTCTTCCCCTCCAGTACCGGCCCGGATCTCCACAATAACATTCTTCTCATCTCTGGGATCCTTGGGCAGCAGCAGAATCTTCAGTTTTTCCTCCATACTGTCCTTTATCTCTTTGAGTTGGGACAATTCGGTTTCTGCAAGTTGCTGAATCTCAGGATCATCCTCATTTAGCAGTTCTTTAGCACTCTCTATATCTTCAATGATTTTTTTATATTCCCTGTAAGCTGTCACTATCTCAGACAGTTCTGCATGTTTTTTGGCGAGCTCCCGATACTGATTCATATCTTTAAGCACCGCTGGGTCGCTGAGCTTGCTTTCCAACTCCGTAAAGCGGGCTTCTACTTCTTCAAGTTTTTCCAGCATAACCAGCCAACCCCCTTCCATCCGAATACTTAAGTTCAATCACCTGAGGCAGCAGCACCAGGCGGGGGAACTAAAACACTTTTCAGTGCCGCAATTGCCACCTCAATCTGGCCTGAGTCCGGCTCTCCGGTAGTAAGATTCTGTACCCAAAGACCAGGAGCGATGAGAAACCTCATCTGCTTTCTGTACCTCCTGGATAAACGGATAAATTCATATCCCAGGCCGGCGATCATTGGTAATAACAAGAGGCGGGACCCAAACTTCCACCACCAGGGCCCATTACCTAAAAAGGAAAAGACAATAATGCTGATCAGCAGCACATAGAGAATAAAAGAGGTGCCGCAACTGGGATGCTGTCGGGAACGTTTAGCCACCTCTTCGACCGTAAGTTCAGCACCATCTTCATAGGTATTAATAGCCTTGTGCTCAGCCCCGTGGTACTGAAAAACCCGCCTGATATCCTCCAAAGCACGGATCCCAAACAGGTAAGCCAGAAAAAGCCCCAACCGGGTGATCCCCTCAACAAGGTTCTGCACCCAGACGGGAAACCGTCCACTGGTCAGATGCCCCAACCAGGTGGGTAATAATATAAAGAGACCTGTAGCTAGCAGAAGGGCAAGCGCCACGGTCAAAACCATCTCAAAAGTACTCAAACCCTCCTCTTCCTCATCACCCAGAGCAAGTGAGGCAGAGAGGTTCAAACTCCTAATCCCGATGACCATAGATTCAATGAGCGCAACTGCACCTCGAATCAAAGGCCATTTTAGAATAGAAAAATAATCCGACCAGGGAGTAATCTTTTCCTGGTGGATAATAATTTCCTCACCTGACCGGACCGCAGTTGCAATTTTATGAGGGCCCCGCATCATTACACCTTCAATAACCGCCTGGCCCCCATACTGAAAAACATTCTTCCCTGTTTTCCCAGACAAAACATCCCCTCCCTCTGCAGCTATAAAAAACAAGTGAGAGAAGAGATGCTAACCTCTGTCAGATGCCCCGTATTTCTTCCTGAACCTTTCCACACGTCCGCCCTTTTCCACAACCCTAGTCCTGGTCCCAGTATAGAAGGGATGGCAGTTAGAGCAGACCTCTACCCTCATGCTTGGTACAGTAGAACCGATTTCAAAACGGGCTCCACAGGCACAGGAAATCGTAGCCTTCTGATACTTCGGATGAATACCCTTTTTCATTAAACCTCACCTCCAGATCTGACGCTGTTTATTATAGCACAGTGAGCATACCGCCTGCAAACCTAAATGGTGACAGGATGCTGTCAAGTAAAAGTAGGTTGTTTCCTGTAACCACCAAAGCAACTCAACCAGATAGAATTTTGGAACTCAATCAAATAATTTAAAATATACGGTTCGCGGTCTTGAATACTACCCATGTAT